>JANYCG010000048.1 GCA_025360385.1 Burkholderiales bacterium | reverse complement strand
AGGTCGGTGAGCTTGAAGCTGGCCTTGTAGTCGTTTTTTCCATCGCCCTTTTCATCCAGCTTGGTCGGCCACTCGATGCCTTCGGGCCGCAGCGCATACGCGGTGCGCACCACGTCCATCAAGTCCCAGCGGCCACAGTTGTTTTGCCATTCGCGGGCATAGGGGTCGATCAGGTTACGCCAGAACATGAAGCGTGTGATCTCGTCGTCAAACCGGATGGTGTTGTAACCCACGCCGATGGTACCGGGCTGGCTGAAGGCCTGCTCGATCTGCGCGGCAAACTGGTATTCGGGCAGGCCCTTCTCCAGGCACAGCTGCGGCGTGATGCCGGTGACCAGGCAGGACTGCGGGTCAGGCAAGAAGTCGTTGGCCGGCTGGCAATACAGCATCAGCGGCTCGCCGATCTCGTTCAGCGCTGCGTCGGTGCGGATGGCCGCAAATTGTGCGGGCCGGTCACGCCGGGTGTTGATGCCGAAGGTCTCGTAGTCGTGCCAGAGGAAGGTGTGAGCAGGCATGGCGCCTGGCGATGACGTCATGAAATGGCCTGCATTTTTCGGTTCAAGAAACGCTTAAGGCAAGCACCTACCGCACTGGGTAGGCATACATCAGCCCGCCCTTGTTCCACAAATTGTTCAGCCCGCGCGGCAGCTTGATGGCGCTTTTCGGGCCGAGGTTGCGCTCGAACATTTCGCCATAATTGCCGCTGGCCTTGATGGCGCGCGCCAGCCAGTCTTTGTCCAGGCCCAGCAGCTTGCCGGTGTCTTCCGCGCCACCGCCCAGCATGCGCTGGACCACAGGATCCTGGCTGCTGGCTTTGAGTGCATCGACATTGGCCTGGGTCACGCCATATTCCTCGGCTTCCAGCAAGCCGTAGATCACCCACTTCACCATCGCAAACCACTCGTCGTCACCTCGGCGCACCATCGGCCCCAGAGGTTCTTTTGAAATCAGCGTTGGCAAAATCACGTGGTCATCCGGGTTTTTGGCCTCCTTGTTGCGCACGGACGCAAGCCCCGACGCATCCGTGGTGTAACCAACGCAGCGCCCCGCAAAATAGGAATTGACCAAGGCATCGAGTGACTCAAACACCACCGGCTTGACGCCCAAGTTGTTGGTGCGCGAATAGTCCGCCAGGTTCTTCTCAGTGGTGGAGCCGGACAACACACACACCGTCTGCCCCTTGAGTTGCTTGACATCCTTGATTTTCGATTTGGCCGGCACCATGAAGCCCTGGCCGTCGTAATACAACGGGGAGGTCACGTGCAAGCCCAGCGACGCGTCCCGTGTGAGCGTGAACGTGGTGTTGCGTGACAACACGTCCATCTCACCGGCTTGCAAGGCCGGCAAACGTTGCTGCGAGTTCAACGGAACCCATTTCACCTTGTTGGCATCGCCCAGCACGGCAGCGGCCAGGGCGCGGCAAAAATCAACGTCAAGCCCGGTCCAGGCACCACTGCCGTCCACTTGTGAAAAACCGGCCAGGCCGGTGTTGACGCCGCAGACCACTTGGCCACGCGCTTTGATTGCGTCCAGGGTTTTGCCGGCGTGCGCTGGCAGAGCCAACAACGCCGTAGCGGTTAACAACGCAGTAAGCAGGGTCTTGAAGTGGCCAGAGGTCATGGGCTTGTCCGATCAAAAAAATTGCATCTTACAAGTTTCCCGGATTGTCTTGGCGTCATGTCTCAGCGTCATCGCCGCCTAGCCGACCGCACCCCGCGCAACTCGCCCACAACCCCCAGCACCTTGTGCAGCCGACCGGCGTCGGCCACCTCGATGGTGAAGGTCATCCAGGCCGTGCCTTTGACCGACTGGGTCTGAACGCCGATCACGTTCATTTTTTCTTTGGTGAACACCTCTGAAATGTCACGCAGCAGGCCCTGGCGGTCTGCGGCCTCAACGGCCACATCGACCGGGTAGACAGCCAGCTCGGCGGCCTGGGGCAGACCCCAGGCCACCTCGATCACACGTTCGCCATTTTTGGCGATCATCTCGCGCAGGTTGGAGCAGTCTGCACGGTGCACGCTCACGCCTTTGCCGCGCGTGACAAAACCGCAAATCATGTCCGGTGGCGCTGGTTTGCAGCATTTGGCCAACTGGGTCATGAGCGAATCCACGCCGACCACCAGCAGACCGCCTTTGGCCGACGGGTCGGCCGCTTTGGGTTTTTTGAGGATGGGCGCGTCGTCCGCCAGCCCCACCGGTTCACTGGGCCGCAGCAGCACCTCGATGTTGCGCAGCGAGAACTCGTCTTTGCCGACGACTTCAAACAGGTCGTCGGCTGAATTGAAGCCCAGTTGTCCGGCCAGGTCGTCCAGTTTGACGGCGGTTTTGCCCTCGCGTTGCAGCAGCTTTTCAACCGCCTCACGCCCCCTGGCAATGGTTTCATGGGACACCATGGCATTGAACCAGGCGCGCACTTTGGCGCGGGCGCGGTGGCTCACCAGATAACCCAGTTCGGCGTTGAGCCAATCGCGCGACGGGCCGCCCTCCTTGGCCACCGTCACCTCGACGGTCTGGCCATTTTTAAGCGCCGTGTTCAGGGGCACGATGGCCCCGTCCACCCGCGCGCCCCGACAGCGGTGGCCCAGGTTGGTGTGCACGCTGTAGGCAAAATCCACGGCGGTGGCGCCTTGCGGCAGCTCGACAATGGCGGCATCCGGCGTCAGCACATAAATGCGGTCCTCCAAGACGCCCTGTCCGGCTGCGGGCTCCGACAAATCGCGCTCCCAGGCCAGTAACTGGCGCAGCACCGCGATCTTGGCGTCATATTCGCCGCTGGCCGTCACGCCGGCATAACCTTTGACCCCCGCTTCCTTGTAGGCCCAATGCGCGGCCACGCCGTGTTCTGCGTGGTCGTGCATGGCCTGGGTGCGAATCTGGATTTCAATCGGCCGGCCGGATGAGCGTCCCTCTGACGGGCCGCCCCAAAGTGGGACAGCCCCATCGGGGGGCAGCGACCCACGCAGCGGTGGAGCGTGGGGGTCATGTTCCCGAACGACGGTGTGCAAAGACTGGTAGCCGTTGCTTTTGGGCTTGGCGATGTAGTCGTCGAACTCCTCGCCCAAGGGCGTGAAATGGTTGTGCACCCAGCCCAGGGCGGCATAACAGTTGGGCACGTTGCTCACCACAATGCGCAGGGCCCGAATGTCGTACAACTGCTCAAACCCAAGCGACTTGCCACGCATTTTTTTGACAATGCTATAAATGTGTTTGGGGCGGCCCTGAACGGTGGCGGCAATGCCCTGGGCCTTGAGGCCGCTTTCAATTTGAGAGCGCAGCAGCTTGACATTGGCCTCGCGCTCGCTGCGTTTTTCGTCCAGCAGCCGGGCCACCTGTTTGTAGGTGTCGGGTTCAATGAACCGGAACGACAGGTCTTCCAGCTCCCACTTGATCTCCCAAATGCCCAGCCGGTTGGCCAGTGGCGCAAAAACATTCAGCGACTCTTGCACCAGCTTGGGTGACACGGGCAGCTTGGAGGCCGCACAATGGCGCAGCGTTTGCAGGCGCGATGCCAGGCGCAGCAACACCACGCGCAGGTCTTTGCTGAAGGCCAGCAACATCTTGCGCACGTTCTCGGTCTGCATGGCTGCGGTCTGCGCCATCGCCAGGCCACCGTTTTGCGGCTGTGCCAGGCGGGCCTGGCGCTGCACTTTGACGAGTTTGTTGGTCTCGATGGCCAGCAGGGCAAAGTTGTCGCCAAAGGCCTTGGCGATGACCTCCTGCGGCCGGTTCAAGTGCTCGCAGGCATACACCAGGTAACAGGCGGTCTGCATGGCTTCTGCGCCGCCAATGTCCTTCAGAATGGCCGCGACCGCGTCTGCATGGGCCAAGGTGTTTTCGCCGGTGTCCAGGCTTTGGCCCGCGAGCAGCGGCTCGGCAAATGCGCGGGCGCGGGCCAGGGCAGCAGAGGGCTCGGCCGACGGCGCACCGTAAGCCGCAGGCAATCCCCCATGGGCCGCCAAAACCGTGTTTTTCATGCCGATTTGAATATCAATCAATCAAATATGAAGGATGTTCCCGTGTATGCTTGATAGTTTGCTACAAATGTAGGAGCATGCCCCACCCCTGCAAATTCCACCAGCCGAGCCTTGGGGCCGCGTTGTGTCATGGCCAGAGCGGTTTGGGGCGACAGTAAATCCGACTGTTCACCGCGCAGCAGCAGGGTCTGGGCGCTGATGTTGTCGTACAGTGCCCAGACCGCCGCTTCGCCCTGCGCCGCCGATTCCTGAGTGACGGTTTTGAAGGGCACGGCAATCGCCGGGTCGTAGTGCATGGCCACACCACCCTGTGCATCGGTCATGGGTTTGACCATGGGTTGGGACAAGGCCAGCCATTGCTCGGGCGTGTGTGGCCCAAACCCGGTGGAGATGGCCCACATCGCATCTGCGGCCTGTTGCACCGAGGCAAAACGCATCGTTTTACCCAAGAAGTCGCCGATGCGCACCAGGGATGCCCACTGGAGCACCGGGCCGACATCATTCAGAATCAAACGCCGGATCGGCACGGTCAGCGGCAACCCCGGCTGGCCCGCCATCACCATGCCAATCAAGCCGCCCATGCTGGTGCCAATCCAGTCCAGCGTCGTCGGTTTCACCTGCGTCAGCATGGCCAGCATGTCGGCGGCGTAATTTGGAATTTGGTAACCCATAGGGTCTTTGAGCCAGTCACTTTTACCGCGGCCCACCACGTCGGGGCATATCACGCGAACGCCTCTTTGGTCAGTTCCAGCGCCTTTTTCAGCGCCCCGCGCCAACAAGGCCCGCGCCAGCACGTCAAAGTCCCGCCCCTGGCGCGACAGGCCATGGGCGCAAACCACCACGTGCCCCGCATCGGGCTGGCCCCACTGCCAGTAGGCCATGCGGTGGCCGCCATTGGCATCGGGGCAGTTGACAAATTCAAGGCTGGGTTCGGTCATGGGGTTCCTTGGCAAAGCGATAATTGCCCCTATCGTAAAGCAGCCGTAAACCCGGCGCATCCCGTTCACCTGCCTGGCCGGCCAGCCCCTTTCATTTCAAATTTTTTTCAAGGAGATTTCATGTCCACCAATTTTCTCAGCAGCAAAACCGCCCTGGTCACCGGATCCACCAGTGGCATTGGGCTGGGGCTGGCCATGGCCCTCGCACGTCAGGGGGCCAACATCGTTATGAATGGTTTTGGCGACCATGAGACCCCCAAAGCCCAAATTTTGGCCCAGGCCGCGCCCGGCGTTCAAGTGGCCTACCATGGCGCCGACATGGGCAAACCCGCTGAAATTGCCGACATGATGGCCTTCGCCGCCACCACTTTCGGCCGGGTGGATGTGCTGGTCAAAAACGCCGGTATTCAGCATGTGGCCAAAATTGAGGATTTCCCCATCGAGAAATGGGACGCCGTCATCGCCATCAACCTGTCCAGCGCCTTCCACGCCACGCGCCTGGCGCTGCCCGCCATGAAAGCGGCCAACTGGGGCCGTATCATCAACGTCGCTTCGGCCCACGGCCTAGTCGGTTCGCCTGAAAAATCGGCCTACGTCGCCGCCAAACACGGCATCGTCGGCCTGACCAAAGTCACGGCGCTGGAGAACGCCACCACCGGCGTCACCTGCAACGCCATTTGCCCCGGCTGGGTGCTGACGCCGCTGGTGCAAAAACAGATCGATGCCAAGGCGACTGCGCAAGGCATCAGCATTGACGCCGCCTCAAAACAATTGCTGGGCGAAAAAGAGCCGTCCATGCAATTCACCACGCCTGAAGAGCTGGGCGAACTGGCGCTGTTTTTCTGCTCGCCAGCAGGCAACAACGTGCGCGGCGTGGCCTGGAACATGGACGGCGGCTGGGTGGCGCAATAAGCAGCGCGTAGCAGCGGTGAGCGTGCGCACATTGCGACTCGGCTCTGGCATGGTGCTGTGGGTCTACATTGCGGCGCACTTGCTCAACCATGCCTTGGGTCTGGCGTCGCTCAAGGCGGCCGAGCAAGGCATGGCCCTGGCGGTTGCGGTCTGGCACAGCGCGCCAGGCACGGCGCTGCTGTACGGCGCGTTTGCCGTTCACCTGGCCCTGGCATTGACCGGCCTGTACCAGCGCCCTACGCTGTGGCTGGCACCGCTAGAACTGCTGCGCATTGCCTTTGGCCTGAGTTTTCCGCTGCTGCTGGTGGGCCATGCCGTCACCACGCGGATTGCCTACGAGTGGTACGGCTTGCTTCCAGAGTACCAGCGGGTGGTGTGGTCGCTCATCAACTCGGGTGCCGAAGGGCGCCAATTGGCCTTGCTTGCGCCGGGATGGCTGCATGGTTGCCTGGGTTTGAACGTGGCACTGCGGCATCGCGCGTTCTACATCCGCTGGCGCTGGGTTCTCATGACGCTGGCCCTGTTGTTACCGCTGGCAGCGGCCGGCGGCTTTCTGACCATGAATGCCGAAGTCACAGCCCTGCTGCAAAACACGTCCTGGCGGTCGCAGTTCACCGAACCCATGCCCAAGGCACACGCCCAGGCTTTGGGCCAACTGCGTGACCAGTTGCTGGCCGTGTACGGCGGGCTGCTGGGGGCTGTCTTGGCCGGGCGTCTTTTGCGATGGGGCTATCGCCGCCACAGCTTGCACAAGACCCCAAGTACGGGCTGAGGCCACGCTCTGGGGCTGTGCTTTGCGCCAAACCGGCTACTTCAGTTGCACCGAACCGGAAACCGTCACCAGCACCGTGCTTTTGCCGGCCTCTACGGGCACGGGCGCATCGGCAGCCACGCCACGGGCCTGCATGGCCAACATGGCAGGGCGCGGGTTGTAGCCTTGGTCGTTGGCGTTGACCGAGACTTCACGCAAGCTGTAGCTTGCAAAGCCAAAGCTCTTGGCGATCTCCGCCGCTTTGGACTTGAAGCGCTCGATGGCCTGGGCCTGGGCGTCGCCCTCGACTTTGCCCCGTTGCTCACGGCTCAGGCCAAAACTCACGTTGCCCATGGTGAGTGTCTGAATTTTGCCGGCAGTGGTGGTGATGCGGGCAAAGTCGCGCCCTTCGAGCACCATATCCACCGAGCCTTGCCAGTTGATGATTTTGCTGTCTTTGCCATAACGAGGGTACAGGCTGAAATTGCCGGTGCGCAAGTCGAGCTGGCCAGGTTGGGCGGTTTTTTTGGCCTCCAACAGCGCGGCCTCCAGCGCCGTTTTGAGCTGGCTTTGAACGCTAGAGGCGTCCGCGCCTTCACGCGTCGTGTTCATGCTGATGCTGAGCAAGTCCTGCTGCACTTCGACCGCGCCGCTGGCCGACAGCTGCACCACATTTTGCGGCGGCTGCACCACCGCTTGTTGGGAAAAAGCGCTCAATGTTCCCGTCAGTAATGAACATACAGCTATACATTTTGAAGCATTTGACAATCGCTTCAAGCGCGAGGATGGGGCCATAGAGTCTTTCATAAAGTGCTTGTAAAAATGCTTGCCCTGGGGGCGGATTAACACGGATGCCGGGGAGCCATGCAGAGCGTCTTGCGGCGCCCCGTCAAGGCTTGCCGCGCTCCAAATCAACGCGTTGCTGCGACAACTGGCGGCGCATTTCAGCGCGCTCGGGCTCGCTCAAATGCCGCCCAGGCGCAGGGCCAGGCGCCACCGCCATCGCCCCGGCCCTGTTGGCTTGCAGGGCATTGCGCAAGTCAGACAGGCGTGGGTCGCGGGCCTCTTTGGCGGGCCGGGGTTCGGGCCTGGCATCTGACTGCGCTGCCGGCGCCGACGCTGGCCCCTGGGCCTGGGCCTGCCCCACGCCCAGGCAAGCAGCAAACCCGGCAACAAACGCAGCGGCAAGGCCAGTGGCAAAAAGGGGCAATACAAAACCTTGAGCTTGCATGGTCAAAATGAAAAAGAACAAGTAAGGCGCAGATAACGCAGGGCTAAACCCAACGCTAACTCACGGATACCCCACAAACACTGCAAAGCTTAAAGTCTGAGGGACATCGGTGCTCACATTGTTGGCCTGTCACGCTGTACAGGAGCGCAAGTTTTGTAACATTGTGTCAAACTCAAGCCGATCTTCTGGTAAGTCGGGCTGTGACACCGCAGAATTGCCTCTGTTACAAATTACCGAACGCCTTCACTGCACCCCCTATGAGCCCTACCCACCTGTCCGCCTCCGCGTCCGTTCCAACCCGTGTCGACAAAATTCTGGTGGTGGACGACGACACCCGCATCCGCGAGTTGCTGCGCCGCTACCTCACCCAGGAGGGCTTTGAGGTGTTGCAGGCGGAAGACGGCAAAGCCCTGAACCGCGTCTTGCAGCGTGAAAGTGTGAATTTGATCGTGCTGGACCTGATGATGCCGGGCGAAGACGGCTTGTCCATCTGCCGACGCCTGCGCGCCGCCAATGACCGCACGCCCATCATTATGCTGACTGCCAAAGGCGAGGACGTGGACCGCATTGTGGGACTGGAGGTGGGCGCGGATGATTACCTGGGCAAACCTTTCAACCCGCGCGAGTTGCTGGCCCGCATCCATGCCGTGTTGCGCCGTCGTCCGGCTGCCGAGATGCCGGGCGCGCCGTCCATCGACAACGAAACCGTCAATTTTGGCCCTTTCAGTTTCGACCTGGGCGCCCGCACCCTGCAAAAAAATGGCCAAGACATGCCGCTGACCACCGGTGAATTTGCCATGCTCAAAACCCTGGTGCGCCACCCGCGCGTTCCATTGTCGCGCGAGAAGCTGGCCCTGTTGGCTCGGGGGCGCGAGTTTGAAGCCTTTGACCGAAGCCTGGACGTGCAAGTCTCGCGCCTGCGCAAACTGATCGAGGCGGATGTGGCGGCACCGCGCTTCATCCAGACGGTATGGGGTGTAGGTTATGTTTTTGTGCCGGACGGATCGGCCCAGGCGCGCTGACGTCCGCCACGTGACGCTTGACGCGTGAATCAAAGCTCGCGCAAAAGCCAGGCGCAAAGCCCTGATGTCAGCGGCCCCATGCCGCTGGAGACGCTGGCCGGGGCGCTGGAGGCCCCGCCCCGGCGCGGCTTCAGCCTGTTCTGGCGCACTTTCTTCCTGCTCGCGCTTTTGCTGCTGGGCAGCATTGGCGCCTGGCTGCAAACCCTGCGCTCGCTGGAGTTGGAGCCGCGCTCCATTCAGACGGCCCAGCAAATTGCGTCACTGGTCAACCTGAGCCGGGCCGCGCTGATCCATTCAGATTCAATCGCTCGCGTCTCTCTCATCAAAACCATGACCGAGCAGGAAGGCGTGACCATCTTCCCGCGCGAGCCAACCGACGTGTTTGAAACCTTTGACGATGACGCGCTGTCACGCCGGGTATCGGCCGAATTGCTGCGCCGCCTGGGCGCGCAAACCGTGGTCGCCAAAAGCGTGAACCAGCGCCCGGGTTTGTGGATCGGTTTTGCGATTGAGGAAGACAGTTACTGGTTGCTGACCGACCGGGGCCGCTTCACCCCCGCCAGCACCACAACCTGGGTGATCTGGCTGGTGATTGCGGGCGCCTTGTCGCTGGCCGGGGCGGCGCTGATTGCGCGGCTGATCAACCGCCCGCTCAAGCAGTTGTCCTTCGCTGCCAGCCGCGTGCGCGAAGGCGACTGGAACGCCAAACACCTGGATGAATTCGTCGCCACCAGTGAAATCCGCGAGGTCAACATTGGCTTCAACCGCATGGCGCAGCGGCTCTCCAAAGTGGATCAGGACCGCACCATCATGCTGGCCGGCATCTCGCACGACCTGCGCACGCCGCTGGCGCGCCTGCGGCTTGAAACCGAACTCAGCGTATCCGACCCCGATGCCCGTGCCCACATGGCGGCTGACATCGATCAGGTGGACGTGATCATCGACAAGTTCCTCGACTACGCCCGTCCCGGCCAGGCCCTGCTTGTGCCAGTGTGCCTGAACGACGTGGTCGAGGCCTGTGTGTATTCGGTCAAGGACTACAGCGACCTGACGCTCAAAATCGACCTGGAGTCCAAGCTGCTGGTGCTGGCCGACGAGGTCGAATTGGGCCGGGTGATCGCCAACCTGATTGAAAATGCGCGGCGTTACGGCAAGTCGGTGGACACCGGCATTGCCCGCGTGGAGATTGGTGCCCGGGCGCGCGACAAATGGGTGCTGTTCAAACTGCGTGACCACGGCATGGGGGTGGCCGAGGACAAGCTGCCCGACTTGACCAAGCCGTTTTTCCGGGGCGACGCGGCCCGAACCGCTGCAAGCGGCGCGGGCCTGGGCCTGTCCATCGTCGAGAAAACCGTGCAACGCATGGGGGGAAAATTTGCGCTGGTCAACGCCAGTTCCGGCGGCTTGGCGGCACATATCAAATTTCAGCGGGCGACCGGCCTCTAGGGAAGCATCGACCCCAGGGAAGCACTCGCTCCGTCTCGCCAAGAAATATCACCCACCGCGTTATCTTCCACTTGTCCTCGTATTCGGCTAAGGCGAAACTGACTTGACTTGGAACTGGGGGTTCAGCTCAACATGGTGTTGTTGGCTGCCCCACCTTTAACATTTAAACGGCGGTGCAAGTTGGAAAATCTGGTGAATACCTCTGCGTTTTCTTAGGTAAGATATGCTGTTCTTATAGGTGGTCTAATTAAGAAAAAAGCTGTTGTTGGTCGATTTTCACAATTTATCTTTTTCAACAAGCTGCTAGCCCGGAACCGGTATCCTTCAATATGATTTTTAGCTCATGGCAGTTCATTCTTTTTTTTCTGCCCATTTCCTTTTTTATATATTTCTGGCTAAATCACCGACGCTTGATCATTGCTGGGAAAGTATGGTTGGTTGCCGCGAGTCTTTTTTTTTACGGGTACTGGGAGATCAATTACCTGCCATTAATTCTGGTTTCGATTTTCTTAAATTACGCAATTGGCACGGGTCTGTCGAAGGCACATCATAACTCTCTTGGCGAACTACAAAAACCCCGCCGCCGACTCAACAGAAAGGTAGTTCTTGCAACGGGAATCGTGGCCAATCTTTTGCTACTTGGATATTACAAATACACTGACTTCTTGCTTAGTAATATTAATATCGCCTTGGGTATGAATTTCACTCTGTCTCACACCCTCTTACCACTGGCCATTAGCTTCTTCACATTTACGCAGATCGTTTATCTGGTGGACAGTTATCGAGGAGAAACTTCTGAATATAACTTACTTAATTACTCATTATTTGTAACTTTTTTTCCGCATCTAATTGCCGGGCCAATCGTTCATCACCGGCAGATTATGCCGCAGTTCGCATCACGTTGGACACTGACCAAGCGATACTCAAATATTTTAAAAGGCTTGTTCATTTTCGCAATTGGCCTATTCAAAAAAGTTGTTATTGCTGATAGTTTTGCTGTTTGGGCAACAACTGGATTTGATGGAGGCCAGACACTTAATTTCTTTGCGGCTTGGGCAACAAGTCTTTCCTATACATTTCAGCTCTACTTTGATTTTAGTGGATATTGCGACATGGCCATTGGCACTTCGCTGCTATTCAATATTTGGCTGCCGATAAATTTCAACTCACCCTACAAGGCATTGGATATTCAAGATTTTTGGCGTCGCTGGCACATTACTTTGAGCAGCTTTCTTCGCGATTACCTTTACATTCCCTTGGGCGGAAATCGCAACGGAGAATATCGCACCCTCATTAACATTTTCGTCACTTTTGTTCTTGGTGGCCTGTGGCATGGGGCGACTTGGATGTTTGTAATTTGGGGAGCCATGCATGGTGGCGCCCTTGTAATTCTTCGAGTTTGGAGGTTTTTGGGTCACCCACTGCCTCCTGCACTTGCGTGGATTGCAACATTCACATACGTCAATGTCGCATGGATTTTTTTTCGTGCCAAGACCTTGGGTGATGCGCAGCGCGTCCTGTATGGGATGATCGATTTTCGCTCCGCGTTTGGACAAAGCGTCCCATCAGTCTCGACGTCTGATCTTGCTTGGGCGGGGTGGATGTCTGATATTTTCTTGGAAATTCTACCTACCACTCTTGTTGGGCAGCTTCCCATATATCTTGCCGTAATTGCGGCTTTCATGATGATTGCTCAGAAAAATTCTGTGGAATTACTTGAAGGGAGAATAACAGCTTATAAACTATTCTACGGGGGCATCCTATTATCGGTGGCAATGCACTTCATGTTTGCGGCAACCAACTCTGTATTTCTCTATTTCAATTTTTGATTGAGTCCAAATTGAAACGTAAAATTATTATCTTGCTATCCGGGGTCGTATTAAGCCTAACTATCATTCCTGCAACGAATATATTTAACGCAAAGCATAGTGAAGTTGTAAAATTTGACGATATTTCATTTTTATACAACATGGATATTGAGGCAGGATGGCTTGCCAAATGTTTATATTTTTTTGGTGTTAGCACAATTCCAAAAAAAGTTATAGTTGGTCGAGATGGGTGGTTGTATTTGGGAGACGAATATAACAAGACAATATCTGTAGGTCGCTATCCTTTAACTAAAACTGATATAGCTCTCGATCAAAAAATTGACTCCGCGGTTGAAGCTTGGGATAAGTACTTCGCCGCCAAAGGGGTAAAATTGTTCAGAATAATGATTGCGCCAAACAAAAGTACGATATATCCAGAGTATATGCCTGCATGGGCTAAACCAGTGTCGCCCATTGCTGTAGATAACCTGCTTTCAGGGCGTGTTGCAAGTAATTATGTCGATTTTCGTGCGCCTTTGGCTGCAGTAAAAGCAAACTACCCTCAAGCATTTTATTACAAAACAGATACTCACTGGAATCATTTAGGCGCTGGGCTAGCCTTTCAGTATTTTTCGCAGCAGGTACGCGATGCCGCACCGGAAATATTGTGGCCGCCTGATTCTGCAAATTCTATTAGTCGTGTTGTTTCGCGTAAGGGCGGCGATTTAGCAGCAATGCTTAGAATCTCAAACTCGTTTTCGGATCCCGATCCAATTACCCAGGTTCTTGACACACCATTAGAGACTATTGAGTATTATTTTGATACAGGCGAAATTATAAGACAAGGTAATAATACTGACGTTGGCGCAACATACAAACCAATTTTAGTCAAATCTAAAGGCGCACTCAATAAAAAAAAGATTCTCTGGCTAAGGGACTCATTCGGTGATGCAATGTCACTTTTAATGTCAAAAACATTTAGTGAGGTGCTTCAGGTACATTGGGAAGAAGGTATCAGGCCAGGAGGGCGACTTGTTCAATTAGTTGACGACTGGAAGCCAGACTACATATTTTTTACAGTTATCGAACGCGCCTTTAGGTCAGAGTCATTGGCAACCTTACCTCCGCCCATCTTCTTAAAAGACGTAAATAATTTCAAAACTGTTCGAACAACAACACCAATTTTAACTAACGACTTAATAGAGGGTAATTCACGCGGGAAATACCAAGTTCACGGAAGTAATCCATTTATAGATTTTGCTTTGTCTGACACAGTATCAACCTCAGATACCGGTGTCCTCAGTATTGATCTTATCTGTGATGATGGTGCGCAATATGTCCCGCTCCAACTCTTCTGGTTAGTGGACGGCACTCCATACTTTGATGAACAGCATAGTATAAGATTTTCGTTCTACACTGGGAAAAATTTGATTGACCTTCGTGCGATACCGAAATGGGGTTCTGGTACTGCAATTAGTCGGATTCGCTTGGATATTAATTCCAAGAAATTTTGTCCAAGTTTTAGGTTAAGCAACCCAATACTCGGTTTGAGTAATGCAAGATTTTGATGATGTCAAATTCATGGAAATTATCACCGATAAAGATCATGTTCACTTTTGGGCACAACCAACTTGAAGCTACAGTGTGACGAAGGTGGTGAGGGTTATCAAATGCTTGACTGCGACAGAGATTTTCAAGCGATTCCCGCAAGTAATAAATTTGGGGTGAGTGGAGTTACAGACAGACCGGTATTTTTTGGCCGGGGTGGGAAAGCACGGTAGTAAAAAAAGCAAGATTGAAAGTACGTGAAGATGTGAGGCAACGAGTATCAATAATTGCATTCAGAGCCGAAGTTCGGGCTGTTCTAAATATCACGTACCATTGGGCGGAGATTTTTATTCGATCCGGCAACGGTTTCAGGACTCAACCTAAGATAACACACGAAGTTTTGTTGACGCTCTTAATTTGCAGTCTTGCGTGCAATCGGTTCAAATCATTTTGCTCACGGGTGAGGGATCAAAAAGGTCTCTTCTCAGCCTTTTCCTCCGCTTCACACTATTTGTAGCATCCATATAGCCAAGAATCTGAAGGCGGCATTTCAGTAGGCGGTTTTTATGATGATTCGGTTTTTAAGGCTTTTTTACTGACCAGTCGTTAGGGAGCCCTGCCCTGCTGGCGCAATTGGGCGAGCAGTTTTTGCAAGGACTGTTAGTCCGGCAGTTTGAAAATCAGCGCCACCGCCTGTGCCTGCATCGCTTGCCCCAAGCCGACCGGGCCCATTTTTTCAGCCGTTTTGGCTTTGATGTTGATTTGGTTCAACGCGATCGCAAGCACCTGCGCAATGCAGGCGCACATGGCCGCAATGTGGGGCGCGAGTTTGGGGGCCTGGGCGATCACTGTGCAATCGATATTCCCAATTTCATAACCTGCCACACGCATCCGGCGGGCGGCTTCGGCCAAAAGCACCTTGGAATCGGCATTTTGAAAGGCGGCATCGGTATCGGGGAAATGCCGACCAATGTCGCCCAGGCCCGCAGCGCCCAACAGCGCGTCGGTGATGGCGTGCAGCAACACGTCGGCATCGGAATGGCCAAGCAGCCCCAGGTGGTAGGGGATGGGGATTCCGCCAATCACCAGCTTGCGGCCCGGCACCAGGGCGTGCACGTCCCAGCCTTGGCCGACACGCGGAATGAATGCGGCCAGGGGCGCCAGGCCAAGCGGCTGGACGGCAGCCGGGGTTGGGGGGGTTGTCATTTTTTTTGCGCCTCTCGGTGGGTCAAGATGGCCTCGGCCAAGGCGAAGTCTTCCGGATAGGTCACTTTGAAATTCTGGGCGCTGCCGGGCACCAGCAGCGGCTTGAAGCCGGCCGCCTCCATGGCACTGGCTTCATCGGTCACCTCCAGGCCCGCGTCTTGGGCGGCCTGCAAGGCATCGCGCAGCGGCCCAATGCGGAACATCTGCGGCGTTTGGGCCAGCCATTTGTCGCTGCGGTCCAGCGTGCTGGCGACGCGGCCAGCGCCCTTGCCGCGGACTTCGTCATGGCCTTCGACTTTCAGGGTGTCGGGCAGCTTCAGCGCCAGCAAACCGCCGACCGCGTCGTCTCGGCAGGCGTCAATCAGGCTTTGAACTTGCGCGGGTGTCACCAGGCAGCGGGCGGCGTCGTGCACCAAAACCCAATCATTTTTTAAAGCATTTTTAGTTAATAGATGGCTTAAACCATTAAAAACGCTGGAAGTTCTCGACGAACCGCCACATTGTGCTATTAATAATGAATCATTATTGCAGAATTTTTGTGCAATATTTTCTTCAAAATATGAATCAGACGGTGACAAAACGACCAAAGTTTGAAAAATATCACCGACCCGGCTCAGCACTTGCAAGGTGTGGGCCACCATCGGTTTACCCGCAATGGCCTGGTACTGCTTGGGGCCTTTGCTTTGGGCGCGGCTGCCCGTGCCCGCACAGGCCACCAGCGCCCAAATACGAGGTACCGGCGACGGCGCGTGCTGCAAATGGTGTGGCGAATCTGCGGGTGAATCGGTCATAGGGGATGCCCGCATTCTAAAATCAAGCCTGTCCACACCCCCACCTTCATCAGGCGCGGGGTGTTTTGTAATTTTGTTTTCAAAAAATTTGCTGCTTACGCGCCATGGATTTACCCAAACTCAAAACCGGCCAGCGCTTCACCCTGCCCCAGCCGCCCGGCTCGGCCGACGCTCTGCTGCTGGCGCAATTGGGCCTGCGCGAAAAGGCCGCTGGCAAATTGCTGGCGATTGTGACCGCCGACGCCAGTGATGCCCAGCGCCTGATGGGCGAGATGGTTTTTTTTGCGCCGGATTTGCGCTGCGCCCTGTTCCCCGACTGGGAAACCCTGCCCTACGACACGTTTTCGCCGCACCAGGACTTGATCAGCGAGCGTCTGGCCACCCTGTGGCGCATCCAGCAGCGCGACGGCGACAACGCGGCCGATGTGGTGTTGATCCCTGCCACCACCGCGCTGTACCGCCTGGCACCACCGGCGTTTTTGGCCGGCTACACCTTCTCGTTCAAGGTCAAGCAAAAACTGGACGAGGCCAAGTTCAAGGCCCAGCTCACCTTGGCCGGCTACAGCCACGTAAGCCAGGTCGTCAGCCCTGGCGAATACGCCGTGCGCGGCGGCCTGATTGACCTGTTCCCCATGGGCAGCCTGGTGCCGTTTCGGGTGGATTTGTGGGACGACGAGATCGACAGCATCCGCACCTTTGACCCCGACAGCCAGCGCAGCCTTTACCCGGTGCCTGAGGTTCAATTGCTGCCGGGGCGCGAGTTCCCGATGGACGACGCCGCGCGGGGCCGCTTCAGAAGCCGCTGGCGCGAACTGCTGGAGGGCGACCCGACCAAAAGCCGCATCTACAAGGACATGGGCAATGGCGTGGCGACGGCCGGCATCGAGTACTACTTGCCGCTGTTTTTTGATGACACCGCCACGGTGTTTGACTACCTGGGTGCCAGCCTGGCCGGGATGCCCGGCAACCCCGCCACCCTGGTCTTGCACGGCGATCTGGAGGCCGCCTTCAACCGCTTTACGCAAGACGCCTTCGAGCGTTGCCGCCTGGCGCAAGGCGACCCCGAACGCCCGGTGTTGCCGCCCGAATCGCTGTTTTTAAGCGCCGAGCAGTTTTATGCGCGGGCCAATGGGCATGCGCAACTGGCGATCAAAGCGGTTGCAGAAAATTCGGCCTATGCCGAATTTGAAGCGCTGCCGGTGCTGACCGTCGTGCGCGGTGCTGACGATCCGCTGGCGGCGCTCAAAACCCACGCGCTGGCCGCATCGCGCACCCGTCAACGCCTGTTGGTGCTGGCTGAAAGCGACGGCCGGCGCGAGAGCCTGCTGGATTTTTTGCGCGCCTCGGGCGTCAGCCCGCCCGCGTTTGATTCGCTTGAAGATTTTCAAACCAGCGCCGAGCCAATTGGCATTGCCACGTCCATGCTGAACACCGGGTTCAGTTGGCTGGAAGGTCAAACCGCAGGCGGCATTGATTTCATCACTGAGACTGAGCTGTTTGCCGCTGGTCCCACCACACGCCGACGCAAAAAGCAGGAGCAGGTGAGCGACGTCGAAGCGCTGATCAAAGACCTGAGCGAGCTCAACGTGGGTGACCCGGTGGTGCACAGCGCCCACGGCATCGGGCGTTACAGAGGTTTGGTCAACCTCGATTTGGGGCAGTTGCAAGCCGACGGCAGCCCCGATATCCAGGAGTTTTTGCACCTGGAATACGCCGACAAAGCCACCTTGTACGTGCCCGTCAGCCAGCTGCAGCTCATCAGCCGTTACACCGGCGTCAGCGCGGACGAGGCACCACTGCACCGTTTGGGCAGCGGCCAGTGGGAAAAAGCCAAACGCCGCGCGGCCGAGCAAATCCGCGACAGCGCCGCCGAACTGCTCAACATCTACGCCCGCCGCGCCGCGCGCCAGGGCCACGCCTTTCGCTACTCACCTGGGGATTACGAAACCTTTGCCAACGCCTTTGGTTTTGAAGAAACGGCCGACCAAAAGGCGGCCATCCATTCGGTGATCCAGGACATGATCAGCCCGCGCCCCATGGACCGGCTGATCTGTGGCGACGTGGGTTTTGGCAAGACCGAGGTGGCATTGCGCGCCGCTTTTGTTGCCATCACCGGCGGCAAACAGGTGGCCTTTTTGGCACCGACCACGCTCTTGGCCGAACAGCATTACCAGACCTTGACTGATCGTTTTTCCAAATGGCCCGTCAAGGTGGCCGAGGTGTCTCGTTTTCGCTCCACCAAAGAGGTGACGGCCTCACTCAAAGGCATCGCCGACGGCACTGTGGACATTGTGGTGGGCACGCACAAACTGCTGAGTGAATCGACCAAGTTCAAAGACCTGGGTCTCTTGATCATCGACGAGGAACACCGCTTTGGCGTGCGCCACAAAGAGGCCATGAAGGCCCTGCGCGCCGAGGTGGACGTGCTGACACTGACCGCCACCCCCATCCCGCGCACCCTGGGCATGGCGCTGGAAGGCCTGCGCGATTTGAGCGTGATCGCCACCGCGCCGCAACGCCGCCTGGCCATCAAGACCTTTGTGCGCACCGAGGGACACGGCGTGATCCGCGAAGCCGTGCTGCGTGAGCTCAAACGCGGCGGCCAAGTTTACTTTTTGCACAACGAGGTCGAGACGATTGAAAACCGCCGTGCCAAGCTCGAGGAATTGTTGCCCGAGGCTCGCATTGCCGTCGCCCATGGCCAGATGCCCGAGCGGCAGTTAGAGGCGGTGATGCGCGATTTTGTCGCACAGCGCTACAACCTGCTGCTGTGCTCGACCATCATCGAGACCGGTATCGACGTGCCCAGCGCCAACACCATC
>JANYCG010000236.1 GCA_025360385.1 Burkholderiales bacterium | reverse complement strand
GCTGCAGATGCCGGGGTAGACGCAACTCGGCTTGCGGCACGCGGATTCAATCTCCAGGCTTTTGCAGCCGATGCGGTACATGTTGGCAGTCGGCCCGCCCAAGTCTGAAATGGTGCCCGTGAAGCCTTTAACCTTATCGCGTATGTCTTCCACTTCCTTGATGACCGAGTCTTCACTGCGGCTCTGGATGATGCGGCCTTCATGCTCGGTGATGGAGCAAAACGTGCAGCCGCCAAAGCAGCCGCGCATGATGTTGACGCTGAAGCGGATCATCTCCCAAGCCGGGATTTTGGTGGCATGGTCGTGGCTGCCGTTCGCGTCTGCATAGTCGGGGTGCGGGCTGCGCGCGTAGGGCAAATCGAAAACGAAATCCATCTCGGCGGTGGTCAGCGGGATCGGCGGCGGGGTGATCCACACGTCTCGCGCTGTGGCACCATCCCCATGCGCTTGCACCAGCGCGCGGGCATTGCCGGGGTTGGTTTCCAGGTGCAGCACGCGGTTGGCGTGGGCGTAAAGGACGGGGTCTGATTTGACCTGCTCGTAACTCGGCAGGCGGATCACGCTGCGCTCGCGTGGCGGGACTTTGAGTTTGCCCTTTGGCGCCAGGTTGGGGTTGGGCACGAACTTCAAAGGCGAAATAGTGCTGCCAATTGCCACCTGGGGGGTGAAAGTGCCAGATGTCCTTTTGGGATATGCGTTTGCAGCTATGTTTTTAGAAGCAATTGACAGCGACCCTTCGACAAGCTCAGGGCGAACGGGGGATGGTTCAGCATCAACCCCGACGGTTTGCACGGACGTGTTTTGTGCCGCATCTTCCTTCGCGCAAGTGGCGCCCTGCCCCGCCGCCTGCTCGCTTGTCGTCATGTAGGGGTTGACGTGGTCTTCGACCCGACCGGGCATGTCCACCTGGGTGGAATCGATCTCGAACCAGTCTTTGCCCGTGGCGTTGTCTGGCCGCCGAACAAAGACCGTGCCGCGCACGTCAGTGATGTTTTGCACCGGTTCCCGTGTGCCCAGGCGGTGGGCGATTTCGACAATCGCGCGCTCGGCGTTGCCGTACAGCAGCAGGTCACACTTGGCGTCCACCACAATGCTGCGGCGCACCTTGTCGCTCCAGTAGTCGTAGTGCGCGATACGGCGCAAGCTGCCCTCGATGCCGCCCAGAATGATGGGCACCTCTTTGAAGGCCTCTCGGCAGCGTTGTGAATAGACGATGGCTGCGCGGTCGGGCCGTTTGCCGCCCAAGTCGCCCGGCGTGTAGGCGTCGTCAGAGCGGATTTTGCGATCCGCCGTGTAGCGGTTGATCATGCTGTCCATGTTGCCGGCCGTCACACCCCAGAACAGATTGGGTTTGCCCAACGCCTTGAAGGCCTCGGCGCTGGTCCAATCGGGTTGCGCGATGATGCCGACCCGAAAGCCCTGCACCTCCAGCATGCGGCCAATCACCGCCATGCCAAAACTGGGGTGGTCCACGTAGGCGTCGCCCGTCACCAGGATGACGTCGCAGCTGTCCCAGCCCAGCACGTCCATTTCTTTGCGGCTCATGGGCAAAAATTTGGCCGTGCCAAAACGCGCGGCCCAGTATTTGCGGTAACTGGTCAGCGGCTTGGCAGCGCGGGCGAAAAAAGAGACATCGACAGGAGCGTTCATGGGGACTTCGGGTAAGCCCTGATTGTAAGTGGCGGCTGTGGAAAAGCGCCTGCGCAGGGCCTTTCAATGGGCATGTCCGCTAGACTTGACCCATCGAAAACTTGTCCGATTGTCGACCTGTCACCGCAAAGGCTCCCATGTTTTACCGCCACACCGACCTCGTCCGCTTCGCCAAACAATTGCTGTCAAACGCCGGTTTGAGCGAGGACAAGGCCCAGGCCGTGGCCGACGTCCTGGTCGAAGGCGACCTGCTTGGCCACAACACCCACGGTCTGGCGCAGTTGGACAATTACCTCAAGGCACTGGACAGTGGTGGCATGAAAAAGCAAGGCGAGCCCCAAGTCATCAGCGACTTCCCCGCTGCCGTCACCTGGGACGGCCAGCGCCTGCCCGGACCCTGGCTGGTGTTGAAGGCGATGGACCTGGCCGTCGGGCGGGCCAAAACCCAGGGCACCTGCACCGTGGTGATCCGCCGCAGCCACCACATCGCCTGCCTGGCTGCATTTCACCAACGCGCCACCACGCAGGGCTTGATGATGATCCTGACCTGCTCTGACTTCAACTCGGCCAGCGTGGCGCCCTTTGGCGGGCTGGACGCGGTGTTCACGCCCAACCCGATTTCAGCCGGGTTCCCAACCGGCGGCGTCCCGGTGGTGATGGACATCTCCACCTCCACGACCACCAACGGCCTGACCAACCGCCTGCACGCCGAAGGCAAAACACTGCCCGCCCCCTGGCTGCTGGACGGCCAGGGCCAAGCCAGCCGCGACCCTGGCGTTTTGTTTGCCGAGCCCAAGGGCACTATCCTGCCACTGGGCGGCCTGGATTCAGGCCACAAGGGCTACGGCCTGACTTTGCTGGTTGAAGCGCTCACGGGGGGCCTGGCGGGCCTGGGGCGGGCCGACCCGCGCGAGGGCTGGGGTGCCACGGTTTACCTGCAAATCATCGACCCCGCCGCCTTCAGCGGGCTGGATGCCTTCACAAGGCAGACCGATGCCGTGGCGGCCCAATGCCGTGCGTCGCGGCCCGCCAAACCGGGTGTCGCCGTCAAAACCCCCGGTGAGCGGGGCTTTGAGCGGGCCGCGGCCCAGCGCGAGCACGGGGTTGATTTGTACCCGTCCATCTTGCCGTCGCTGGTTTCCTGGGCTGAAAAACTGGGCGTCACGATGCCTGCCGGGATTGAAGCCTGCTCTTCATCCGGCTTTTGATTACTATAATTTATATAGCTACATACTCAATAAGCGCGGGAACATACGGCACTTTTTTCATAAGCCGCGACAGCTTCGTCGGGGCGGCCTGCAAGGTAGGCACCGGTGATCTGGCGCAGGCCATCCGGGTAGCCGCCACCGCTCATGCAGGCCGTGGCACCGGCGTCCAGGTCGGGCAGCCGCGTGATGCCCTCTTCGCCGTCCCACGGGCCTTTATTCGCGTCGCCGGACTCGGTGAAGGTGGCGGGCACCTCCGGGAAAATGCCCCTGTAAGGCCGCTTCATAACATCCTACCCGGGCATTCGGGTGAACCGTCCTATCGTATGATGATTGAGGCAATCACCTGTGCGGCGACCCGGCTTAAAACAGCGTCTATATTTCAGGCTACCCCCAACCCCCGAGTAAGAAACACCATGTTCAAACCCAATCTCATGACAGGCCAGCGCATTTTGGTCACGGGCGGTGGTACCGGTCTTGGCAAGGCCATGGCCGAGCGCTTTTTAAGCCTGGGCGCCGACATTGCCATTTGCGGACGGCGCAAAGCAGTCTGTGACGAAACCGCTGCGGCCTGGCGCGCAGAGTTCCCCAAAGCCCGCATCGACACCTTTGGCGTGGACATCCGCATTGCACAGGCAGTCGAAGAGATGGTCGCAGAGATCTTCAACACAGGTGGCCTCACGGGCCTGGTCAACAACGCGGCGGGCAACTTCATTTCGCCGACCGAGAGCCTGTCGCCGCGCGGCTTTGACGCCATTGCCGGCATCGTGTTCCATGGTTCGTTCTACGTCACGCAAGCGATTGGCAAACGCTGGGTTGAAGAAGCCAAAACCGGCCAATGGACACAAGGCCAGCCCTACCGCAACGTGATGAGCATCATCGTCACCTGGGTCGACAACGGCGGCCCCTACGTGGTGCCGTCGGCCATGAGCAAGGCCGGCATCGACGTCATGACCAAGTCACTGGCGGTTGAATGGGCGCGTTACGGCATCCGGCTCAACACCATCGGCCCCGGCGAAATCCCCACCGAGGGCATGAGCAAGCGCCTGAACCCCGGCGAAGAACCCGGCGCACACAGCAAAAAACGCAACCCCATGGGACGGGTCGGCGACATGAGCGAGCTGCAAAACCTGGCCAGCTTTTTGATGGCCCCCGGCCAGTGCGACTGGCTCACCGGCCAGAGCATCATGATGGACGGCGGCAGCGCCTTGGCCACGGGCGGCAATTTTTACGCGTTGCGGGAATGGAGCGACACCGACTGGCGCGACGCAAGGGAACGCATTGAGACGCAAAACAACAAAGACAAGGCCCAGCGATAGGTACCGTTCTTCACCTCAATGCACACACCGCCCCAGACGCTGAACGGCCCGGCCAGAATCCGAATCATCGCCCTGATCGCCATGACGATCATGGTGCACATTGCCTTCTGCGGCGGGCGTGTGGCGCTGAGCCTGTACGCCATCCACCAGCACGCCAGCACCTTCACCGTCGGCCTGGTGGTCAGCCTGCTGTCGGTGGTGCCCATGTTGATCTCGGTGCATCTGGGGCGCTGGACCGACCGGGTGGGCATCGCCCGGCCCGCGCTGATCTCCATGGTCGGGGTCACCGTGGGCGTCCTGCTGCCGGCTTTTTACGAGTCCATCATCGTGCTGTATGTGTCCAGCCTGATCCTGGGGTCGAGCTTCATGGTGCTGCACATCGCCACCAACAATGCTGTCGGGCATGCCAGCACCGCCCAGACGCGAACCCAGGTGTTCACCTGGCTGGCCATGGGGTTTTCGATCTCGAGCATCGGGGGGCCGGTGGTGGCGGGGTTTGCCATTGACCATGTCGGGCACGCCCGCTCATTTGTGGTGCTGGCCCTGTTCCCCCTGCTTCCTCTGGTGGCTTTTCTTGTTCTGCGTCCGGCCCCAGAACCTCCCCGAGTGGTGTTGGACCGACCGGCCGACGCCCACGTGATGGACCTGATACGCGACCCGACCCTGCGGGCAGTGTTCATTGCCAGCGCCCTGATGTCCATGAGCTGGGACATGTTCACCTTCATGGTGCCGGTGCAGGGCACCCGCATTGGCCTGTCGGCCTCCAGCATTGGCATCGTCATGGGCAGCTTTGGTGTCGCAACCTTTGTGGTGCGCCTGTTCATGCCGCTGTTGGCCAGGCACCTGACCGAATGGCACGTTCTGACCTTTTCCTTGAGCGTGTCCGCCGTGGGCTACGGCCTGTTCCCGCTGTTCACCGCCTTGCCCGCGCTGCTGGCAGTGGCTTTTTTTCTGGGCCTGGGTCTGGGTGCGGCCCAACCCATGGTGCTGAGCCTGATCCACCAGGTGGCGCCAACCGGCCGCACCGGCGAGGCCATTGGTGTCCGCACCAGTTTCCTGAATTCAAGCCAGACCTTCATGCCCCTGCTGCTGGGCGGCATGGGTGCCGCGGTTGGCATGGTGCCGGCGTTTTGGGCCATCGCGCTGATCATGGCAATGGGCGGAATTTTTACGGGCAAACGCGGCAAACTGGAAAAGCCGTGAAACATGCAAGCCAGTCCATGGAATTCGGAACGCTATTTATTATATAGCACAATCGTCATATACTACGGGGATTTAAGCCCTATTTCATTGCATAGGTGGCAAAAACCGGCCTTGTTTGACACGCCAGGCGGCCAAGGGCCGGGCCACCCCCGTGGAATGATTTCCCGTTAAAGTCACAGCACTATGTACCCCATCCTGCGCGGCATGCGCGTCATTGAATGCGCTTCTTTCATCGCGGCACCGTCCTGCGCCCTGCACTTGCAACAAATGGGGGCGCAGGTCATCCGCATCGACCCAATGGGCGGCGGGCCAGATGCGCACCGCTGGCCGCTGTCTGCCAATGGCAGCAGCCTGTATTGGGAGGGCCTGAACAAGGGCAAGTTGTCGATTGCGGTGGACTTTGCGTCGCCCGAAGGCCGTGCCCTGGTGGCACAACTGGTCTGCGCGCCGGGTGACGGTGCCGGCCTGTTCGTCACCAACTTTCCGGCCGATGGTTTCCTCTCGCACGAGCGCCTGCGCCAGGGACGCGCCGACCTCATCACCTCGCGCGTGATGGGCTGGGCTGATGGCACACCCGCTGTGGACTACACGGTGAATGCGGCCATTGGGGTGCCGTATATGACCGGTGCCCCCAACCCATCGGGCAGCGGTGCCGACCCCGACGCGCCGCCCGAACCCGTCAACCACGTCTTGCCCGCCTGGGACTTGCTGGCAGGTGCCTACGCCGCCTTTGCCCTGCTGGCCGCCGAACGCCACCGCCAGGCCACAGGCCAGGGGCAGGAGGTGCGAGTCCCGCTGTCTGACATTGCCGTCGCCTCGCTGGGGCACCTGGGCCAGATCGCCGAGGTGTACAGCGGCACAGACCGGCCCAAAATGGGCAACACCTTATTCGGCGCGTTCGGGCGCGACTTCAAAACCGCAGATGGCAAACGCCTGATGGTGGTCGCCATCACACCCCGGCAGTGGACGGGCCTGGTGAAGTCGCTCGACCTGGCTGCGGCGATGGCCGGCATCGAAGCGGCGCTGGGCGTGTCGTTCATGAAAGACGAAGGCCTGCGCTTCACCCACCGGGACGTGCTCACACCCTTGGTGGAGGCCGCCATTGCGTTGCGCACCGCTGGCGCGCTGGGCACGGCCTTCGACGCCAACGGTGTGTGTTGGGGGCCCTACCACACGCTCAAATCGGCCTTGGCTGAAGAGCCGCGCCTGGTGTCGGCCAACCCTTTGTTCAGCGCCGTCACGCACCCCAGCGGGCTGACCTACCCAACCCCCGGCGCGGCGGCCACATTGAGCCAAATGGACCGGGTCGATGCAAGGCGCGCGCCCAGGCAGGGCGAACACACTGACCAAGTGCTGGCCGACCTGCTGGGCTTGTCGGCCACGCAAATTGGCCAGTTGCATGACAGCGGTCGTGTGGCCGGGCTGGCGCGTTGAACCCGACCGATATCGCCCGCAAAGCTCACCCCAACAGAACGTTCAAACCCCCTCATGACAATATTTGAAAACCTGGACGACGTGGCGGAGGCAGTGCACGGCTACGTTGCGGCGGCCACGCAAGCCCTGCGCGACCGCGTCATGGTCAACGGACTGCTGGATGCGCCGTTGGCGCACCGCAACCAGCGCGCCTTGCACGGGCTGGCCTGGGTTGCCACAACGGCCGAGGCCATCCTCGCCACCGTACGCTGGGGCCAGCGCCTGGCGGCAGAGGGTGGCGTCGACGGCCACGACGGCGCAGCCGGGGCACCCCACCTGGCTCACCGCCCGGCAGAAAATCTCCTGATCGGCATTGGCCTTGGCGAATACTTGCAGCAGCTTGCGGGTGGCATCCCCATGAGCCAGAGTGAAATTTTCAGGCCCGACGAACTGGGCTTGAATGCGGCGGTTCTGGCGCTGCGCTCTGACCCGTCGGTCGCCTGGTTTCTGGAGCATGGCAACACCGCGCGGGCACGCCATGCCCTCATCGAGCAGATTCGCGCCGGTGCCCCCATCAGCGAGGCCCTGACGGACGCTGACCTAAACATCGTGCGGGACCAGTTCCGCCGCTTCAGCAGCGAGCGCATTGCGCCCCACGCCCACCAATGGCATTTGGCCGATGAACTGATCCCCGACGCCGTCGTGGCTGAAATGGCCGCGCTGGGCGTGTTTGGCATTTGCATCCACAGCGACTTCGGCGGCCTGGGCCTGGGCAAATTGGCCATGTGTGTGGTGACTGAAGAATTAAGCCGCGCCTGGATTGCGGCCGGCTCCTTGGGCACGCGCTCCGAGATTGCCGGCGAGCTGATCTCGCTGGCCGGCACGCCCGCGCAAAAAGCCCGCTGGCTACCGGGCATTGCCTCGGGCCAGGTGTTGCCCACGGCCGTGTTCACTGAGCCTGACACGGGCTCCGATTTAGGCGCGCTGCGCACCCGCGCCACGCAGGCAGCCGACGGCAGTTGGCGCATTGACGGCAACAAGACCTGGATCACCCATGGCTCGCGCAGCGACCTGATGACGGTGCTGGCCCGCACCAGCGCCACCGACAAAGGTTACGGCGGCCTGAGCCTGCTGTTGGCGGGCAAGCCACGCGGAACCCACAGCGAGCCCTTTCCTGCCGCAGGCATGAGTGGCGGCGAAATCAAGGTGCTGGGTTATCGCGGCATGAAAGAGTATGAGATTGCCTTCAACGATTTCGTGGTCGCCGCTGATGGCTTGCTGGGTGGCGCACCAGGCCAGGGCTTCAAGCAGTTGATGCAGACCTTTGAGGGCGCGCGGGTGCAGACCGCCGCCCGCGCCATCGGCGTCGCCTGGAAGGCTTATGACCTGGGCCTGAAATACGCCAGCGACCGCCGCCAGTTCGGCACTGCCATCATCGAGTTCCCGCGCGTGTCCGACAAGCTGGCCCTGATGCTGGCCGAGACCGTGATGGCGCGTGAGCTGACCTACTTTGCCGCCACTGAAAAAGACAAAGGCCACCGCTGCGACATTGAAGCTGGCATGGCCAAACTGCTGGCTGCCCGCGTGGCCTGGAGCAACGCCGACGGCAGTTTGCAAATCCACGGCGGCAATGGTTACGCGCTGGAGTTTGAGATCAGCCGCGTGTTGTGTGACGCCCGCATCCTCAACATCTTTGAAGGGGCGGCAGAGATCCAGGCACAGGTGGTGGGGCGGGGTTTGCTGGCCCGAAAAACGGCGTGAATGCCATGGGGTGCGGGCCAAATGCCCAGACCGCCTCTACACCTATCTCCTCAGAGTCAAATACGGCGAAAGTCCCCGTAGGTGCTGAATAGTTTGCTATACTAAGTGAATTAAAAGTGCACTCACTTCGAGTGAATTTTTATAAAATTTTGCCCCTGTGTTCAGCGCCTCAAGCCAAAGGCAAGGGCTCGGGCCGGGCCGGGCAACGGCACTGCCGACAATGAGGATCCTGCAAACCTCCAAACAGTCAATCTGCTTTTATTCCGCGCGTCTCAATCAGCTTCTTCCAGCGGTCATATTCCCGCAACTGAAAGGCCGTGAATTCTTCAGGCGTGTTGGCCACAATCTTGATGCCCAGGTCGGTCAATGTCTTCACTGTGGCCGGGTCTTTCATTGCGCCGACAGCCAGCTCGTAAAGCTTCTTTTTCACGTCGGCGGGCAGGCCCTTCGGGCCGGTCAGCGCATGCCAGCCGGCCACTTCCATGCCCTGGATGCCCAACTCTGCAAAGGTCGGCACATTGGGCAGCGCGGGCGAGCGCTCGGCCGCAGTGATGGCGATGGGGAAGAGTTTGCCAGCGCGAATATGGGGCAGTTCCACATTGATGTTGGTCATGAAGAAGTCCACCTGGCCACCCAGCGCGTCGTTCATGGCGGGTGCGCCGCCTTTGTAGGGCACGTGCAGGCCTTCGGTACCGGTCTGCTGGAAAAACAGCTCTGCCGACAGGTGGTCCGACGCGCCATTGCCCGAGCTGGCAAAGCTGATCTTGCCGGGGTTCTTTTTGAGCAGCTCAATCACCTGCGCGACCGTGCGCTCGGGCCGCACCGGGCCGGTGACCAGCACGTTGGGCGCTTCGTACACCAGGCTGATGTAGTCCAGGTCGGTGCGCGGGTCAAACGTCAGGCCTTTGATCAAGTGCGGCGCCGTCACGTAGGTGCCGATGGAGTTGACCAGCAGCGTGTAGCCGTCCGGTGCCGCGCGCTTCATCTGCGTGGCGGCAATCGTGCCAGTGGCGCCAGGCCGGTTCTCGACCACAAAAGACTGCCCGGTAGCGGCCGTCATGTGTTTGGCCAGAATGCGCGCGGCAATGTCGGTCGGGCCACCCGCCGGAAAGCCAACGACCAAGCTGACCTGGCGATTCGGGTAAGGGCCGGATTGGGCCAGCGCCATCTCTGCGGGCAGCAGCGTGGCCAGCAGTGCGACGTTGGCCAGCCAGAAAGTTGCAATCCATTGCTTCATCGGGTCTCCTTTTGTTCTCGCCATTCTGCCCCAAAGCAGCCGCGTGATCCGGTGTTGGCAGAGGATGGATCGGCATCAAATGCGCCCGCGCCTTGGTCACCTTTGAGATACGCCACGCTGCTCGATCGCCAGAAGCTGGACTATGCTTCATGCTTCCACACCACGGAGATTGCCATGAACCAGGAATTAATCGAGACCATAGACAACGGGGTCGCCACCCTGACCATGAACCGCCCCGACGCGCGTAATGCGCTCACGGCTGACATGATGACGGGCCTGCTGGCCGCCCTGCCGCGTTTGGCGGTGGACCCGGCCGTGCGGGTGGTGGTGCTGACGGGCGCGGGCCGGGCTTTTTGCGCTGGCGGCGATGTCAAAGGGTTTGCAAAAAGGAGCGACAACGCGGGCGCAGGCCCAAGCTTCGACCACCGCGTCAACGACCTGCGCGCACGCATGGAAGTCAGCCGCTGGCTGCACGAAATGCCCAAGCCCACTTTGGCCGTGATCCCCGGCCCGGCGGCGGGTGCCGGCCTGTCGATGGCGCTGGCCTGTGACATGCGCATTGCCAGTGACGATGCCAAGCTCACCACGGCGTTCTCCAAGGTCGGCCTGTCCGGTGACTTTGGTGGCAGCTACTTTCTGAACCATCTCGTGGGCGCCGCCCGGGCGCGTGAGATGTATTTCACCGGCAGTTTGATACGTGCCGACGACGCCCTCAAAATTGGCATGCTGAACCGAGTGGTGCCTTATGAACAGCTGGCAAAAGCAGCGCACGACTATGCGCATGAACTCGCATCGCTGCCGACCATCGCCGTGGGTTATATGAAGAAAAATTTGAACACGGCA
This sequence comes from Burkholderiales bacterium, assembly GCA_025360385.1. GTDB lineage: Bacteria > Pseudomonadota > Gammaproteobacteria > Burkholderiales > Burkholderiaceae_C > JANYCG01. The sequence continues at coordinate 1,971 of JANYCG010000236.1, read as the reverse complement.
CTTCGCGGGAGTTTGAGCGACACGCTGGACGCCGAGGCCATCCACATGATCCGCACCTTTGAGACCGACGACCACAAGGGCGCGGCGAAGGCGTTTGTGGAGAAGCGGCAGCCACAGTTCAAGGGGTGTTAAACGATCGGCACACCCCGGATGTTTGCAGGCGGGGTGTCAGTTCAGGGAATCGAATCGGGCGGCACTGTCTTCCAGCGGCAAATTCGGGCCATTGGTCAGGTCACGGACAGTCCCGTAAAGACCGGCCAACTGTTTGGCCCCAGGGCTGGGCTTCAATGCCCTGATCACCCAAAAAAACCGAACGTCAAATCAATTCAGCGGCGTCGCGCCGAACGATGCGTTCCAGCGCCGTGCCCAAAGATGCACGGGCTTTCGCCATGTCGTAATCGGTTTGCAAACCCAACCAAAAATCAGGGCTGGTCCCAAAATAATGGGCCATGCGCAAGGCGGTGTCCATCGTCACGGCGCGGCGCTCGCGCACGATGTCGTTGATACGCGGCGCAGGCACCAGCAAAGCCATCGCCAGGGCGTGGGCGCTCAGGCCCATGGGCAGCAGAAACTCTTCGCGCAGCACTTCACCGGGGTGGATGGGGCGCATGCCGTTGACTGGCGATTGAACGGACGCTTTTTGAGGCAATTTGGTGGCGGCTTTCATCGCAATCTCCTTTCAGTGGTAGTCCACGATCTCGACATCCCAGGCATCCTGCCCGTCAAAACGGAAACACAGGCGCCATTGATCATTGATGCGGATACTGTGTTGTCCTTTGCGGTCACGCTGCAACGCTTCAAGACGGTTGTTGGGCGGAACACGCAAATCATCAAGGCGCGTGGCGCGATGCAGCATTTGAAGTTTCCGCTCTGCTACTGACCGGAAGTTGACGTATAACCTAACCGTTTTACCTTCAAACAAGGCTCGGGTATTTGGATTGCTGAATGACCGAATCACATGCGCAGTGTATAACGCTCAACGTTATATGTCAAACAGCAATGCCAATTTCTGGATTTTGGGGCCTCTATGACAAGTCGGTCTGTTGAGATACACGAAGTACGCTTGCCCATCGCAAAAATCGGGAAGCTAACACCCCAGGAGCGGTATACCTACTACATGCTCGGCCACATGTTCAATGAGTTAATGTGTTTGCAAAAATTGGCAAGTTTTACGATGCCGAAGCATCAAGATCTACGACCCGCCAGACTCCGCCCAGAGTTATCGCAGACCATGTTGATATTTCGCATGGCTTGCTCAAAATTGTGGGAGGCGATCATCAAACTTAGAAGGGATGAAATGAGACTGACTTTGGACAAAATCGTATTGCCAAAAATGCCTGACGGAACGCAGCGTTGGACAGAATTGAACGATGCGGTCAACTCCGCTTCATGGCTCAAAGTTGTCCGTGACGGAATAGGCTTTCATTTCCCCGAATATAAGGATTGGACGCCGTTTGTCACACCAAACGCCGATTGGGTTGATGATGTCATTTATGTTGGCAAACAATCCGGCAACACTTTTTACGACGCCGCTGACAACCTTGCCCAAGTTTGGATGTTTGGAAAAAAACGCGGTGACAGCATAGAAAAAAATGTTGTTCCAATGCTTGAACAAATGATCGATCTTCTTCGCACAATCATCAGCTTCCTTGAGGATTCGCTGGCAATATTTATCGCGGAGTTCATCATGAAATCAAAAGGAGAAGGCACGCCAATAGGAAAAGTGATCGCACCGGAACATGAGGACGTGGTTATTCCATTCTGGACGGCCTTCAAGCAAACCCGCTGAACAGCTACTTCCCCAACCCCATCGCCCTGGTAATCACTTCCTGTTGCCGCCGACCGAAAACTGAGCCACTTTTAGAGGTTGTGCCGATCCAAAACTGAGCCAGGTGTTTTACTAGCTCTGCCTAATTTTTAGGCAGGAGCAAAAAAGGTGATCACCATGGAAATGTTAGGCAAGATTAGGCG
>JANYCG010000296.1 GCA_025360385.1 Burkholderiales bacterium | reverse complement strand
TCTTCAGACGGCAAAGCGGCTGTCATGCTGCCGCGATGCCTTGGTGTGCCAGCGCCCGCGCCTTGGCTGCCTGGTAACCCGCATACAACTTGGCGTAAACCGGGCCGGGCCGACCCAGGGTTGCACCATGGCCCACGGGCTGGCCGTCAAGCAGGGTGATGGCCAGCACTTCTTTGGTGGCGCTGGACAACAGCAGTTCGTCGGCGTCCAGCACCTCCGCGCGGGTGATGCGGCGCAGCTCAAAACCAAGGCCCTGCTCGCGGCAAATTTCGTCAAACAGGCCGTAACGGATGCCCTCCAGCACCAGCTGGTCTTTGGGCGAGCCGAACACTTTGCCACCTTTGACGACCCAGACGTTGCTGGCGGCCGCTTCGCTCAAGTGGTCGCCCCGGAACATCACTGTCTCAATGGCGCCCGCGTCAAAGCTGATTTGCCGCGAAAACACCGCGCCGAGCAGGCTGGTGGCCTTGATGTGGGCTTTTTCCCAGCGGAAATCGTCCGCCGTGACGCAGGCCACGCCTTGGTCGCGCATCAGGGTACTTGGGGGGCGCATCACATTGGTCATGGCAAAAACGGTGGGGCTGATGGTTTGCGGCATCACGTGGTCGCGCAGGGCGACACCCCGGGTGATCTGGATGTAAATCAACTGGTTTTGGCCGTCCAGTCCGTCTTCAAGCTGGATTCTGGAGTCATTTCCGCCGAATGTTCCCGTCAATGCTGAATAGCTTGCTACTAATTTTGATATTGTGCCAAGCCATTGCGCCCGCGTGAGCGGTGCGGCAATGCGCAGCTCGGCCAGGCTGCGCTCCAGGCGCGCCATGTGTTGATCGAAGCGAAACGGCTGGCCGGCGTAGACTGGAACGACTTCATAGACGCCGTCGCCAAAGATGAAACCCCGGTCCATCACGCTGATTTTTGCGTCGGGCAAGGCGGTAAATTCACCGTTGAGGTAACAGGGCAGGGGCGGCAGTGAGGTCATGGCCTAATTATCGCCGGGGCTTGCAAAACGCCGGGTTTCACCGATTTTCAGCACAAAAAAATCCTCAGGTTTGAGGCCGCGAATTTCTCGGGCGCGGGCCAGGTCCAGGGGCGGCTGATCCAAGGCTTCATCGGTCAGGTTGAACGTGCCCCAATGGATGCCAAGGCTGCGTTTGGCGTCCAAATCCTGGTGCACCTGCACGGCTTCGAGCGGATTGATGTGTTGGGCCGCCATAAACCAGCGCGGCTCGTAAGCGCCAATGGCGATCAAGGCCAGGTCAAACCGGTGTGTGCGAGGTGGGGGCGTCGTTGTGACCGCGCCCGCTGAGGTGCCTTGAACGGGCGGGGCCTTGGCCGCGTGTTGCCGCTCAAAAAAACGCCGCGTGTCGGCAAAATCTTTCGAATACCCCGTGTCGCCGCTGAAGTACCAGGTGAAGCCCGGGCCAAACACGGCCCAGCCGCCCCACAAGGTTTTGCTGCGGTCAGTGGCGCCGCGGGCAGACCAGTGCTGTGCGGGGGTGAGGTAGAAATCGACGCCGCGCACGTGAGTGTGTGCCCACCAGTCGAGTTCGATCACGCGGGTGATGCCCAAATCTGCCAGCCAGTTTTTAAGCCCCAGCGGCACCAGAAACAGGGTGTTGCCTTGGCCCTGCGGGTCAGCCGCTTTGGAGCGCGCGTCCAGCGCGACCACCGAGTCGCGGTCCAGATGGTCGTAGTGGTTGTGCGAAATCACCACCACATCAATGGGGGGCAGGTCTTTCAGCGCGACCCCGGGGGGCTGCTGGCGCTGGGGGCCAAACCACTGAACAGGCGAGGCGCGTTCGCTGAAGACCGGGTCGGTCAGCACGTTCAAGCCGCTGGCCTGCACCAGGGTGCTGGCGTGGCCGATCCACGTGGCTGATGGCACCATGGCCGCGCCAGCGTTGGCATTGGCGTGCAGGGCGGGCAGGTCCGGTGCCTGCGTGGGAGTCGGCGTTTTGGGGGCCGGGGGCAGGCCGTTGACCAGTGCCGCCCATTGCCAGCGCAGCAGATCGGGGAAGGATTTGCTAACGGCGTCGCTATAGTTATTTTTAAAACCGCCCGGCGTATGGTGCGGTCGGGCCGGGCCGGGGGCGACGGCGCTTATCGCATTGGGCATAACGTCAGCGGGTTGCGGCACGCCGCAGGCGGTCAACAGGCCCGCCAGCATGCCGCTTGCGGCCCATGCCGCCCACTGGGCAGGCACCAACGTTGCTTTATTTAACATAGCAAACTATTGAATATAGACGGGGACTTTGGCCGAATTTTACTGCTGAATCCGCTGAAAACAGTCGAGCAGCTCATCCGCCGCATTGCTGGGCGCCGAAGCATCGGGTGAAAGTCAGCGCAGCAGCCTCACCGCCGCAATTGCGAGCCAGCCGAGCACAAAATTGGCGACCACAAAGGTGTGGATTTGAGAGGCTGCTTTGGCCGCCAGCGGGAATTCACCAGCCGCCACAGCGCGCTTGAATTTTTTGAAGCCAGCAAAATAAATATGGCCAAACAGCAGCGCCATCAGCAGCCCAGCCAGCGCCATCATGCTCCAGCCTATGGGCAGGCTGGCACCCATGGTTTTGGCCGCCCGGTAGCCACTGGCATACAGGTGCGCGCCTGTGGCCAGCAACACCAGCACACAAACGCCAACGATGTTGAAAAACCGCTGCCACACCTGCACCATCAAACGGGCACGTGGTTGCGGCTCAAGCTGCGCCAGCAATGCGGGGCGCACAGCAAACAGCAGGCAGGCCATGCCGCCGAGCCAGACGATGGCAGCGGCCAGATGGGCGAATCTCAAGATGTCTGGCATGGGTGTACCTCTGAAGTCATGGATTGAGCACGGATTGTGTCTTAGGCTTTCGCCTGTGTCTCTTGGGCCGCGCACAGGCCCGCAAAATCGGCGCATACCAAGGCGATACTCCAAGGTCAGAAAATGGAGGGTAACTACGTATATAATCGAAGGCTTGGCGTAAATGTCGCAATGTGTAATGGTGCAGTTTTGAAGTCGAAAATAGCGCCAGCCAGCAGCTTTGACGACGATGAGTTTGAAGCCGCGCAATACAAGCGCCTGAATGCCGAGGAAGCGCAGGCGCTTCGCCAGCAAATGCCATCGGTCACGCCGTGGCAGGTGGTGAAGTTGCAGGCGCTAGCGGGTTTGGCGGTGGCCATGTTGGCCTGGGGTTTGACGCAGAGGTTCAGCGCAGGCTGGTCTGCTGCTTATGGCGCGTTGACGGTGTGGATTCCCGCCGTGCTGTTTGCGCGGGGCCTGGCCAAGCAGTTTGCGCGGGCTGGCGCGAAAAGCGCCGTGAACGCGCTGAATGGCGGGGTTGTTGTTTTGGTGTGGGAAGCGGTCAAATTGCTCATCACCCTGGTGATGTTGTTGGCGGCCTCCCGGTTGGTTAAAAACCTAGAATGGCTGGCCTTGCTGGCTGGCCTGGTGGTGACTTTGAAGGTGTATTGGCTGGCCTTACTGGTGCGGCCCCTAGCGCAAGGTCGGCGAAAAGCTGGCGAAGCGCGGGTGAAAAGTTAGCGAAATGCTAGCTAAAAGTTGAAGCAATTTTTTCAGACAATTTGAAGCGTAAATAAAGTTTAAAGAATTCAACATGGCCGCAGAAAATCACGCCGCTGAAAATGCCCCGTCCGCCAGTGACTACATTGCGCACCACCTGACGCATTGGCAAAACCACAAACAGACCGACATCGTCGACTTTTCTGTTTTCAACCTCGACTCCCTGTTTTTCTCCATCCTGCTGGGCGTGGTGGGCTGCTTTTTGCTGTACCGCGCCGCGAAAAATGTGACTTCAGGCGTGCCAGGACGCTTTCAGGCGGCGGTCGAGTTTTTGTATGAGATGGTCGATTCGCAAGCCAAATCCATCGTGCACAACGAGAAAAGCCGCAAGATGGTCGCGCCTCTCGCGTTGGTGATCTTCGTATGGATCATCCTGCTCAATTCCATGGACTTGCTGCCGCTGGACTTCTTGCCTGAAATCTGGGGCTGGGTCAACGGCAAATTGGGCCATGATCCGCACCATGCCTTTTTGCGCGTGGTTCCCACGGCGGACCTTTCAGTGACCATGGGCATGTCCGTATCGGTGCTGCTGATCTGTCTGTATTACAACGTCAAGATCAAAGGCGCCGGGGGCTGGGCCCACGAACTTGTCACCGCCCCCTTCGGGACCAGCAAAAACCCGGTGTTTGCCGTGTTGCTGGGCCTGGTCAATTTCGCCATGCAAATGATTGAATTCGTTGCCAAAACCGTGTCCCACGGCATGCGGCTGTTCGGCAATATGTATGCGGGTGAATTGTTGTTCATGCTGATCGCCCTGCTGGGCGGCGCCTGGGCGTTCTCCTTTGAGCCCGGCAGCCTGGCGCTGTTGCTGCTGCACGTTGGCGCAGGGTTTGTCTGGGCCGTGTTCCACATTTTGATCATCATCCTGCAAGCCTTCGTGTTCATGATGTTGACATTTGTCTATCTGGGTCAGGCGCACGATTCGCATTGATTGAGTTTTGGTTGGTTTGAGGTTTTATTTTTAGTTTGTTTTTTTAGTTCTTTAAGGAGTCATCATGGAAGTTATTGGTTTTGTCGCATTGGCTGCTGGCCTGATCATTGGTTTGGGCGCTATGGGTGCCTGCATCGGCATTGGCGTCATGGGCAGTAAATACTTGGAAGCAGCTGCGCGCCAGCCCGAGTTGATGGGTGAACTGCAAACGAAAATGTTTTTGCTGGTCGGTCTGATTGACGCGTCCTTCATTATCGGAACCGGCATTGCCCTGTGGTTCACCACGGCCAACCCGTTCCTGGCGCAAATCGCGCGTGTCGTGGTTGCCAAGTAAGCCTTTAGCCCACTGTCTCTCGTTTTTGGAGAACCGCTGTGAGCATTAACGGAACCCTGGTGGCGCAAGCCATTGTGTTCGCACTTTTGGTGCTGTTCACAATGAAGTTTATCTGGCCGCCCATCGCCGCCGCGCTTGATGAGCGCGTTGGCAAAATCGCCGATGGCCTGGCCGCCGCCGACAAAGCCAAGGCTGAGTTGACCAACGCCAACAAGCGTGTGGAAGACGAGCTGACCAAGTCGCGCACTGAAACTGCTGCGCGTTTGGCCGATGCCGAGCGCCGCGGTCAGGTGATCGTTGAAGAAGCCAAGGTCAAGGCCGTGGTGGAAGCCAATCAGATCATCGCGCAGGCCCGTGCCGAAGCTCAACAGCAGACCGTCAAGGCGCGCGAAGTCCTGCGCGAGCAAGTCGCTGCGCTGGCCGTCAAAGGCGCCGAGCAGATTTTGCGCAAAGAGGTCAACCCGCAAGTGCATGCCGATTTGCTTGGCCGCTTGAAGACCGAGCTGTAAGAGGTAACTATGGCTGAATTTGCCACGATTGCCCGGCCGTATGCCGAAGCCTTGTTCAAGGCCTCTGCGTCAGACCTCGGTGCAACCGCTATCTGGGTCGAGGCATTGAAAAGCATCGCTGAAAACCAGCAGTTGCAGCAATTTGCCCTCAACCCCAATGCGACCAATGCACAGGTGTTTGACGTGATTTCCGGCGTCGCCAAAATCGACTTGCCGGATATCGCCAAAAACTTCCTGCGCACGGTCATTGAAAACGGCCGTTTGAATGCCTTGCCTGAAATTGCAACGCAGTTCCACGCGCTCAAAAACAGCCAAAGTGGCTCCTCTGACGCGACTGTGTACAGCGCGTTCGCCATTGATGGTGCGGCGCTGGCGGATGTGACGGCATCCCTTGAAAAGCGCTTTGGCCGCAAGCTGAACGTGACGGTCGCTTTAGAGCCCGCGTTGATTGGCGGCATTCGTGTCGTGGTGGGTGATGAGGTGCTTGACACCTCGGTCAAGGCCCGCCTGGAACAAATGAAAGTGGCGCTGTCAGCTTGAGGCTTAGGCCCAGGCAGTTGGCTCCATTCACTTAAACAAAGATTAACCTAAGGGATACGAGTCATGCAACTCAATCCAGCAGAAATTTCTGAACTGATCAAAAGCCGCATTGAGGGCCTGACCGCCAGCAGCGACATCCGCAATCAGGGCACGGTTGTGTCCGTGACGGACGGCATTTGCCGCATCCACGGCCTGTCCGATGTGATGGCCGGCGAAATGCTGGAATTCCCCGCAGGCAGCGATGGTTTGCCCACTTACGGCCTGGCCTTGAACCTGGAGCGCGACTCGGTTGGCTCCGTGATTTTGGGCGAGTACGAGCACATCTCCGAAGGCGACACCGTCAAATGCACGGGCCGCATTCTGGAAGTGCCAGTCGGTCCTGAGCTGTTGGGCCGCGTGGTCAATGCCT
>JANYCG010000273.1 GCA_025360385.1 Burkholderiales bacterium | reverse complement strand
AATTACCAGAGTTTTCATTGTGTTAATTTACCCATGACTACAATCCACCTCTCGCGTGCGCACACGCAGGTGTACGCACACACGTGGGCGCACGCACGCACACAATTCACCATACCAAATTTTCAGCGACTTTTCAGAAGTCGCGAAAACCGGGCCAATGTGCTGGCCGGGCATCCCAAAACGAACAGGCCATTTTTGTGAGCAAAAAACCAAGGTCTCAAATGCTTCCACTGTCTGACAGCCGCCGCATTCAAACCCGCCGCTCGGGCGTGCATGGCAAAGGCGTGTTTGCTGTGCAGGACATTGCCGAGGGCCAGACCCTCATTGAATATGTGGGTGAAATCATCAGTTGGAAAGAGGCACTGCGACGCCACCCGCATGACCCGGCCGATCCCAACCACACGTTTTATTTCCATGTCGATGAAACCCATGTGATCGACGCCCTTTACGGCGGCAACTCATCGCGCTGGATCAACCATTCGTGTGATGCCAACTGCGAAGCGGATGAGGTGGCGGGCCGCATCTTTATCAAGGCGCTGCGCAATATCAAGGCCGGGGAGGAGCTGAACTACGACTACGGCCTGATCATCGACGAACGTTACACGCCCAAACTCAAGGCCGAATACCCCTGCTGGTGTGGTGCCAAAACTTGCCGGGGCACCTTGCTGGCCCCCAAGCGCGGGCGGTAATTGGAATGTTCTGGCCAGCCGAGGCGATTTGGGAAGCTGTCGCGCCTGATCTGCCGGGGTTCACCGTCGAAGTCCTGCGGCACATCGACTCCACCAATTCCGAGCTGATGCGCCGTGCCAAGGCCGGCCACACCGAACCCATTTTGCTGGTGGCCGAGCACCAAACGAGCGGCCGGGGCCGCCTCGGTCGCAGCTGGCTCGATGACGGCCCGTCCCCCTCGGGGGGCAGCGCAGTACAGGAAGTGACAAGCGTGGGGGCCACATCCCTTATGTTTTCCCTGGGCCTGGTGCTGAACCCGGTCGACTGGTCGGGCCTGTCACTCGCTGTGGGCCTGTGCGTGGCGCAATGCCTGCACCCCGACTTGCGCATCAAATGGCCCAATGACGTGTGGTTGCATGGCCGGAAAATGGCGGGCATTTTGATTGAAACGGCGGCGGTCGCTGAGCAGCGGTTTGTGGTGGTTGGCGTCGGCATCAACATCCTGCCGCGCGATGCTGCCGGCTTATCCACGCCGCCCGCGTGGCTGCAAGAGGTGCAGACAGGCGCTAACGCGGGCGAGGTGCTGTTGCGGATCGTGCCAGCGCTGATCCAAACAGTCCGGCAGTTTCAAGCACAGGGCTTTGCGCCGTACCAAAGACGTTTCAATGCGCTGGATGCCCTGGCAGGGCGGCACGTCAACTTGAGTGATGGCACAGAAGGGCTGGCGCAGGGGGTGGACGCGACGGGCGCCCTGACGCTGCGCACCGGCCGTGGACTGGTCAAAATCACGAGTTCTGAGGTCAGCGTTCGGCCGGGGCGTGATGAGGCGCAAGTTTCCAAGGCAGAATCCAGACCATGTTGAGACTGCTGGTTCTTTTGCTGATGCTGGCCAACGGCGGGTATTTCGCCTGGTCCCAGGGTCTGCTGCGTCCTTATGGCTTTGCCCCTGCGCAGCAATCCGAGCCGGCCCGGATGAACCAGCAGTTGAATCCGCAAGCCATGCGAATCCTGCTGCCCGAAGAGGCTAAAAAAGGCGATGCCATGGCTGCGGCGGCGCAAAAACCCCTTGAATGCCTGCAAGCCGGCCTGTTTGACGACAGCGAAACCCTTGCCTTGCGCACCAAGCTTGAGGGCAGCCTGCCCAAAGACGCCTGGGCGCTCGAAGCTGTGGTCGAGCCCGCGCGCTGGATCATTTACATGGGCAAGTACCCGAATGCCGACGCAGTGGCCAAAAAACGCGCTGAACTGGCGTCTTTGAACCTGCGCTTTGAAGCTGTCAACAATCCGGCGCTGGCGTTTGGGCTGTCGCTGGGCGGGTTTGAGTCGCAAACCGCTGCGGACGCGGCGCTGGCGGCCTTCAGCAAACGCGGCGTGCGAACTGCCAAAGTGGTGCAGGAGCGCGCCGAAGTGCGTGGCACTTTGCTGCGGCTGGCGGCCGTGGACGATGCCATCAAGGCGCGTCTGGACGACCTCAAGCCGTCGCTGGCAGGCAAAGCATTGCGCGCCTGCAAGTAAACAGCGCTTCTAGAAATTCAGGCGGATGGCGGGTCGGGTTGGGCAGTGAACCGGACACTGAACAGGGCGCCGGGCGGTGAATGGCCGGGACGGGCGTCCTCCAGCGTGATGCTGGCCTGGTGTTGCGCCGCTATCTCGGCCACGATCGACAGGCCCAGCCCTGAACCGTCTGCCTCGGTTCCCAGCACCCGGTAAAACGGCTGAAACACCAGGGCGCGCTCGGCCAGCGGAACGCCGGGGCCCGAGTCTTCCACCTGCAACACCAGGGCGCCGCCGATGGGGTCATTCAAAATGCGCACCGTCACGATGCCGGGTTTTTGCGGCGTGGACGGGGTGTAGTTGATGGCGTTGTCCACCAGGTTGCGCACCAGTTCCTGCAGCAATGTCGGGTTGGCGCTGAGCCATACGCCGGGGCTGTCCACGCCCGCGCCTTCAAGCCCCAGGTCGATGTGTTTGTCCAGCGCGCGTCCGACGCCGTCTTGCACCACCTGCAAGGTCAGCGCGGCCAGATTGCAGGGTTTGTGGTTCATCACTGCGCCACCGGCTTCGGCCCGTGCCAAGGCCAGCAGTTGGTTCACAGTGTGGGTGGCGCGGATGCTGGAGCGCCCAATCAATCGCAGCGACTGCTTGAGTTCATCCGTGCTGTTGCCTTCGCGCTGGGCCAGGTCAGCTTGCATGCGCAGGCCCGCCAACGGTGTCTTGAGCTGGTGTGCGGCATCGGCCAAAAAACGTTTTTGCGTGGTGACAGAGTCTGTCAGGCGCAACAACAAGTCGTTGACGGATGCGACCAGCGGCGTCATCTCCAGCGGCACGGCTTCGATGTTGAGAGGGCTCAGGTCGTCGGGCTTGCGCGCCCGGATGCGCTCTTCGAGCTGGTTGAGCGGTTTGAACGACTGGATCAGTGCCAGCCATATCAGCAACACCGCCAACGGCAGCATGACGAATTGCGGCAGCATCACCCCCTTGATGATTTCGGTGGCCAGCACCGAGCGTTTGTCCAGCGTTTCAGCCACCTGGATCAGCGCCAGTTTGGTGCCAGCCGCGTCCAGCCTGGCCCACATGTAAGCCACCTTGATTTGGGTGCCGTGGTACTCCTCGTCACGCAGTTTGACCTCGCCTGGCACGGGTTTCTCGGCATCGGGGGGCAGCGGCAAATCGCGCTCGCCGCTGAGGAACTCGTTGCGCAGGCCCAGCACCTGGTAATAGACGATGTCAGTGTCGTCGGCGCGCAGCAGTTCGCGTGCCGGTTGGGGCAAGTTGATCTGCACGCGGTTGTTGCTGATGGTGATCAGTTGCGCCAGCGCATTGACGTTGTATTCCAGCGCCCGGTCGAACGGCTTGCCCGCAATGCCCTGCGCCACCAGCCAGGTCAGAACCAGACTGAACGGCCACAAAAATAGCAGCGGGGTAAGCATCCAGTCCAGAATTTCACCGAACAGGCTGCGTTGCTCCCGTTTGAAGAAACTCAAAGGCATTCAGGTCTGGATTTTTTCCAGGCAGTAACCCAAACCCCGCACGGTGGCGATGCGCACCGGGCCTTTCTCAATTTTTTTGCGCAGGCGGTGGATGTAGACCTCGATGGCGTTGTTGCTCACTTCTTCGCCCCATTCGCACAAGCGCTCGACCAGCTGGTCTTTGCTGACCAGGCGGCCAGTGCGTTGCAGCAGCACTTCCAGCAAGCCCAACTCGCGCGCTGACAGTTCGACCATCTTGCCCTCCAGCGTGGCCACGCGTCCGGTCTGGTCGTAGTGCAAAGGCCCGTGCTTGATGATGCTGCTGGTGGCCCCCGCGCCGCGCCGGATCAGCGCCCGCGCCCGCGCTTCGAGCTCTTGCAAGCTGAACGGTTTGGCCATGTAGTCGTCGGCCCCGTAATCCAAGCCCTTGACGCGTTCTTCCACGCTGTCGGCCGCTGTCAAGATCAACACCGGCAACGAAGAGCCGCGCGCCCGCAGGCGTTTGAGCACTTCCAGCCCATGCATTTTGGGCAGGCCCAGATCGAGGATCAGCAGGTCGAATTCGGTGTTGGTCATCAGCGCCGCGTCGGCCTGCGAGCCGTCGGGCACATGGTCCGCCGCCGCGCCGCCGCTGCGCAGGGCCCGCAGCAGGCCATCGGCCAGGACTTGGTCGTCTTCGGCAATCAGTACCCGCATTGTGTTGTCTCCAAGCTGTAGTCTCCAGTCGTCTCCAGGCACCAACGAATTCTAGGCCCCGTAGGCCTCCAGCCCGATGGCGATCACGGCAGCGACCTCAGGCCCGACGGCCTGGCGCAATTCTTCTTCGGCTTGCGCCACGGCCTGTTCAAAGGCTTTGAGCCAGACCAGCCCGGTGGGGCTGAACGCGACCCGTTTGGCCCGCGCGTCTTGCGGGTCTGGCGTGCGCGTCACCAGGCCCCAGGCCTCGCATTGGTCGACCAGCGTGACCATGGCCTGCTTGCTCATGCCGGCGCTGGCGGCCAATTCCGTCAGGCGTGAGCCTTGCAATGCCAAATGCCGGGTGATGTGGATGTGCGCAGCGCCAACCTGGCCGCGTGCCGCCAGGTTGGACAAACCCAAAGGAACTTCAACGTTGTGCGCCATCAAAGCCAGCACTCGGGCGTCAAAACGCTGCAAGGCGCGCCCCATCAGGTAACCGGCATGGGAGAGCCGCCAGGTGTCGTTGGCGGCGGTTGTAGAGAGGTTTTGCGCCATGGCTAATAGTAAATCAAACTGACTAAAAATTCTGTTTACTGATTTCAATAACCTGCGTTAAACTACTGTTCAAGCATCCAGCCTGTTGATAAAAGCAGATACTGGTTTGGGTGCAACACAAGCCTCAATCCACCGTTGTTATTTGATTTTTAAGGAGATTTTCATGGACGCACCCGTCAAAGGCAATTTCAATGTCAACGCCAGCACTGCCGCTGCCACCGAAAAAGCCAAAGCCCTGCAAGTGGCGCTTTTGCAGATCGAAAAGCAGTTCGGCAAAGGCACCATCATGCGCCTGGGCGAGGGCGAGGTGATTGAAGACATTCAAGTTGTCTCCACCGGCTCTTTGGGCCTGGACATCGCGCTGGGCGTGGGGGGCCTGCCACGTGGCCGCGTGGTTGAAATCTACGGCCCGGAGTCCTCGGGCAAAACCACCCTGACTTTGCAAGTCATCGCCGAGATGCAAAAACTGGCCGGCACCTGCGCCTTTGTCGATGCCGAACACGCGCTGGACATCCAGTACGCGCAAAAACTCGGTGTGAACCTGCAAGACCTGCTGATCAGCCAGCCCGACACCGGCGAGCAGGCGCTTGAAATCGTCGACTCCCTGGTGCGCTCTGGCGCGGTCGACCTGATCGTGGTCGATTCGGTCGCTGCCTTGACACCCAAGGCCGAGCTGGAAGGTGAAATGGGCGACAGCCTGCCCGGTTTGCAGGCCCGCCTGATGAGCCAGGCCCTGCGCAAACTCACCGCCCACATCAAAAAGACCAACTGCACGGTGATTTTCATCAACCAGATCCGCATGAAGATCGGCGTGATGTTTGGCTCGCCCGAGACCACCACGGGCGGCAACGCGCTGAAGTTTTACGCCTCGGTGCGTCTGGACATCCGCCGCACTGGCACCATCAAGAAGGGCGACGAGGCGATTGGCAACGAAACCAAGGTCAAAGTCGTCAAAAACAAAGTGGCACCCCCCTTTAAAACCGCCGAGTTCGACATTTTGTTTGGCGAAGGCATCAGCCGCCACGGCGAAATCATCGACATGGGCGTCACGGCCAACATCATCGATAAATCAGGTGCCTGGTATGCCTACAACGGCGAGAAAATCGGCCAGGGCCGTGACAATGCCCGCGAGTTTCTGCGCGAGAACCCAGGGCTTTCCATCGAGATCGAAAACAAGGTTCGCCTGTCTTTGGGCATCCCTTTGCTGCCGCAAGAGCCTGAAACGACCCCCAAAACCAAAGCGGCTGAAAAAGCCGATAAAAAATGAGATATGTTCCTTTGTGTGCTGAATAGTTTGCTATATTAAATATAGTATCAACAGCGCAACTCGTGACGGCCAGCGGCAAACCCCAACCCAGCCTCAGAGGCCGCGCCCTGCGCCTGCTCAGTGGGCGCGAACATTCGCGCTTGGAGCTGGAGCGGCGGCTTCAAACCCACGAAGAGGTGCCGGGCGAATTGGCCAACATCCTGGACGACCTGGAGGGCAAAGGTTTCATCAGCGAAAAGCGCGTGATTGAATCCCTTATCAACCGCCGCCAGGACAAACTCGGCAATGCGCGCATCCGGCAAGAACTGCAAGGCAAAGGCTTGGACCGCGAAGCCGTGCAGCAGGCCGTTGCGGGCCTGCAGGCTGGCGAACTTGAGCGTGCACGAGCGGTTTGGCGGCGCAAGTTTGCCGCCAAGTCAGACGATGCCGTCTTCAGCCCGGCAGAACGCGCCAAACAAATGCGGTTTCTGGCCGCCAGGGGTTTTGGGCCCGAAGCCATTCGCAAGGCGGTTTTGGGAGCGCGGGACGATGATTGAGAGAGAAAAGTACCGTATGTTCCCGTAGGATATACATAGTTAGCTATATTTAATATAGCGGTTCAATGATGGCAAATCCTCGTTGCAAGACCTGCCTGGCCACGCAAATCGGCGCCGCTAAACCCCGAGCATCAACTTCATGTTCTGCACCGCAGCGCCGCTGGCACCCTTGCCCAGATTGTCATATTTGGCGATCAACACGGCTTGACCGAGTGCGTCATTGCCGTAGACGCTGAGTTCCATGAAGTTGGTGTTGTTCAGGGCGCAGGGCTCGACCCGGCCGCTTTGATTGGGCGCCACCACGCGCACCCATTCGCTGCCGTCGTAATGCGCCCGCAAGGCGTCTTCAAGCTGGCTTGCCTTGGTCACACCTTTGAGCAAATCGAAATGCAGGCTGATCTGGTCAATCATGCCCGCGTAGTAGTTTCCGACGGCCGCGACAAAGACAGGCCGACGGCTCAAACCGGAGTAGGTGTGCAGTTCCGGGACATGTTTGTGGTTTTGTCCCAGTCCATAAACATCCAGCGGTGGCGCTGTTTTGGTGATTTCATAAGACTCGATCATCGGACGGCCACCGCCCGAGTAACCCGAAAAGCCTTGCATGACCACCGGATAGTCCACCGGCAGCAGGCCAGCGTTGACCAGCGGGCGCAGCAGGGCGATGCCGCCGGTCGGGTAGCAGCCAGGGTTAGCCACCCGCCTGGCTGTCTTGATCGCTTCGGTTTGTTCCGGCGAGAGTTCCGCAAAGCCATAAACCCAGCCAGGCGCAACGCGGTGCGCACTTGACGCATCGATGATCTTTGGCCCATTTTGGGCGGCTGTCCCCGTCAAACCGTCGATCATAGCTACTGATTCAATAGCTAATGAGTCGTGCAGGCAGAGCACGACCAAATCCACCTGGGCCATCAAGGCGCGTTTGGCGGCGGCGTCCTTGCGCAGTTCGGGCGCAATGCTGAGCACTTCAATCTGCGGCATACCGCCCAAACGCTCGCGAATTTGCAAGCCCGTGGTGCCTGCTTCGCCGTCAATGAAAATTTTTGCCATGGAGATTTCTTCCGCTTTGTCAGAAAGGGGCTGTAAGGCTGGGAAAAGATTGGTGCGTTGCAACATGATACATTCCCACGCTGCGTTGTCCAATGAGGTTTTCGCATCGGATTGATTCCAGCCGCCGCGAAATCACTGCCAGACGATCCCCATTCACGTGAAAAACAGGCCTTCATGTTTTGGGGTGCGATGCACCTCAAAAAACATGGAAGCAAGCGTTCCTGAGAAAGACGTCATGAAGATCCACGAATACCAAGGCAAGGAAATCTTGCGTCAATTCGGCGTGCCCACCCCGCGTGGCATACCGGCGTTCACTGTCCAGGAGGCGGTGGAAGCGGCCCAGAAGCTCGGCGGCCCGGTTTGGGTCGTGAAAGCGCAAATCCACGCTGGCGGGCGCGGCAAGGGCGGCGGCGTCAAGCTGGCACGTTCAATCGACGAGGTCAAAAAGCTGGCTGGCGAGATTTTGGGCATGCAACTGGTGACCCATCAAACCGGCCCCTTGGGCCAAAAAGTGCGCCGCTTGCTGATTGAAGACGGTGCCGACATCAAAAAAGAGTACTACGTTTCCGCCGTGACGGACCGGGCCTCCCAGCGCGTTGCCTTCATTGTGTCCAGCGAAGGCGGCATGGATATCGAAGGCGTTGCACACGACACGCCGCAGAAGATCGTCACTGAAATCATCGACCCTGCCACAGGCCTTACGCCCGCCCAGGGCAAGATGCTGTCGGACGCCATTGGCGTGCCCGCAGTGTCCACCGCCCAGTGCGTCGATGTGCTGCAAAAGCTGTACAAGGTTTATATGGAGACCGACGCCTCCCTGGTCGAGATCAACCCCTTGATTTTGGAGGGCAATGGCAACATCAAGGCGCTGGACGCCAAGTTCAACTTCGACGCCAACGCACTGTTTCGCCACCCCGAAATCGTGGCCTACCGTGATCTGGACGAAGAAGACCCGGCAGAAGTCGAGGCCAGCAAGTTTGACTTGGCCTACATCAGCCTTGACGGCAACATCGGTTGCCTGGTCAATGGCGCGGGCCTGGCCATGGCGACCATGGACACGATCAAGCTGTTTGGCGCCGAGCCGGCCAACTTCTTGGACGTGGGTGGCGGCGCGACTCCCGAGAAGGTGACCGAGGCTTTCAAGATCATGCTGAAAAACAAAAAGGTGAAGGCCATTCTGGTCAACATCTTCGGCGGCATCATGAAGTGCGACACCATCGCCACCGGCATCATCACTGCCTGCAAAGCCACCAATCTGAGCGTACCTCTGGTGGTGCGCATGAAGGGCACCAATGAGGCCCTGGGCAAGCAAATGCTGGCCGACAGCGGGCTACCCATCATCAGTGCCGACACCATGGCGCAAGCGGCGCAAAAAGTCGTCGCCGCTGTCAACGCCTGAGGAACCAACATGTCCATCCTGATCAACAAAAACACCCGCGTCATCACCCAGGGCATCACCGGCAAGACCGGCCAGTTTCACACTGAAAAATGCCAGGAATACGCCAACGGCAAAGCCTGCTTTGTCGCCGGGGTGAACCCCAAGAAGGCGGGTGAGACCATCTTCGGCATCCCAATCTACGCCTCGGTCAAAGAGGCGGCCAGCCAGACGGGTGCGACTGTCTCGGTCATTTATGTGCCCCCCGCCGGCGCCGCTGCAGCGATCTGGGAAGCGGTTGAGGCCGAGGTGGACTTGGCGATTTGCATCACCGAGGGCATCCCGGTGCGCGACATGCTCGAAGTGCGCAACAAAATGCGCGCCAAGGAGGCTGCGGGCGGCAAAAAGACCCTGCTGCTGGGACCCAATTGCCCCGGCCTGATCACGCCGGATGAGATCAAGATCGGCATCATGCCCGGCCATATCCACCGCAAAGGCCGCATTGGCGTCGTCAGCCGCTCAGGCACGTTGACCTATGAGGCTGTGGCCCAGCTGACCGACATTGGCCTGGGCCAATCCAGCGCAGTGGGAATTGGCGGCGACCCGATCAATGGCCTCAAACACATCGACATCATGCGCATGTTCAATGACGACCCGGACACCGACGCCGTCATCATGATTGGCGAAATTGGCGGGCCGGACGAGGCCGAAGCGGCGCGCTGGTGCAAGGCGAACATGAAAAAACCAATTGTCGGCTTCATCGCCGGCGTGACAGCCCCTGCCGGCAAACGCATGGGCCACGCGGGGGCGCTGATCTCGGGCGGCGCCGATACGGCGGACGCCAAATTGGCGGTGATGGAGGCGTGTGGCTTCAAAGTGACGCGCAACCCATCCGAAATGGCCAAGCTGCTCAAGGCGCTGCTGTAAGCAAAACTACCAATTTGCGGGCTCCATTTGGCTCGCTAAACTAGCGCCTAACTAAAAGGCGCTCAAAACGGCTGTTTTGGGCGCCTTTTCCATTCTTAAAACCGGAGATCGAACGATGGATATCCTGCAACAAATCCAAGGCGCTGAATTTTGGATCGGCCTGCTCAAAATCATCTGGATCAATATCATTTTGTCCGGTGACAACGCCGTGGTCATTGCCCTGGCCGCTCGCACCTTGCCGCCTGAGCAACAGCGAAAGGCAATTTTTTGGGGTACTGCGGCTGCGGTCATTTTGCGCATTGCCCTCACTGTGGTGGCGGCAAAATTGCTGGAGCTGCCCTATTTGCAAATTGTCGGCGGCTTGCTTCTGCTGTGGATTGGCGTGCAATTGCTGAGTGATGACGACGGCGGCGAGGGCGAGGCCAAACACCATGGCAACCTGTTCGCAGCGATACGAACCATTTTGATCGCCGATTTGATCATGAGCCTGGATAACGTCATCGGCGTTGCCGCCGCCGCTAACGGCAATGTCACGCTGCTGGTGATTGGTCTGGCCATTGCCATTCCGATCGTTATTTTTGGCAGCACCCTGATGATCAAGCTGATGGAGCGTTTCCCGGTCATCGTGACAGTGGGCGCTGGATTGATTGGCTGGGTGGCAGGTGAGGCCATTGCCAGCGACAAAGTGTTGCGCGCTTGGTTTCCTGAGCATTCCATGCAGTTTTACCTGGCTGCGGCAGTCGGAGCGGCCTTTGTCATTGCCGTTGGGAAAATCATGCAAAAGCGCAATTCATCCCAAAATCCGCCAGGCTAACTTTCATGCAGGTTCGCCCTGTGTCCTGGTCGCATGAAAGGTCGTTCTTGCACGTTAGGAAAATGGGCGCTTCGTGGTGGCTGCGCCGCTCGTTGATTCGCAAAAAAACGACAAGTGTTTTTGAGTATCTCTCTTGTCGGCGCCGACGCTGTCTGCTAACGTCGCAAGTCTGCGGTTCACCCGCGCAGGTCAAGTGTGGGTGCGATGTTTCAGCCGGGATTGGGCTGTTGATTTCAGTTTGGGTTTGTCATGGCAAAAATATCGTTCTCGGGCAAAGGTCAGTTCTGGCGTTCTGATTGGTTCGCCGGCCTGATCGTGGTACTGGCTGTTCTGCTGTTCCATTACGGAACCGACTTCATTGGTACCTTGGAGCGGCGTTTTTACGACTTTGCCAGCACCAGCAGCAGTCGCCAGCCGTCTGACAGGATTGCCGTCATTGCCATTGACGACCAGAGCATTGCCAATATTGGCCGGTGGCCGTGGCCGCGTGACGTTCATGCCAAACTGATCGACCAGCTGGCAGCCGCTAAAGCCAAGACCATCGTCCACACCGCTTTCTTTTTTGAACCGCAGGTTGACCGCGGGCTGGCCTATATTCGACAGATGCGCAATGTGCTGGTCAAGCCGGTTGGCGCGCCCCCAGTGGAGGCTCAAAGCGGCCAGGCCAGCACCAATGAGCAGCTTGAAAAAATCATCAGCGAAGCCGAGCTGGCGCTGGACTCCGATGCGATTCTGGCGGCCAGCGTTAAAAAGGCGGGCAATGTGCTGTTGCCGTCCGTCTTTGTGCTGGGTGAGCCCCAGGGCAAGCCGGACAGCCCGCTGCCGGCTTATGCGCTTAAAAGCGCGCTGGACGAAACCAGTGGATTTTCGGTGCCGTCCATTAAAGGCCAACAGCCTATCGAATCACTCGGAACCGCCGCTGCCGGCATCGGCCACTTGAACCAGTTTCAGGATGTCGATGGTGCCGTCCGCCAGGAGCCCTTGCTGGTCAATTATTACGGCAAGGCGGTGCCGTCGATGTCATTGCTGGCTGCGCTGAACAGCTTGAATCTGGTGTCGTCTGACATCAAGCTCAATCCTGGCGAGTCGGTTCAAATTGGCAAGTTGCGCGTCAAGACCGATGAGTCGGCCCTGATGTTGCCGCAGTTTTACAAGGGCCGGGATGGCAAACCGGCGTTTGCGGTGGATTCTTTCTTTGATGTGTTGAATGGCAAAATTCCGGCGACTAAATACGCCGACAAAATCGTCATCATTGGTGCGACGGCAGCCGGGGTAGGTGTGCAATTTCCGGTGCCGGGATACCCTGGCCTTTCGCCGGCTGAGACGATTGCCCACATCACGTCGAGCATCTTGGGCGAGCACTTCATTGTTCAGCCGGGGTGGGCTGTTTGGGCGACTTTCTTGATGTTCCTGGTTGTAGCGGCCTATATCGTGATCGCTTTGCCAAGGCTGTCTGCTGGCGCAGCGGCCATCATCACCCTGGGCTTGTTCATTTCGTTGCTGGGTGCGGAATTCGGTTTGCTGGCGGGAGGTGCGTTGTGGCTCAAACTGGTGTTTCCGGCCGCGCTGCTGCTGTTAGGTCATTTGGCGCTAACCACTAAACGTTTCTTGATGACTGAAGCCGGCAAGATCAAGGCCGATGAGGAGTCCGCCGAAACCAGCCGCATGATGGGCTTGGCCTTGCAGGGGCAAGGACAACTTGATGCGGCTTTTGACCGTTACCGCCGCGTTCCGATGAGCGACGCGGTCATGGGTAATCTGTACAGCCTCGCGCTCGACTTTGAGCGCAAACGGCAGTTCAATAAAGCAGAGTCGGTTTACGAGCAGATGGCGGCATTCAATCCGAATTACAAAGATCTGAAGGCCAAACTCAGCCGGGCCAAAAACTTGTCAGAAACCGTGATCTTGGGCGGCGGCGGAAGCCACCCGGGCGGCACCATGTTGCTGGACGGGGGTGCCGTTGAAAAACCGATGCTTGGCCGATACCAGGTTGAAAAGGAGTTGGGCAAAGGTGCCATGGGGGTTGTTTACTTGGGCAAGGATCCGAAAATTGGACGCGTGGTAGCGATAAAAACCATGGCATTGAGCCAGGAGTTTGATGGTGATGAACTGGTAGACGCCAGAGAGCGGTTTTTTCGGGAAGCGGAAACTGCGGGGCGCTTGCAGCATCAAAACATCGTCACGATTTTTGACGCCGGCGAAGAGCATGACTTGGCCTATATTGCCATGGAGTTCCTCAAGGGCAAAGACTTGGTGGACGCTTGCAAAGACGGGCATTTGCTGCCCGTGTCCAAAGTGGTGTCCATCGTTGCGCGCGTCGCTGAAGCCCTGGCCTATGCGCACAAGCAGAATGTGGTGCACCGGGACATCAAACCTGCCAACATCATGTACGACACTGACACTGACACGGTCAAGGTCACTGACTTTGGCATTGCACGCATCACCGATTCAAGCAAAACCAAAACCGGGCTTGTGCTGGGCACGCCCAGTTTTATGTCCCCTGAACAACTCTCGGGCAAGAAAGTGGACGGTCGCTCCGACCTGTATTCCCTGGGCGTCATGCTGTTTCAAATGCTGGCCGGTGTATTGCCGTTTCGAGGTGACTCAATGGCCGAGCTGATGTACAAAATTGCCAATGAAGAGGCACCGGATATCCGTATTATCCGCAGCGACATTCCCGAGGCCCTTGCCAACGTCGTGGCGCTGTCATTGAGCAAGCGTCCAGAAACACGGTACCAGGACGGCGACCAGTTTGCTGCCGACCTAAAAGGCACCTCCAGCGGATTGCCTGCTGACTCCGGGATCGTGCGCGCGCCAGGCGATTCAAAGGCAAGTGGCACTCAGGCCAATGAAAAAACCATGGCAATGTCGGCCCCCGTCATCGCAAACCCTAATGCAGGCGCTCCAATGCCCGAGAATTTTGAAAAGACGGTCATACATTCTGCTACGCTCGCTAAGGTTCAGGATGCGGAATTCGAAAAAACGACGGTTCACACCGTTTCTGCGAAAAATTCGGGTTCCGCAGGTGCCGGATCTGACATAGAAATCTAGCCAATACAGCCAATGAATTACACGTTCTGCTCGAAAACGGATCCGGGTCGCGCCAGGGACAACAATGAAGACTCAGCCGCGTTTGACGCAGCAAGCTCCTTGTGTGTGCTGGCAGATGGCATGGGCGGTTACAACGCGGGTGAAATTGCAAGCGGGATGGCCACGGCATTCATCAAATCTGAGATGTCGCGTTGGTTGAATGAGACCAGTAAACAGGCCAAAGTCAAAGAGATTCGGCGTGCGATGGAGATTTGTGTTGATAACGCGAATCGCTCAATTTTTAACGCCGCCAATTCCAACTCGCATTATTCGGGCATGGGCACGACGCTGGTTTTGGCGGTGTTTCAGGGGGCTCAGTTAATGCTTGGGCATATTGGGGACTCCCGCTGCTATCGGCTGAGGGGCAATGATTTTTCGCAAATTACCAAAGATCATTCGCTGTTACAAGAGCAAATTGACGCTGGATTATTGACACCAGAACAAGCCGCAACTGCTTCCTACAAAAACCTAGTGACGCGGGCACTCGGCGTCGACGATACCGTCATGCTGGACCTGCATGAATTCCAGGTTGAAGACGGTGATTTGTTTCTGCTTTGTTCCGATGGGCTGTCTGACATGGTTGAAGACGCAGAAATTGCGGGCATTTTGGGCGGCGAAAAAACCATGCAAGAAAAAGCAGATCAATTGATTTTAGTTGCCAATGAGCACGGTGGACGGGATAACATCACAGTTCTAATGGTAAAAGCAGATGCGACCAGCAAAAAGAAGGGTTTAATTTCCCGATTGCTGAGAAACTAGAATGCCTATGAATTTCCCAACTAAAAATTTCAGGAACAGGAGTCGGTCATGCCGAAAATGATCGTGTCGATTGACGGGGTGGTGATCAAGGAAGTCCAGCTCACCAAGGACCGCACGACCTTGGGCCGTAGGCCTTATAACGATATTGTTATCGACAACCTCGCGGTGAGCGGCGAACATGCGGTGCTGCAGATGACTGGCAATGAGGTCTACCTGGAGGACTTGAATAGCACGAACGGCACCTACGTCAACGGCAAGTCAGCCAAAAAGCAGTTGTTGCACAACGGTGATGTGGTGGAAGTTGGAAAGTACAAAATCAAATTTGTCAATGAGACAGCCGACCAGGGTTTTGAGAAAACGATGATGGTCCGGCCAGGTGTCGCGGCCGCCATGGCAGCCACGCCCCCCTCGTCAGCCCCATCGTCATCTTCATTTGGCGTGCAAGACTCCAGTTTTGGCGCTGGCGGCCGCGCGGCGATCAAAGTTTTGTCAGGCGCTGCTTCGGGGCGCGAGGTGCCTTTGACTAAAGTGGTGACGACGATTGGCAAGCCGGGCGTTGCGGTTGCGGCTATTACCAAACGTAGCCATGGGTTTGTCGTTCATCATGTTGAAGGCGCGGGCAACCCAACCCTCAATGGTGCCCCGATTGGCGTCGATCCAGTCTCGCTTAAAAATGGCGATCTGATCGAGCTGGCGGGCACCCAAATGCAATTTATCCAGACTTGACAGTGCAGACCGGCCAGCTTCCGGTTTGAAGTCTGCTGCCAACGCTCATTCGGGGATTTCATGGAATCAATTCTGAAGCATTGGCCCCGCATAGCAGTCACGCTGCTGCCGCTGGTGTTTGCCTTGCTGCATGCAATTGGCATACTTCATATTGGCGTGTTGCAGCGGCTTGACGACATCATTTATGACGCGCGTCTGCAGGCCACAATGCCTAAAACGCTGGATGATCGCATCGTCATTGTCGACATTGACGAAAAGAGCCTTGCTGAAGTAGGGCGCTGGCCTTGGGGCCGAAACAAAATGGCTGTATTGACGGATGAGCTGTTTGACGTCCAGAAGATTGCCATACTGGGGTTTGACATCGTTTTTGCCGAGGCAGATGACAGTTCCGGTCTGCGTCGCCTGAATGAACTCGCAAAAAACGAATTGAAAGACCAGCCCGGTTTTGCTGAAAACATCCTGAAAATTCAAGATGCTCTGGACTACGACGCTGGGTTTGCTAAGTCACTGGACAAGCGGGCAGTCATCATGGGTTATTACTTGACCAGTGATCGCGATGGTCGATCATCGGGAATTTTGCCTCAGCCTGTGATGTCCCGTGAAGCCTTGCAGGGCAAGCCGATTCGTTTCACTTCCTGGAACGGATTTGGCTCCAACATTGAACTACTCGCCAAGGCCGCACCGATGGCGGGGTTTTTCAACTCAATCACCGAGACGGATGGTGTGGTGCGCTCGTTGCCCCTGATTGCCGAATACAAGGGCAAATACTACGAATCACTTTCAATGGCGATGTTCCGTGCGTTGGCCGGCCTGCCGTCAGTGGCACCGGGGTTTCCGAAAGAGCGGTTTTTGGGTCGAAATTACCAGGGTTTGGAGAGCATCCTGCTCAAACTGGGTGACAACAAGACGCTCGCGATTCCAGTTGATGACCGTGTGGCTGCATTGGTACCGTTCAGAGGGCCGGGCGGGGCCAGTGCGGGCTCTTTCAAATACATTTCTGCGGCGGATATCCTGGCCAAACGGATTCCTGCCGCCAGTCTGAAAGGAAAAATTGTCTTGATGGGTACGACTGCGCCTGGCCTGGTGGATTTGCGGGTGACGCCAGTGGGTGAAACCTATCCCGGGGTTGAAACACATGCCAATGTCATTTCCGGCCTGTTGGACGGCAAGGTGTTGGTGCGGCCAGATTACGCCGCAGGCTACGATGTGGTGATGCTGGTGTTGGCGGGGTTGACCTTGGCCTTTGCCCTTCCACTGCTGTCAGCCTCCAGGGCAATGCTTTTGAGTGCCTGTGTGCTGGTCGGTCTGGTTGCCGTTAATTTCTGGATGTACCTTTCATTCGGTCTGGTATTGCCTTTGGCGGCCGCATTGACGATGGCGGCCGCGGCATTTGCCCTCAATATGAGTTATGGGTATTTTGTTGAAAGCCGTTCCAAACGGGAATTGGCAAATTTGTTTGGCACCTATGTACCACCGGAGTTGGTCGATGAGATGGTGAAAGATCCTGACAGTTACAGCATGAAAGCAGCTAACCGGGAATTGACGGTGATGTTTTGTGACATGCGTGGCTTTACCAAAATGTCAGAAAAAATGGAGCCGATCCAGTTGCAGGAGCTGCTAAATAGCGTATTTAGCCGCTTGACCAGCCTGATCCGCGCCAATCGGGGCACGATTGATAAATACATGGGTGACTGTGTGATGGCCTTTTGGGGCGCGCCAGTTGAAACGGCAGAACATGCGCAATTGGCCGTCAAAGCGGCCATGGAAATGTCGTTGGCCATCAAAGACATCAACCAGGAGCATCGTGACAAAGGAATTCCTGAAATCGGCATTGGGATCGGGTTAAATACCGGCAGCATGTGTGTTGGCGACATGGGCTCCAATATTCGCCGAAGCTACACCGTGATTGGAGACGCGGTCAATTTGGGATCCCGGCTTGAAGGCCTCTCCAAATCCTACGGCATTGATATTGTGGTCAGTGAATCCACGCGAAAAATGGCACTTGATTTTGCTTGGCAAGAACTCGACAAAGTACGCGTCAAAGGCAAAGAGCAAGCGGTCTCGATTTTCTATCCGCTGGCACTGACCGTGGCTGGGGCACCTGAAACAAATTCAGAACTGAAGACTTGGGGTACATTCCTCAAAGCCTACCGGGCGCAGGATTGGGATCAGGCGGACGTTATTTTGATCAATTTAAACCGACAAAATGCAAAAAAATACCTGTACGAACTCTATTCAGAGCGGGTAGCCTCCATGAGAATGCTACCTTTCGACCCGGAATGGGATGGCGCGACGAATTTTGAAACCAAATGAGGATGCGCGATGAAGGTACGTGTGTTGGGCTGCTCAGGCGCCATAGCCAAAGACTGTCGAACCACGTCTTTTTTGATTGATGGCGACGTTCTCATCGACGCAGGCACCGGTGTAGGCGATCTGACCCTGGAAGAAATGCGGGGCATCGACCAGGTATTTTTAACCCATTCTCACCTCGATCACGTGGCTGCTTTGCCATTGATGGTCGATTCTGTCGCGGCGCGGCGGACAAGTCCTTTGAAAATACATGCCCTGGCAGGCACCATTGCGGCGTTGCGGGCGCATATTTTCAATGACGTCATCTGGCCCGACTTTAGCCGCATCCCGACGCCCGAGGCGCCGTTTATCACTTTTCACGAAATCAAGACCGGTCAGGCCTTGCAGCTCACGGGTAAATTGATTGAAGTGTTGCCAGCTGTGCATACCGTTCCTGCGGTCGGTTATGCGATTACGGCAGGCACAGGTTGTTGGGTTTTCACGGGCGACACTGAACGCAATCCGGCGTTCTGGAGCCGCGTCAATGAACTGAATGTCGCCATGCTGGTCATAGAAACCGCCTTTAGCAACCGCGAAAAAGAATTGGCAAAACTCAGCCTGCACCTTTCGCCTGTGGTGTTGGCCAATGAATTAGACCAAATCGCCAAAGACAAGACCTATCCAATTTACATCACGCATACCAAACCGGCCGAGACGTCGCTGATCATGGCGGAAATCCAAAAATTTGATGAAACTTCGATTGGTGGACCCAACGTCACGCACGACATTCGATGGCTGCGGGCCGGACAGGAGTTTGAGTTATGAATGCCATCTTGAAGCCCGTCGCGGTCGAAAAACCCAGAGACCAGGCTTTTCTGGACTCGCAAAAATTACCGGCTGAAAAACGCGGTACGACGTTCGAGGCCCTTTTTTACAGGCAGTTGCAACAGGTCACCGCCCGCATACATGAAACCGACAATGTTGACCAAATCATGCTGGAGGCCAGCGCCGACATTTGCAAACTGTTCAATGCTGACCGTCTGACGCTGTACGCCGTCAATGAGGACAAAACGGCCATCGTCTCCAAAGTTAAGACCGGCCTGAACAGCAGCCGAGATTTGAAGTTGCCCATATCACCGCAAAGCATTGCAGGTTATGTCGCCTTCAGCAAGACCTTGCTCAACTTGCCAGATGTCTATGACGAAGAGGCCTTGAAGCAGATTCACCCGGCACTGACTTTTTTGAAGGAAGTCGACAAGCGCTCCGGATACCGCACCCGGGAAATGCTGGTCGCGCCGGTGATGGAGGGCAAGGTGCTGCATGGCGTGTTGCAAGTCATCAACAACAAGAGCAACCAGCCGTTTGGCGAGCTTGATGTTGAAGGCGTGTCGCAGCTTTGTAAAACCCTTGGAACCGCAATTCGGCAGCGGGTCCAGCGTGCTGAAGACGTTGAGAAAAAGGTCTCCGCCACCCGTTTTGACGGTTTGATCAACGACGGCGTGATGACACGGGCTGACCTGCAGCAGGTCATGCAATTGGCCAAAGAAGAGGCCAAATCGGTTGAGCACGTGTTGATGGCTGACTTCAAAATCAGGCCGGCGCAAATTGGCCCGTCGTTGGCCAAATTTTTTGGTGTTGTGTACGAGCCCTTCAACGCGGGACGCATTCGCTCAGAAGTGTTGCATGGCGCACTCAAACGTGAATTCGTCACCCAGCAGGGCTGGCTGCCGCTAGAAGAGTCGCCCGAAGGCCTGGTCATCATGTGTGTCGACCCAGAAGCGGTGCGCGGTGCGCGGGTGGTTCCGCAGGTGTTCCCAAAAATATCTAAGTTTTCATATCGCGTCACGACCCAGACCGAGTTTGATGAAACGATGGGTCAAATTTTTGGCGCTGGCGCAGAAGGCGGTTCCATTGACGAATTGCTGGCCGACATGGACGGCGGCCCAATCGACGATGGCTCAGAAGATTCATCGCTCGAGTCCGCAGCTGCCGACAACGAATTGGTCAAATTTGTGAATAAAGTCATCATCGACGCTTACCACCAGAAGGTGTCGGACATTCACATTGAGCCCATGCCAGGCAAGTTCAAAACCGGCATCCGTTTTCGGATCGATGGCAGTTTGATGCCGTATATTGAAGTGCCCGCCCATTTCCGCCAGGCCATGGTGACACGCCTGAAAATCATGTGCGACCTGGACATCTCAGAGCGCCGCAAGCCGCAAGACGGCAAGATCAAGTTCAAAAAATATGGCCCGCTTGACATCGAGTTGCGGGTCGCGACCATTCCTTCCGCTGGCGGCGTAGAAGACGTGGTCATGCGGATTCTGGCGGCGGGTGAACCAATACCGCTGGACAATTTGGGCTTGACGCCGCACAACAAGCAACGCGTCATCCAGACCATTGAAAAACCTTACGGCCTGTTCTATGTCTGCGGCCCCACCGGCTCTGGCAAAACGACCACGCTGCATTCCATCCTGAAGCACCTCAACAAGACCGACACCAAAATCTGGACCGCAGAAGACCCGGTCGAGATCACGCAAAAAGGCTTGCGCCAGGTTCAAATCAACAAGAAGGCGGGCATTGACTTTGCCTTGGTGATGCGCGCGTTTTTGCGCGCGGACCCGGACATCATCATGGTCGGCGAATCACGCGACAAAGAAACCGTGTCCATGGGTGTTGAGGCCTCATTGACAGGCCATTTGGTGTTTTCAACCCTGCACACCAATTCCGCGCCTGAATCGATCACCCGCCTGCTGGACATGGGCATGGATCCGTTCAATTTTGCTGATGCCTTGTTGGGCATTTTGGCCCAGCGCCTGGCCAAAAAATTGTGTGATTGCAAAGAGAACTATGTGCCCGACGCAGAAGAGTTGCGTTTGTTCACGGCTGAATACGCCGAAGAACTCAGTCATTCCAAAGCCTGGAAGGCTGACTATGCCGCCGAAACTGAAAAACTCGTCGCCAGCTGGCAATCAACTTATGGGGTCAACGGGCAGCTCAAGTTTTTCCGCCACAAAGGTTGCGTCAAATGCAACAACACCGGTTACAAAGGTCGAATCGGATTGCATGAGTTGCTGATTGCTGACGACGACATCAAGAAATTGATTCAAGAGCGCGCTCGCGTGGCCACCATTTTTGCCGCAGCAGTTGAAGGCGGCATGCGCACTTTGAAAATGGATGGCATGGAGAAAATCATGATGGGCCTGACCGATATCAAAATGGTCAGGTCAGTTTGCATAAAGTAGCCGGTGACTGACAAAAATGGCGTGACAAAAATGTCAAGGCTATGTCTTCTCACCCTTTGAAAGCTATTTCCTGTCAGTGGTTGTCGCGTCTTTGTCCTGGGTTACCTTAAAACAGAGTCAATTCGTGACAAAAACCAGCCAACCTCAGTTGGCACGTTAACTGCTTGTAGTCGTTGTGCAGTTTTTGCATGAAAGTTTTTTAACCTAGGAGTATTCATGAAGCGTTCCATTCAAAAGGGTTTTACCTTGATCGAGTTGATGATCGTGGTTGCGATCATTGGCATTTTGGCTGCAGTGGCATTGCCTGCCTATCAAAACTACATCATTAAAGCCAAAGTCGGCGCAGCTTTGTCGTCCGTGGCATCGCTCAAGACGGCGGTCGGTGTCTGCGCCATGGAAGCAGGCGGTATT
>JANYCG010000211.1 GCA_025360385.1 Burkholderiales bacterium | reverse complement strand
TCTTCATACCTACCTCTTTGCTCTCTAAACTATCAGGGGTAGGTGTAGCAGGTCATTCTGGCACGGGGGATACGCCACGTCTTCGCCAACGGCTTGGTGCCTTCCAAAGCTCAATTTTCTTCGCTCAAAATTGCCCCGCCCCAACGCGTTTATGGTTTTTCGCCGGTGACCAACGGCGGCCAAATCGCCACCTATGCCGCTGTTATTCGTTAGTTGCAGAGTACCAAGTACGAATTTTTGATGAATACTTACCAAAGGCTCTTCCAAACAGGTATGCAATTGGTTTTTTGTCACCGTTCAAGAGTTGTTTAGCCGCCTTTTGATGGTGCCAAAGGAGTACACAAACAAGGGCGAAAACCTCCAATGCAAAAAATAGGATTGAAGCGATATGAAGCACCGTCTCATAATTTTTATAATCTAGTGAGAAAAAAGAACCAATCTGAAATGCAGGATACACAACTAGCTCTGCACTCGCCAGCCAAAGAAAATACAAACCACCAACGATCACTGCAGCGAAAAGAACAACCATCCCAACACTTACAAAGGCCGAAATGAGTCCAAGCACAAGGACCATAAGCAATGGCATACCGACAAAAAATAACACGAGCGCAATAACAACCTGAATCCAGATTGGTTGGCTTCCAATCGTTATATATAGATCATTCATTGGAGCGGCATTCATCAGTTAAAAATTAATGAACTGCTTCATCCGGTTCAGGATACCAAATTTCACGAATGCCAAAGTAACAGGTCTCGCCTATTGCCTCCCCCTCACACCCGCTCAATCACCATCGCAATCCCCTGCCCCACGCCTATGCACATGGTGCACAGCGCATAACGCCCTTTAATGAGGTGCAGTTGGTTCACAGCAGTTGTCACCAAGCGCGCACCCGAGGCCCCCAGCGGATGCCCCAGGGCTATCGCGCCGCCATTGGGGTTGACGCGCGGGTCGTCGTCTTGCAAACCCAGCAGGCGCAGCACGGCCAGGCCCTGGGCGGCGAAAGCTTCGTTGAGTTCGATCACGTCCATTTGCGCCAGGGAGAGACCGGTGAGGGCCAGCACTTTTTGCGTCGCAGGCGCGGGGCCAATGCCCATGACGCGCGGGGGCACGCCGGCGGTGGCCATGCCCACTATGCGGGCGCGGGGCGTGAGGCCGTTCTTTTTGGCGGCGTCTTCCGTGGCAAGCAACATCGCGCAGGCGCCGTCGTTCACGCCGCTGGCGTTGCCGGCCGTCACACTGCCTTCGGGTTTGACAGCGCCCTTGAGTTTGGCCAGCGCCTCCATGCTGGTCTCACGCGGGTGCTCGTCTTTGCTGACGACGACCGCTTCACCGCTACCGGAGGGGCCTCCTTTTTTCTTTTGTGGGATCGTCACCGGCGTGAGTTCGGCATTGAAGAAGCCGGACTTCTGCGCCGCAACAGCTTTGAGTTGTGAGGCCAGCGCCATCTTGTCCTGGTCTTCGCGGCTGATTTTGTAGTCTGCGGCCACGTTCTCGGCGGTCTCGGGCATGGCGTCCACGCCGTATTTCTCTTTCATCAACCGGTTCACAAAACGCCAACCAATGGTGGTGTCATACATCTGCGCGGCACGGCTGAAGGCGCTTTCGGCCTTGGCCATGACGAAGGGTGCGCGGCTCATGCTCTCGACCCCGCCGGCGATCATCAGCGTGGCCTCGCCTGCCTTGATGGCGCGCGCTGCCGTTCCGACCGCGTCCATGCCAGAGCCGCACAGCCGGTTCACGGTCGAGCCCGGCAATTCCAGTGGCAGGCCCGCCAGCAGGCTGGCCATGCGCGCCACATTGCGGTTGTCTTCACCGGCCTGGTTGACACAGCCATAGATGACGTCGGCCACCGCCAGCCAATCGACATTCGGGTTGCGCACCATCAGGGCCTTGAGCGGCACAGCGGCCAGGTCGTCGGTGCGCACACTGCTCAGTGCGCCGCCGTAGCGGCCAAAGGGGGTGCGGATGGCGTCGCAGATAAAGGCTTGGTTCATGGCAAATTCCTGATCCGTTCGCATTGAGCCTGTCGAAATGCTCGCGAAGTGGGTCGGCAAAGGGCTTCGACAGGCTCAGCCCGAACGGTTGTAGCGTGGGTTCAAACGGCGACAGGTAGGCCAATCAGGGCTTCAAGCTCGGCATGGCCCAGGCCGTCTACCTTGTCTACCAGTTTAAGCCCCTGTGGGGTGCAGTCCAGCGTAGCCAGTTCGGAGTAGATGCGTTTGACGCAGGCAATGCCGGTCAGCGGATAAGTACAGGTCTTGACGACTTTGCTCTCGCCTTTTTTGGTCAGCAAATCCATCATGACCCAGGTTTGTTTGGCACCAATGGCCAGGTCCATGGCACCCCCCACGGCGGGGATTGAACCCGGCTCGCCCGTGCTCCAGTTGGCCAGGTCACCCGTGGCAGAGACCTGAAACGCGCCCAGCACGCAAATGTCCAGGTGGCCGCCCCGCATCATGGAAAAACTGTCGGCATGGTGGAAAAACGCACCGCCTTTTTGCAGGGTGACAGGCTGTTTGCCGGCGTTGATGAGGTCGTAGTCTTCCTGCCCCGGCGCAGGCGCAGGGCCCATGCCCAGGATGCCGTTTTCGCTGTGCAGCAGCACTTCCAGGTCTTTGGCCATGTGGTTGGCCACCAGGGTCGGCATGCCGATGCCCAAGTTGACGGTGGCACCCTCGGGGATGTCTTGGGAAACGCGTTTTGCCAATTCGTCTTTGCTTCGTTTTTTATAGCTACTCATGCAATATCCTCGGGAACTTTGGGGCAATTTATCCAGCAAACAGGTGTTTTAAGGCTAACAGCGGGCTTAAAAGCATGGTTTGGCAGTTTGCGCGGTTGAATCCAAGTCATCAGGGCACCGCCTTGAAGCCGCCGGCCTGCGTCGCGATCCGTTCAATCTTGACAATGTGCTGGACAAAAATACCGGGCGTCACGATGTGTTCGGGGTTCATCTCACCCAGTTCGGCAATCTCGTGCACGGTGGCCACGGTCTTCTTGCAGGCCGTGGCCATCACCGGGCCAAAGTTGCGCGCGGCCATGCGGTACATCAGGTTGCCCCAGCGGTCGCCCCGCTCGGCTTTGATCAAGGCCAGGTCGCCAAAAATCGGCATCTCCAACACCTGGTGTTTTCCGTTGAGAAACCTGGTTTCTTTGGCACTGCCGTCAGGGTTTTTGGCAAGCTCAGTACCGTAACCGGTCGGTGTAAAAAAAGCGCCAATGCCCGCGCCCGCCGCGCGGATGCGCTCGGCCAGATTGCCTTGCGGCACCAACTCCAGCTCGAGTTTGCCACTACGGTACAAGGCGTCAAACACGTAGGAGTCTGCCTGGCGCGGAAAGCTGCAAATGATCTTGCGCACCCGGCCCGCCTTGAGCAAAGCGGCCAGGCCCGTGTCGCCATTGCCAGCGTTGTTGTTGACCAGCGTTAGGTCGCGCGCGCCCTGCTCGATCAGGCCGTCAATCAGTTCGTCGGGGATGCCGGCCGTGCCGAAACCGCCGATCATGACGGTGGCGCCGTCCTGCACCCCCACCAGCGCATCGGCCACTGAGTGGGCGATCTTGTTGATCATGAAACTGACTCCGTGATTTGATTGTTGGTTGGCATGAATTTGCTCTTGCCGATTTGTTCGTATAAAGAACAAATGTTCGTATAATGAATTTTAAATGATTTTGACACCCATGGCAATTCCCGCTTTGCCCCTGCGGCCTGACGGCGCACCCAAGGTTGCGCCTGGTCCCACACCGGGTGACAGCTACGTGCAGTCGTTCGCACGCGGGCTGGAGGTGATCCGTTCGTTCAGTGCCAGTACACCGCAGCAAACACTCAGCGAGGTGGCGGCACGCAGCTGCCTGACCCGTGCCGGGGCACGGCGCATTTTGCTGACGCTGCAAACCCTGGGTTATGTGCAGACCGACGGCAAACTCTTCAGGCTGACACCGCGCATCCTGGACCTGGGTTTTGCCTACCTGTCGTCCATGCCTATCTGGAACCTGGCCGACCCGGTGATGGAAGGCCTGGTGGATGAGGTCAAGGAGTCGTGTTCCGCCGCCGTGCTGGACGGCAGTGACATCGTGTATGTGTTGCGGGTGCCGGTGCACAAGGTCATGAGCATCAGTCTGGGGGTGGGCTCGCGCCTGCCAGCCTATTGCACCTCGCTGGGCCGGGTACTGCTGGCCGGCCTGCCGGATATGGAAGTCAAAGCCCGGCTACAGGCCGCCGACAAGCCAGCGCGCACGCGCCACACGGCGACGGATCTGGATGCCCTGATGGCCTGCGTACAGCAGGTGCGCAAACAAGGCTGGAGCCTGGTCGATCAGGAACTGGAGGAAGGCCTGGTGTCGCTGTCCGCGCCCATCACCAACCGCCAGGGTGACACGGTGGCGGCCCTCAACATCTCGGGCCAGGCCAACCGCACCAGCGCCCGCAAGATGCGGGACAACATGCTGCCGGCACTGCAACAAGCAGCGCAGCAGATCACCCGTATGTTGATGCAGAAGCCTTGAACTAACCGGCGCCTGGCGTCAAATTTTGGCGTCTTCGTAATCGCCTGCGTTCTGCACCCAGCCCTTGGCAATGAAGTCACGGCGCGGGGGTGAAAAAATATCGATCAATAAGTGATGTTCCGACCGCACGCCCTCACTGGTGTGGATGAGGTTGACCGGCACCACCATCAGTGAAGGCGGGGCCAGTTCAATGTGTCGGTCTTCGCGCCAAAGATTGGCATTTTTCCCCCAGGCCTCACGCAGGTGATGCACAAAATGCCCCGCCACAGCCAAGGAGCCCTGCTCCAGGTTGGTATGGCTGTGCGGACTGAGCATACGGCGATCCCGCAGGCCGTCGTATTCGACCCAATTGATGCTCAGGGTCGCGGACTGCAACATCTTCAGGCGCGGGTTGCTGGCCGGTGCACTGAAGCTGTCAATGGGTATCACCTGAATCGACGCAGCTTGGGATGTAGATTGGGCTGCAGATTTTCGGCGGAAAGCAGGTGCGGCAGCTTCTATACGCGGGTCGGGTGTCAGGAAATGCGCTTCGTTCAAAGCGGCACGCGCACCCAGATCGGTTCGGTCGGTGTCCAGCACAGCGCAGCTGCCGCCAGCACCCAGACGAACCGATGACCGCCCCGGCGGCAGAATGCACACGCTGCGCGGCTGGGCCTGGGCTGTGGCACCCCCCTCGCTGGACAAGCTGGCTGTTGCGCCAAACACCAGCACCATGGTCTCCTGGTGGCTGGCAAATTCAGTCAGTGCATCGGTATGGGAGGCCTCCGCCCATTCGACAAAAAAATTCTGGCTGCGGGCCAGCCAGCTCCGTGTGCCACCATGCACCAATGGCGGGTATTTGTGGAACTCGAAGGTGCCGAGCTCACGGGTCACGGACAAATCTGTGGTCATGGGTGAACAAAAAAGAAGCAGAAAGGAAGAGGTGGTTCAGGCGCCGGTCCATTGCACGATGTACAGGCCCGCGTCGTAATCCGTAAGGTAGGCCAAACCATTGCGATCCACAAACACGTCCGCACTGTGCAGTGCCCGTGCACGGCCGCGCATGGGCTCCATCCAGCGGCTGGGAGTGGGCGGCACAAACCAGCCGGTCTCTTCGGGCCGGAACGGATTGCTGATGTCAAACACCCGCAGCCCCGCGTTCTGGTAGGTTGCAAAAATCGTGGTTGAACTCTGGAATGATCCGGGCCGGTTTTCATGCAGGTTGTGAGGACCAAAATTGCCGCCTTTGGCCACGTAATCGCGGTCACTGGGCAAGGGGCAGGTGGCGATGGCCACCGGATTGGCAGGACTGCGGATGTCAAAGACCCAAATGGGTTTGCGCTGCTCCTGATCGGCAACACGCACCGCTTCATCAGCCACGATCAGCAGGCCCCGGTCATGCAGGGGCAATGCGCTGTGGGTACCGCCGTCAAACGGCGGCGACCAGGTGCGGTGGCTGATGAGTTTGGGAGCTGTCTTGTCCTTCACGTCGATCAGGGTCACACCCCCATCGCGCCAGCAGCCATAAGCCACATCGTCAGCCACCACAGCGTGGTGCAGGCCAACCCGACCCGGCTGATGCACCGCTTCTTCACCCCCCGAGAGCCACATGCCCGGCAGCGCCCATTGGCCCACGATGACAGGTCGTGTGGGGTCGGCCAGGTCAATCACGATGAGGATGTAGTCGGAGTAGCCATCCAGCAGCGCCGAGGCGTAGGCATATCGGTCACCCACCCACCAGATGCGGTGAATGCCCAGGCCCTCGATTTCCAGAAACCCAATGGCGCGGGGTTGTGCCGGATCGGTGGTGTCATAGACACGCATACCGGCCGAATAGTCGCGACCCCGCACACCAAAACGCCCGCTTTGCATGCCACCCACCGCGCGCAGGTAATATTCCGTGTCGGTCATCGCACCACGGAAATCAAAGGCCTCGGCGACCAGCAACAAATTGTCGTGTGTCTGCAAATGCAAGGCCCAGGAGCTGGCGTGGTGGGGCAGCAGGCCCACTGTGACAGGTCGCCTTGGGTCACGCACATCCACCACACTGACACCGCGGGTTTTGCTGTGGCCAACGTAGGAATAACCGTTGGTCACCATCACCTGGTCGCTGTGTCCACGCCCCTCCAGGTCTGAATGCCCGACAAATTTGAAACCCCGACAGCTATCGGGAACAACGGTATCCATAACCATGGTGATGATCCTGCCTGTACTCGTGAATGCGTTTGAAGGTGCGGGCTATTCTTCGACCGTGAAGCCCGATGCCTTGACCACCGGCCCCCAACGCTCATAGTCGGCCTTGATGACGGTTTCAAATGCCGCGCCGGATTCACCGGCCACCTCGAAACCCAGCTTCTCGTAACCCTGAACAATGGCCGGCAACTTCAAGGCCTCCTGGATGGCGGCTGCCAGTTTGGCCACCTTGTCCGCCGGTGTCTTGCGTGACACAAACGCACCAAACCATTCCTCGGCGACATACCCGGGAAAAGTCTCACCTACCGTGGGCACATCGGGCGTCAGGCGCGAGCGCGCAGCGCCCGTGGTGGCCAGTATGCGCACTTTGCCCGTACCCAGGTAGGGCAACACTTCGCCCAGCACGTTCACGGTGGCGGGTACCTGCCCACCCATCATGTCTTGCACTGCGGGTGCACCACCTTTGTAAGGAACCGAGGTCAGCGGCACCCCAGAGGCACGCGACAACATGACTCCCCCAAAGTGGGTGCCAGACCCGGCCGCAGCAATGCCATACAAGGCCTGCGCCGGATTGGCACCACACCACTTGATGTAGTCAGCCAGTGTCTTGACACTGGCAGGGACGGCAGGCCCCACCGACACGGCAAACGGGAACTTGCAGACCCGGGCCACAGGCGTGAAATCTGCAAACGGGTCGTAAGACAGCTTTTTGTAGACGTAGGGGTAAATCACAAACATGGACGCGGGCGACACCAGGAAGATGCTGCCATCGGCTTCCGCGCCTTTGATGTATTCCAGCCCGATGCGTCCCCCAGCACCGGGCCGGTTTTCCACCACAACGGAACTGGCGTAACTTTGCAGGTGAATGCCCAGCAAACGGCTGGCTGCGTCGGTGGAGCCGCCCGCAGGCCAACCGACCACCAGGTGGGCCGGTTTGGCAAATGTCTGGGCAAACAGCGGGTTCTGCAATCCGCTGGCTGCCAGGAGGGCGCTCAGAGTCGGTGCACCGACGATATTTCTGCGTGTGATGCTCATATTTGTCTCCTGTTTAAGTAGGGGTGATGCCATCGTGTCGTGAGTAACGATCGCGATGGGGTATGTTAGGAAGGCAGGCCCGGAACGGGAAGCGGCTTGTGATTACTTTCCGCCAGGCGGGAAGATTAGGCTTGTGCACAACAGTCAACACGGCGGTACGTACGAGGCATCACGCGTTATGGCCTGCGCGGCCTTTTGCAACAGGCCCTGGTCCGATGAGATCACAAACCAACTGATACCCTGGCTGGCGAACCGCCGGGCTTCCTCCCCATCAGCGACATGCATGCCACACACTTTGCCCGCCTTGCGGGCTGCGGCCACGATGCCTACGACCGCGGCTGCCACCTCGGGCGCACGAGGGTCCTCCAGCCCCATGGACAAGGCCAGATCAGCCCGGCCAATAAACAGTGCATCCACACCCGGTACGGCTGCAATGGCATCGAGATCGGCCAGCGCCGAGACACTTTCGATCTGGCATACCACGTGGGTTGCGTCGCCCCGCGCCAGCACCTCGGCACGCGAACCTGTGCCGTAGCTGGCGTGGCGTGGCGAGATGGAAAACCCGCGCCGGCCGCCTTTGAACTTGGCGCGCGAGACCACCAGACGCGCCTGCTGCGCAGAGTCCACATTGGGCACCATCACACCGGCCGCCCCCATATCAAGCGCCGCCTGAATGTCTGCCGCGTCACTGCCAGGCACACGGACCAGCAGCGGCAGATCTGCCGCCCGCCCGGCCAGCAACATACGGTCCAGGGTGACCCGGTCAAACGGCGCATGTTCGGTGTCAATGACGGCAAAGTCCAGCGCCGTGGTACCCAGCAGTTCAATGACCTGGGGTGAATCCGTTTTGACGAAGGTGCCGTGTGCCACCTGGTTACATGACAAAAGAAGTTTTCGCATGGAATAGCCTGTTTGTGTTGCCGTAAGGCCTCAAGAATAGGGGTACCAGGGCCACGGACGGGCATTGTTTGGCGCCTTTCCGCCTGGTGGCAAGCAAAGCAGGAAATGGCCGTACCGTCAATCTGCCAGACGGTTACCGTAAGCTGTCGCAATATCCTGGGCAGTTGTTTGCAGCATGGGCACATAGCGGGCGATGACCGCACGTGTGAGCGACTGGCCAAAGGTGGTGAGGCACAGGGTAGCGATGACCTTGTCGCGGTGCATTACGGGCACGGCCACGGTAGCCGATGAGCGGCGTGCATTGGGCAGGCGAACGGCATACCCCTGGTGCCGCACCAGTTGCAGATCGGCGTCGAGATGTACCTCGTCTTCGATCTGACCACTCAGTGAAGCCGCTCGCAGCAACTGGATCAATGCAGATCGCTCCACCTCTCCGCAAAAAGCCAGGTAAGCGCGGCCCATGGCCGTGTCGAGCAGGCCCAGCCGCTGACCGAGCGTGGTGGCGTGTACGGCGATGGGGCTGTAGGGCATGGTGCTGTAGCGCACCACGACGGCATCGCCTTCCAATGTTCCAATTGCCAGGGGCCATTGGATGTCCCGGGTAACACGCAAGGCCAGGGGCGAGCCCACATCCACCACCAGCGACTTCTCGGTGTAGCCCGCACTCAGTTCTTGAATCTTGGCGGTAAGGCGGTAAAGCCCCGCATCGCCTTCAGCGCGCACATAACCTTCATGCTGCAAGGTGCGCAGGATGCGAAAGATGGTTGATTTCGCCAGCCCCGTCTGAAGGTGCAGGTCGTGCAGACTGGATTTTTGTCGTGTGTTCATCGTGCGCAAAAGCAGCAGCGCCCGGGCGATAGCACGAATCGGATCTTCAGTCATGGAAAATTATTTTCCCATAGGCGTGCACGTTTGCAGGTGTGTTTTCCGGCAAGCGACCATCGGCACCAAATTGCTCCAACCGATCCAGGTCGAGGTTCGCCGATTTTTTTTTGCTCTGTCTACGTTAAAGACCCTGCCAATTAAACACTTTCAGTTATTTAAACAATAGCAAACCTGCAGATTGACGAACGCTGCGAAAACCACGCCGACCTGACCGACGCAGACGCTGCCCTGCTGGCGATGGCTGATGAAGAAGGCGCCAAAGGCAGCCCATTTCTGCATTTACCCATGCACCTTACCCTCAGCGAACAGTGCAACATCGACCAGCCGCAGGGCATTTGCCAGACGGTAGAGTTGCTCACCGCACGGCTGGATTCCCTGCACGATGCCCACCGCGCCAACATGCAATGACTGGGGCAAATGGTCTGGGACGGGTAGCGCGCCCGCGAGGCACCCGATGGTGATGGCTAGATCGCCTGGGTGAAACACTGCGCAAGGTCTTAAAATCCTTGCAAACGGCAGGCCACGCGGGTTGGCCTGCTTCCATCACGTCACCCAGGTCAGCCACGTCACCC
>JANYCG010000184.1 GCA_025360385.1 Burkholderiales bacterium | reverse complement strand
CCACCGTCAGCAGAGCCTCACGCCGTCCCGACGATTTCTGCGTTCGTGTTGCCGCAGGCAACGCGAAATACGCAATATGAGGAGCGGCGGCGTGAGGCTCTGCTGGCGGCACGGCGGTTGAGCAAGCAGCGACTTCAAGGGCCGACGGTATTCAGAAGCCCAACTCAAACCAACCCCGAATACGACCCGCCATCCAACTGCAAGTTCTGCCCAGTCATGAACCCGGCTTTTGCAGAACACAAAAACGCACACGCCTGGCCGAATTCCGAAGGGTCGCCCAGGCGGTTCACCGGCAGGGTCTTGGCGATCTGGGCGCGGGCCTCGTCGCGGGTGATGCCTTGCGCTTGCATCATGCGCTGGGCCATGAACTCCTGGCGCGGGGTGTCGAAGCGTTCGGGCAGCAGGTTGTTGATGGTCACGTTGTCCACGATGGCCTGCCTGGATAAGGCCTTGGACATGGCGGTCAGGGCGGTGCGCGCGGCGGCCGACAAGCCCATCTCGGCGTGCGGGCTTTTGACCATGGCCGAGGTGATGTTGACGATGCGGCCGAACTTGCGCACGCGCATGCCGGGGATCACGGCGCGCATCAACAAGGCGGCGGGCAGGAAGTTGCTTTGCAGCGCGCCCATCCAGGCGGCTTCGTCCCAGTCGGCCAGCTGACCCGGCGGCGGGCCCACGTTGTTGTTGACCAGGATGTCGGGCTCTGGGCAGGCGGCCAGCAAGACGGCCCGGCCCGCTTCTGTGTTGATGTTTGCGGCGATTGTCCTTATGGCACCTTCACAGTCAGCTTCTAATTTTGTAGCGGATTGGGCCAGTTTTCCGGCGTCTCGGCCATTGATCCAGACTTCACAACCTTCCTGTGCCAGCGCCAGCGCGCAGGCGTAGCCCAGGCCTTGCGACGAGGCGCACACCAGGGCTTTGCGGCCTTTGATTCCCAAATCCATAGAGTGCCTTTCGGTTCAGTCCGCAGCCTGCAAGCTGGCAAAGGTCTTGCCCTCGCGCACCAGCTTTTCCAAGAGCGGCGCGGGTGTCCACCATACGCCGTGTTCGGTGTGAAATCGCTGGATGTCGGCCAGCACATTCGCCAGACCAATCCTGTCAGCCAGAAACATCGGCCCGCCGTGTTGTGCCGGAAAGCCATAGCCTGTGAGGTAGACAGTGTCAATGTCGCTGGGCCGCAGCGCGATGCCGAGCTCCAGCAGTTTGGCGCCCTCGTTGACCATGCCGTACAGGCAGCGCTTCAAAATCTCCTCTTCACTGAATGGCCTGCGCGTGATGCCCATGCGGGCCGATTCCTGCACCAGCCATTGTTCGAATTCCGGGTCGCGTTGGGGCTTGCGGTCGCCCGGTGCATAAAGGTACCAACCCTTGTTGTCCTTCTGCCCGCGCCGCCCCATGTCGGTGAGCTTCATGGTCAGGTCGTTCCAGCGGCGGTCGGTGGCGCGGGTGGCCAGGGCGGCTTTGCGCGTCTGGTAACCCACGTCGTTGCCGGCCAGGTCTTGCACCGCCAGCACACCCATGGCGTAACCGAACTTTGTCAGTGCCCCGTCCACCTCATGCGGCAGGGCGCCGTCTTCCACCACAAAATGCGCCTCGCGGGTGTAGTTGCGAAACAGGGCGTTGCCAATAAAACCGGGGTAGACGCGGGACAACACGGCGGTTTTGCCCATTCGCCGGCCCAGGTCCATCAGCGTGGCGATGACGTCCGGCGCGGTGGCGTCGGAGCGCACCACCTCCAGCAGCTTCATCACGTGCGCTGGGCTGAAAAAATGCGCGCCCACCACGTCTTGCGGGCGCTTTGTGACTGCACCGATGGCGTTGACGTCCAGCCCCGAGGTGTTGGTGGCCAGAATGGCGCCGGGTTTGGCCAGGGCGTCGATCTGGAGGAAGAGCTTCTGCTTGAGCGCCAGGTCTTCAAACACGGCTTCGATCACCAGGTCGGCGTCCTTCACAGCGGCCATGTCGAGCGAGCCGCTGATCAGCGCTACGCGCTGATCCATCGCTGGTTGGTCCAGCCGCCCGCGCGAGACGCTGCTCTGGTAGTTGTCGCGCACTTTTTTCAGGCCGCGTTCGAGGCCCTCCTGCGTGGCGTCGGTCACGGTGCAGCTGATGCCGATATTGGCCAGCGACATCGCAATGCCGCCGCCCATGGTGCCCGCGCCAATGACGACGACTTTGCGGATCGGGCGCAGAAGCGTATCGGCGCGAATGCCGGGCACCTGCGCGGCCAGCGCCGCCGCCTGTTTGCTGTGGGCGGCTGCGGCTTTAACGCTGTCTTCGGTGATGCTGAGGGCGGCTTTGAAAGGATCTGAAGTCATGCGCAGGATTTTCTATTTCGTGGCTTAAGAGGTGGGAGACTTCAAGGGCGCTGCCTTGCCTTCAACAAACTCGCGCAGGCGCTGTTCCACTTCAGGCGGGCGCGCCATGGCGGAATTGAGTTGTTCCACAAACAGGCCGTCGTCGTGCGACATGTCCTGGATGCGTGGCAATACGTTGATGATTTTCCAATTGGTTTCCAGCGTGTTTTGCGCTATCCGCGCGGCCAGCTCCCTGGCCTTCTGGAGGGCCGCGCCGGCCGGCGCGACATAACGCACGATGTGCTCCTGCATGCCTTCTGCCGGCGTGAGCAGGCGGCCGGTGAGCATCATGTCGGTCATCACCGTGGTGCCCACAATGCGCTGGATGCGCACCGTGCCGCCACCGCCCACAAAAATGCCGCGCTGGCCTTCGGGCAGGCCAAAAAAAGCGGTTTCGTCACAGACCCGCAGGTGGGCGGCACAGGCCAGTTCCAGCCCGCCGCCGACCACCGCGCCTTGCAAAGCCGCCACAAACGGAATCGGGCCGCGCTCTATCTGGTCAAACACTTCGTGCCAGGTGTGGCGTTTGCGCTTGCGCGGCGCTGGGGTTTGCCCGGTTGCGCGTTTCAGTGCTTCTGCCAGATCCAGCCCGGCGCAGAAATTATTGCCGTGGCCAAAAAGGATGGCGACATCGGCTTCGTCATGTGCGCGCACCACGGCGGCGCGCAGTTCGGTGATGACGGCTTCGCTCACGGCATTGCGTTTGTCAGGCCGGTTCAGGCCAATGAGCGCGATGTTGCCATCGAGTTCGTAGGTCACCAGGGTGTCGTTCATGGGTGTCATTCAGGTTTGAAGCCCGAGGCTTTGATGATGGGCTCCCAGGTGGCGAGTTCATCGCGCTGGAGCTGGGCCATCTCCTGCGCATTGCGGTAGTGCGGCACGACCGACAGCTTGGTCATCAGAAATTCGCGCACTGCCGGCTGCGCCAGGACTTTTTGCAGCGCGTCCTGCATCCTTGACAACTCGGCCTGCGGCGTTCTGGCGGGTGCCCACATGGCTGTCCAGCCGTCGCCCGACGACACCTTGAAGCCCTGCTCGGCAAAGGTGGGAATCTCGGGCATCAGCTCCGAGCGTTTGTCGCTGAAGATGCCCAGCACCTTGAGCTTGCCGTTCTTGTGGTGCTTGATCAACTCGTCCATCAGGCTGATGCCGGCCGGCACGTGGCCGCCGAGCAGGTCGGTGATCATGGGCGGCGTGCCCTTGTAGGGTGTGACTTGCAAGTCGATGCCCGCCAGCTTGGCAAACTGCACGCCCAGGAAGTGGTTTTGCCCACCGTTGCCCGGCGTGCCAAAACTTGCCTTTTGTGGATTGGCCTTGACCCATTGCACAAATTCTTTCACGTTTGCAACGCCTAGATCCGAATTGACGGCCATGCCCAGTGGGTAAGAGGCAATACCGGCCACTGGCGCAAAGTCACGCCAGATATTCCACTTGAGCTGGGGGCCGAACACCAGGGTCTGGAAAGTCGGCACGGCATTGGGCGCAATCATGTAGGTCAGGCCGTCGGGCGCTGCGGTCATCAATGCGTCAGCGGCAAGGCGCCCACCGACGCCGACTT
Source organism: Burkholderiales bacterium (assembly GCA_025360385.1). Classification (GTDB taxonomy): domain Bacteria; phylum Pseudomonadota; class Gammaproteobacteria; order Burkholderiales; family Burkholderiaceae_C; genus JANYCG01. The sequence goes on along the minus strand of JANYCG010000184.1, from coordinate 14,682 downwards.
TGCTCTCGATGATGACGGTCTGGCCCAGTTGCTCACGCAGGCGCTCGGCGATGTAGCGGGCAATCGCATCGGTGCCGCCGCCCGGAGGCAGGCCCAGCAGGATCTTGATGGGGGCTTTGTCTGTCGATTGCGCGCCCAGCCAGGCCGGGGCCAGCGCCGCGCCCGCACCCGTCAGCGTGGCCTGCAGCCAATGTCGGCGGTGTAGCTTCATGCGGCTTCCTTCGCGCTCTGGGTGGCGGTTGGCAATGCGGTGGGCACATTGACCAGCGCACGCCACTGGCCTCCCGCAGGCAACACGCCACCGACCGACTGGGCGCTGGCGTAGTCCAGGTCTTTCGCTTGTGTGTGCGCATGGGGTTTGCCGGCAGCAAAGTCCTGCGCTGCCTTGAGCAGCAGGCGGCGCACGCGGATCACTGCGCCGTCTGCCGTGCACAACTGCTCGTCGGTGCGGTCGTGGATGGGGCCCTGGCTCAGGAACATGGCGAAATCTTCGGTGCCCAGATGCTGGGGGAAGCCGGTGGCGTGGCCGCGCTTCATCAGGTCGCGGTTCTGGCCCCAGTTGTTGCTGGCGGTGCCCGGCGGCAGCGGCGGAAAGTTCCAGACATCGGGCGTGGCCGACATGATGGTCATGCCCAGGGCGTGATTGGGGTTGTAGTGCACAAACCAGGCGCGATGGGTCACGTCGTCCACCGGGGTGGAGAAAAACACGCTGGTCGGGCCGTTGGCATCAGGCGGGCAAATGATGCCGAACCAAGGCATCACAAAGTGGTTGACGCGGGCATACACCTGTCCATCGGGCAGGCCGCGCAAAGCGGCGTAACGGTAGCCAAACGGGCGGTCTTCAAATTCGAGTTTGGGCGCCAGTGCCTTGGTCATCAGCAGGCGTTCATTGCCGCCGCCAGCGGTGATCTGGGTGGTGGACTCGTGCAAAACGCCCACGTGGGACGAGTCCATCGAGGCCTCAACCGCCTGCACCCAGTTGGTCGGCACCTCCACGCTGGTGACCGAGCGCTGGTCGGCCGGTAAATCGACAAAGGGCAGCGCAGGGAAGGGTGGCGCCACCGAGTCCGCCGTTTGCCCCTTGGCAAGCCAGGCCCACACAATGCCGCCCCGGTCCGCCGCGCGGTAGCGATTGACGCGCAGTTTTTTGCAAAATTCCCCCTGATCGCCCGTGTGGTTGGGCGCGGCAATCACCTCGCCCTGGGTGTTGTAAGCCCAGGCGTGAAACAGGCAACGCAGGCTGTTGTTTTCATTCTTGGCCAGGGCGAGTGAAGCTTTGCGGTGCACGCATTGCTCGTCCAGCACGCCTACGCTGCCGTCGGTGGCGCGAAAGGCCACATAGTTTTGCCCCAGCAGGCGAATGCGCACCGGCGCGCCGTCGGCCAGCAGCAGGCTGGATGGCACCGCCGGAATCCAGTAGTTTTGCCGGATCATGGCGCCCATGGGCGCGTCGTGTTCAACCCGCGTGAGCAGATCGTTTTCATGTTGGCTGATGGGCACAAAAGTCTCCTGGCGATTGGATTGTGGCAATGTTGCTGCGTCAGGCAGCCTGCACCATGGCCAGCACTTCCAGCTGCAAGGCCATGCCATGCTGCAAGTCGGTGGTGAGGATGTGCCGGGCGGGCCGGTCCGCCGGGTCGGGGAAGCAGGTCAGCCACTCGGTGTTGATGGCGGGCCGCAAGGCATCATCTTTCAAGTAGATCGTGAGTTTGGCCACGTCGGACAAGCTGGCGCCGCCAGCCTGCAAGAAGCTGCGCAGGTTGGCAAAGGCCTGCACCACCTGCGCCGCACCGTCTGGCGGCAGTTGCCCGGTGGCGGCGTTTTTGCCCGCGATGGCAGAAGAGCACAACAGCCTGCCCACACGCGCGCCCACGGGGATGGGTGCGTTGTGGGTGAGGCCCTGCACGTCAATCGAGCGCGTCATGCTGCGGCCTCGACCGGGTCAAAAAATTCGGGGGGCACACTGGCCAAAAATTCAGAAAACCCGGTGGACCCGGCCGGCACATGCAGGTTCATGGCCGCTGCCGCTGCGGTTTCGTCGCCGTCTTTGATGGCCGCAACGATGGCGACGTGGTCTTGCAAGGATTTGGCGATGTGCGCTTTGCTCTGGAAATCACGCACCCGGTAGCGCTGGATCAGGCGGTGCGCATTGCGCAGCTGGGTGGTGAGGTAGGGGTTGCGAGTGCCGGCAAAAATGGCCTCGTGGAACACGCTGTTGGCCACTGCGTATTCGGCCGAGCCACCGCTGTCGGCCGCCTGTTGGCAACGCGCCAGTGTGGCATCCAGCCTGAGGCGCAGGGCGTCGTCCACACGCCTGGCGGCCAGGCGGGCGGCAAATGACTCGAGCTCACCCAGCACCTCCATCAGGCCGCGAATCTGGTTGACCGACAGGCGCGCCACCATGGCGCCCTGGCGCGGCGTGATGCGCACCAGGTCCCGCGCCACGAGCTGTTGCAGCGCCTCCCGCACCGGCGTGCGCGACACCTGGAAGCGTGTGGCCAGCAGGCGTTCGTCCAGCGGCGTGCCGGGCGGCAACTTGCCGCTTTCAATGTCCTCCAGCAGGGCCGACAGGATTTTGCCGCCGTGGCCAGGGCGGATGGCCGCTTGCGCCGCGAGATCAGCGTCTGGGGTAGCTGGGGAAGCCGTTAAAGTTGAAGTCATTGGTTTAAATAAATGTGCAAAATTAGCATTTGTGGTGTACTATACATCATGTTGTGTATGCCACAACCTAATTTTGAAATATCAAAAATATTGTATTTAATAAATAAATGCGTTTATTGTGTGTTTTAAATAAATAATTGTTTAATTTATGCTCATTTTCTTAACTTTTAATATAGCATAGTATTGTTATTTAAAGGGAACATAATTCTTTTTTAATATAAATTACCTTGTTTAAAAAGTTTTTTAATAAATTCATTCTAATTTAATCGCCCCATGTCATTGCACCAACTTCCCCTGCGCGACCTGACCCACATCCTCAAGCCGCGTTCCATCGCCATCGTGGGCGCGTCGGCAGACCCGCGCTCGTTCGGCGGTTTTGTTCTGGCCAACCTGGTCCAGTTTGGCTACAGCGGCGTCATTCACCTGGTCAGCCGGGGCAGCGCCGAGATCAATGGCTTGCCCTGTGTCAGCAGCATTGACCAGTTGCCGCGTGCCATCGACCTGGCCGTGCTAGCCATCCCTGAGGCAGGTGTGCTGGACGCCGTGCGGGCCCTGGGCGCGCTGAACACCGCAGCGGCCGTGTTGTTTGCCTCGGGTTACGCCGAAGCGGGCGAGGCCGGGGTGGCCAAACAGCAGGCGCTGCAAGCGGCGGCCAGCGCCTGTGGCCTGGTTTTGATTGGCCCCAACTGCATGGGGTTTACCAATTTTGCCGAGCAGATTCCGGTCACGTTTGAGCCGCTCAAGCCGTATGGCGCGCCGTCTGCCAAATTGCTGGGCGGGCCTGGCCCCGCCAGCGGCGTGAACGCCAGCGCAAAGATCAGCGCAAAGGTCAATGCAAAGATCAGCGTGGTGGCCCAAAGCGGCTTTATGGCCGCCACGCTGCGCGATGCCTTCATTGGGCGTGGCCTGCCGCTGGCCACAGTGTTCTCCACCGGCAATGAGGCCGGTGTGGGCCTTGAAGACGTGCTGGCGCATTGCATCGCTGACCCGGCCACGGGCGTGGTGGCCGTCTACGCCGAGCAAATCCGCCGCCCGGCGGTGTTTTTGCAGTTGGCCGAACAGGCCCGCAAGAAGGGAAAACCCATCGTCATGCTGATGCCCGGCAAAAGCGAACGGGCCCGGGCCGCCGCGCAGTCCCACACCGGTGCGCTGGCGGGCGACCACGCCATGGCCGCCGTGCAATTGCAACGGGCAGCCGTGGTGCTGGTTGATTCGCTGGACGAGCTGTTTGACGCCACCGCCATCCTGCTGGTTCACCCACAACCCAGCGGCGGCGGCACGGCCTTTGTCACCGGGTCGGGCGCCATGAAAAACCTGGCGCTTGATTTTGCCGACGCCATTACTTTGCCGCTGCCCGCCCTGAGTGCCGCCACCACAGACGCTCTGGTGGCCAAACTGCCGGCCTATGCCGTGGCCGAGAACCCGTTGGACTACACCACCATTGGCGTGCGCCAGCCCGGTTTGATTGGCGAGTTGTTGACGCTGATGGTGGCCGACCCGGCGATTGGCAGCCTGGTCTTGTGCATCCCGGCTGGCCCGGCCATGGCGCAACGCGACAAAGCCGACCACATTTTGCCGGCGGTGGCTGCGTCGGCCAAGCCCGCGCTGCTGGTGATTACCGGGGACGACGGCCCGATGGAGCCGTTTTTTGTCGACGCCATCCGCGCCAGCGGTGTGCCGTTTTTCCGCTCGGCAGATCGCGCCTTGCGCGCCTTGCGGCAGGTGGCGGCGTATGGGCAGAACCTGGCGCGGGCACAGCGGGCCCAGCGGACCCAGGGGGCAAGCGCGGCAGCTGGTGCCGCTGCGCCGCTGCCAGCCCCATTGCGCACCCCATTGCCCGCTTCAGGCTTGCTCGCGGAATACCAGGGCAAGGCCTGGCTAAAAACGATTGGCATCGCCACGCCCCAAGGTGCCTTGGCCCACAGTGTCGATGAAGCCGCAGCCATTGCCAGCCGCATCGGCTACCCGGTCGTCATCAAGGCCCAGGCCAGCGATCTGCCGCATAAAAGCGAGGCGGGTGGTGTCATCGTAGGTCTGCAATCCGAAGCCGAGCTGCGCAGCGCCTGGACGCGCCTGTACGCCAATGTGGCCGCCTACAAGCCCGCGTTGAGGCTGGACGGCGTGCTGGTCGAGGCCATGGGTAACAAGGGCCTGGAACTGGTCATCGGCGCCAAGCGCGATGCCGACTGGGGCGCGGTGGTGCTGGTGGGCCTGGGCGGTATCTGGATCGAGGCGCTCAAAGACGTTCGGCTGCTGCCACCTGATTTGGCTGAAGATGACGTCGTGGCCGAGCTGGGTCGCCTCAAAGCCGCCGCCGTGTTGTGCGGCACGCGCGGCGCCAAAGGCGTGGACCTGCAGGCCATTGCCCAGGTGGTACGCCGGGTCGGGCAGCAAATGCAGGCCAACCCAGACATTCTGGAGATTGACATCAATCCGCTGGTGGCTTACCCACTGGGGTCTGCCGTGCCGGTGCTGGCGCTGGACGCGCTCGTGCTGGCCAGGACGACTTGAGGGACTGGACGCACTTGCCTGCATCGCACTTTCAATTTTTTTCACGCCACGGAGACAAACTCATGAAACGCATCCAATTTTTGAAAACAGTCCTGACCAGCCTTGCGCTTGCCGCTACCCTGGCTGTCCAGGCTCAGGACAAGCCCGTCATCAAACTGCTGGTGGGCTTTCCGCCTGGGGGTGCGGCCGACTCGCTGGCGCGGGTGATGGCCGACAAACTGCGCGACAAACTGGGCCAGCAGGTGATTGTCGAAAACCGGCCTGGCGTGGGGGGTCGGCTGGCGGCGCAGGCGGTCAAAGCAGCAGCGCCCAACGGCTTGACTTACATGGTGGCGCCCAATGCCACCTTCGTGTTCCAGCACCTGACCTACAGCGTGGCCGAGCTGGGTTACGACATGAACAAGGACTTCACCTCAGTGGCGCAACTCACGTCTTACCCCATGGCCATGGTGGTGGGCAGCAACCTCAACGTGAAAACTGCCAAAGAGTACGCAGCCTGGCTCAAGGCCAACCCGGCCAAAGGCAACTTTGGCACGGCAGGCGCGGGCGGTGACACCCATTTCAATGGCCTACAGTTTTCCAAGGTGGCCGGAACCCCCATGCAGGTCGTGCCCTACCGTGGCAATGGCCCGTTGGTGGTGGACATGCTGGGCGGCCAGATTGAAGCCGGCATCATGGTTGCGGGCGACGCCATCCAGCATGTGCGCGCCGGCAAGCTCAACGCCATCGGCGTGTTTGCGCCGCAGCGTTCACCACTGCTGCCGGATGTGCCCACCATGCCGGAGCAGGGTTTTGATACCGGTGGCGGCAACGGCTGGATGGGTGTGTGGGCGCCGGCCAATATGCCCAGGGCCGAACTGGAGCGCATGCAGTCCGCGATCAAGGCCGTGCTGGACTTGCCGGATGTGAAGGAGCTGATCTCAAGCAAGTTTGTGCAGGTGTCCGATTACCGTGGCGGCGCCGACGTTGACAAGCAGTTAAAGGCCGAGCTGGACCACTGGGGGCCGATCATCAAGGCCTCGGGTTTCAAACCTACACCTTGATGCCGCTTTCTCGGGTTAGACGCGCAAGAGCGAGCCCAAGGCGGCTGCGTACGTGTCCCCCGACGCGGGGAACGCTCGCTCGCCTTGCTTGCGTCTGGGCGCGCGTCTCCTCCTTGACCTCCCGCAGCCGCCTTGGGCTCCCTCTTGCGCTCTGTCAGTGGGTGGAAATTGCAAACCTTTGACTTCATCATCGCAGGCGCCGGTTCGGCCGGCTGTGTGCTGGCCAACCGCCTGAGTGAGAACCCGGCGCATTCGGTGCTGCTGATCGAGGCGGGCGGCGCAGACTGGAACCCGCTGATCCACATGCCGGTTGGTTTCATGAAGGCGCTGCAACAGCCGTCTTTGACCTGGGGTTATCAGAGTGAACCCGAGGCGCAACTGAATGGGCGGCGTATTCCCATTCCGCGGGGCAAGGTGCTGGGCGGGTCGTCGTCCATCAACGGCATGTTTCATATCCGCGGGCACAGGGCCGACTTTGACGAATGGCGCGACCTGGGCTGCACCGGATGGGGCTACGACGATGTCTTGCCGTATTTTCGAAAGTCAGAAACCAACTGGCGCGGCGACGGCAAATTTCATGGTGGCAGCGGGCCATTGCAAATCAACCCCATCGACAACCGGCACTTGCTGGCGGACCCGCTGCGGGCGTCGGCCATCCGGGCCGGCCATGCCGACAATGCAGATTACGACGCCGAGTTTGCAGACGGAATTGCGCGCGGCGACGTCGCCATTGACGCACAGGGTCGCCGCTCCAGCAGCGCCACAGCGTATTTAAAGCCGGCGCGTGGCCGGGCCAACCTGGTTGTGATGACCAAAACCGCAGTGCACCGTGTACTGATTGAAAAAGGCCGTGCAGTGGGCGTAGAGCTTGAACGGGCAGGCCAGCGCAGCCAGGTGTTTGCGCGGCGCGAGGTCATTTTGTGTGGTGGTGCCTACGGCTCGCCGCAACTGCTGATGTTGTCGGGCATGGGTCCGGGCGCCGCTTTGAATGACCTGGGCATCACGGTGCAGGCCGACTTGCCAGGTGTCGGTGCCAACCTGATCGAACATCCGCGCATGATGCTGCAATACCGTGCCAAGGCGCCGGTGACGTTTACCAACCAGCTGCGGTTTGATCGCGCTACGCTGTCGGCATTGCGCTGGGGGCTGCTGGGCAGCGGGCCGTTTGCCACGCAAATCTGCAGCGGCACGGTGTTGCTGCGCACCCGGCCTGATCTGGACCGGCCTGACGTGCAGCTGTTGTGCAACCCGGTGCGGCTCGACGCGGGCCTGTGGTTCCCCGGTGTGGTGAAACCTAAGGAGCACAGCTTTTACATCACCGTGTGTCTGCTGCACCAGAGCAGCCGGGGTACGGTGCGTTTGAAATCCGCAGACGCCAGGGACGCGCCGCGCATTGTGCTGAACCTGTTTTCTGACCAGCGGGATTTTGCCGCCATGCGGGCTGCGGTGCGCGCCGCGCGCCACATCTATGCCCAGTCGCCGATAGCGGACCTGATTGACAGCGAGTCCATCCCCGGTGGGCAAATTCAGTCTGACGATCAGCTCGACGCGGCGATCCGCGAATTTGGTGGCATCACGCACCATCCTGTGGGCACCTGCGCCATGGGCACCGGATCGCAGGCGGTGGTGGACGCTTCCCTGTGTGTCAGGGGCATCCAGGGCCTGCGCGTGGTCGATGCGTCCGTCATGCCCACCATCCCCAGCGGCAATACCAATGCAGCCACGGTGATGATTGCTGAAAAGGCCGCCGACATGATCCTTCAAAACAAAGCCTGAAAACAAGCTTCAACCTGAGTCAAAACCATGAGTCTTAATGGATCTGCCTGCATCGTCGGCGCCTACGAACACCCCACGCGCAATGCCATTGACCGGTCGGTGGTGCGCCTGCACGCTGACGTGGCCAAGGGTGCGCTGGACGACGCCGGCTTGAACAAGAGCGACATCGACGGCTACTTCTGCGCGGGTGACGCGCCCGGCCTGGGCACCGCCACCATGGCCGAATACCTGGGTTTGAAATTGCGCCACGTCGATTCGACCGATTGCGGTGGCTCCGCGCCCATCCTGCATGTGGCCCATGCCGCTGCGGCAATTGCGGCGGGCCTTTGCAATGTAGCCCTGATCACACTGGCCGGAAGGCCACGGGCCCTTATGGCAGAAGCGCAAGCCGCTATGAAAGACGCAGCAGCGGCGGCCACTGCTGGCGGAAAACCGGCCCGGCCACCGCTGGCGCTTCGCCCGCCAGACCCGGACGCCCCTGAGCTGGCGTTTGAAATGCCCTATGGCCCGGCCACGCAAAACCTCTACGCCATGGTGGCCAAGCGCCACATGTTTGAATTTGGCACGACCAGTGAACAACTGGCCTGGATCAAGGTCGCAGCATCACACCACGCCCAGCACAACGTCAACGCCATGCTGCGCAATCTGGTGACGGTGCAAGAGGTGGTGAATTCGCCCCTGGTGAGCGACCCGTTGCACCGGCTGGACTGCTGCGTGATGAGTGATGGGGGCGGTGCGCTGATCGTGGCGCGGCCTGAAGTCGCGCGGCAATTGAAGCGCCCCCTGGTGATGGTGCGGGGCACCGGCGAAGCGCCCAAACATGGCATGGGCGGCAAGATTGATCTGACGTATTCAGCGGCGGCCTGGTCGGGCCCGACCGCATTCGCCGAAGCCGGCATCACGCCGCAAGACATCCAGTACGTGTCGCTCTACGACAGCTTCACCATCACCGTGCTGATGCAGCTCGAAGACCTGGGCTTCTGCAAAAAAGGCGAGGGCGGGAGGTTTGTGATGGACGGCAACTTGATCTCGGGCGTGGGCAAGCTGCCCTTCAACACCGACGGCGGGGGCCTGTGCAACAACCACCCGGCCAACCGTGGCGGCGTGACAAAAATCATTGAAGCCGTGCGGCAACTGCGTGGCGAAGCCCACTCCGCCGTGCAGGTGCCCAATTGCCACCTGGCGCTGGCCAGCGGCATTGGCGGGGCACTGGCATCCCGGCACACAGCCGGCACCTTGATTCTGGAAAGGGTTTGAGACCATGAATACCACCACACCTACAGCTGGCAACAAACCCGGTGGCCGCAAAATTCCCGCGCCGCGGGTGCTGCCCGAAACCCTGGCCTACTGGCAGGCTGCTGACGAAGGCCGACTGCTGGTCAAAAAATGTGCGGACTGTGGTGCGTTCCACCACTACCCGCGCGACATCTGCCCGTTTTGCCTGAGCGCCAATACGGCGTGGCAAAACGCGTCGGGCCAAGGCACGGTCTATTCCTTCAGCACCATGGGAAAGGCCGAGGCGGCTTACACCCTGGCGCTGGTCACCCTGGATGAGGGCGTGACCCTGATGACGAATCTGGTGGACTGTGACGTGTCGCAACTGAAGATCGGCCAGGCCGTTAAAGTCGTCTTCAAACCCAGCAGTGGCGGGCACGCCGTGCCCATGTTCACGCCGGCCTGAACCGCGACGAACTGCAAAAAAATCAGAGGAATCCCATGGCCCGTCTTGTCGCCGCATTTGGTTCGTCGCACAGCATCATGCTGGTCTCGCAACGCGAAGACTGGCAACACGGCTTTCGCCGCATTGACACCAAGAACCCGCACCTGTTTGACAAGGCGGGCAACAAAACCACTTATGAGACCCTGCTGGAAAACATGAGCGCGGACGAACGCCTGGATGCCGATTCGAAAACCACGCCTGCAAAACTGGGTGAACTTTATGACCAGGCTGAAGTGGCCATGGACCACCTGGGTGAGCGCATCGCCGCCGCCCAACTTGACGTGCTCTTGATCGTCGGCGACGACCAGACCGAACTATTTCGCACCAGCAACAACCCGGCCTTTGCCATTTATTACGGCGCTTCCATCCGCAACACCGCGCGCGAACCCGCAGCGCCGGGTGACGCGTGGGTCAAGTCAGCGCGCATGTGGCGCCATGAGCCCGAAGTGGACCGTGAGTACCCCGTCAAGAGCGACCTGGCCGAGTGGCTGATCCGCCAGTTGTGTGACCGCGATTTCGACATCACCGCCATGGACGGTTTGGAGCGCGGCCAGAGTGAAGGGCACGCGTTTCAGTTTATCCACCGGCGCTTGCTTAATGGCGGCCCTGGCGGCAATGCGGGCACGCTGGCCGTGATCCCCATCATCCTCAACACCTTCGACCCGCCGAACCAGCCCACGCCCAAACGCTGCGTGGCACTGGGCGCTGCGTTGCGTGAGCTGATTGCCCAGTGGCCGCAAGACCTGCGTGTGGGCGTGATCGCCTCAGGTGGACTGAGCCATTTTGTGGTGGACGAAGCACTGGACCAGAAAATCATCACCGCCATCCGCAACAAGGACAGCGCCACGCTTGCCGCACTGGACCCCAAACATCTCCAGGCCGGCAGCTCCGAAATCCGCAACTGGCTGGTGGTGGGCGAGATGGCGCGTGAGCTGGACGTGGAATGGCTTGACTACATTCCGGGTTACCGCAGTGCGGCGCTGACCGGCACCGGCCTGTGTTTTGCGGCGTGGAAGACTTTGCCCTAGCTTGCGTCCAGCCAGAACCGCCGCAGTTCGGCCGTCGTTGTTCCTGCCTGTCCAGAGACCGGCCTCCAGGCCCATAATGCACAAGGTCAGCGCGAACTATCCTGAAGAAAGTCAATCAACCATGTTCAAGTTCCACATAGCCGCGTTTTGCGCGACCCTGTTCGTATCACTCACGGCCAGTGTCGCCGCCAACGCCGAGGTAACGCGCTTTGAGGTGCTGCAAAGTACGCCGGCCTTCGAGGGGCGAAGTTTTGGCAACGTCGGGCCCTACGTGAAGATCACGGCGCGAGCGACCATTGCCGTTGACCCGGCTGATCCGCGCAACGCCGTGATCGCTGACATCGACAAAGCAGCGCGCAATGACAAAGGCCTGGTCGAAGCGATGGCAGACGTCGTGCTGCTGCGTCCCGCCGACCCGCGCCGCGCCAACGGCACCCTGCTGGTTGACATCCCCAACCGGGGCACCAAGCTGGCACCCCAGCTGTTCGACGACACGCCCATGCCGGGCGGCAACAACGCCGACAAACCAGCGGACGCGGGCATCGGCTTTTTGCATGCGCAGGGCTACACCATGGCGTGGATTGGCTGGCAGGCGGACATCCCTTCGCAGCCGAACCAGCTCGCTCTCGCAGCGCCCGTGTTGCGCGGCGTGACCGGCCCGGCACGCGACGAATTCCTGTTCGACCACATGCGTACACCGGCCACCGCGACCCTGTCGTGGCCGATTGCGGACCCGTCAACACTGGCCGTGACGGTGCGGCCGAAGTGGGATGCACTCCGGGAGACACCGGCAGGCCTGACCATTCGCGCCACGGGTGCCCAGACGGTCGAAATCACCCGTCCCGCCAGCGGCTTCGATGCGGGTGCGCTCTACGAGGTGACTTACACGGCCCGCGACCCCATCGTGCTCGGCCTGGGGTTTGCCGCCACGCGCGATGTGGTGTCGTTTCTGCGGAGAAACGCGACTTCAGCGAACCCGCTGGCCGCAGGAAATGCCCCCGTCCAGCGCGCCATTGGTTTTGGCGTGTCGCAGTCCGGGCGCTTCCTGCGCGATTTTCTGTACCTCGGCTTCAACCAGGACCTTGCCGGCGCCATGGTGTTCGACGGCTTGATGCCGCACATCGGCGGTGGCCGGCGCATCGCGCTGAACGACCGCTTTGGCCTGCCTGGCCGCAATGCGCGGCATCCGCAAGACCCGGCCTGGCTGGCCGACACTTTCCCCTTCACCTACCAAAGCCTGGTGGACCCGCTGAGCGGCCGCCGTGACGGCTTGATGCAGCGCTGCCGCCTGAACGCCACCTGCCCGCGCGTGATGCAAACCGACAGCGAACATGAATGGTGGGCCTCCCGCGCGTCCCTGCTCGTCACCGATGCCGCCGGCAACCATCTGGACTTGCCGCCCGATGTGCGGGCCTACATGATTGCGGGCACACCGCACTACAGCGTGGCCGGCGAGCGCATGCGCCGCGCCCCCACCATGGCACTGCCCGTGAACCCGATGCACGCCGGCCCGCCGATGCGCGCGCTGCTGACCGCCATGCAGGCCTGGATCAGCGAAGGTGTGGAGCCGCCCGCAAGCCGTGTGCCCATGCGCGCCCATGGCACGCTGGTGGAGGCCGCTGACGCCGTGCCTCGGGGTATTCCGGGCCTGCCGTTCACCGGCATTTACACCGGCGCGGCTTTCACCGACAGAACCGTCTTCCCACCCAAGGTGCTGGGCCAGTACCCCGTGTTCGTCCCCCGCGCCGACAAAGACGGCATGGCCATCGCCGGCATCCGCATGTTGCCGCTGGCCGTGCCGCGCGCCACCTACACCGGTTGGAACCCGCGTGCGGCAGGTTACGGTGCCGGAACCCTGTTTCCGCTGCAGGGGGCCGTGGTTCCGTTCGCTGCCACGCGTGCGGAACGAGAGGCTTCGGGTGATCCGCGTCTATCCGTGGTTGAGCGGTATGCGGACAACGCGGCCTATGTTGCTGCCGTGCGCGCTGCTGCGGCAGAGGCGATGGCCCAGCGGTTGCTATTGCCGCAGGATGCCGAGCGTGCTGTTGAATTGGCGACGCAGGACAGGTTGTCGCAATTGCAGTGAGGCTGGGGGTAAATTGGGCGATCCGACTGGCACCTCACGCACTGCCCCACAACTTGAACGGAACATGGCGCACTGCATTTGCAAAGTCTTTGTCTGAGGACAGCAGCGTCATCTCGTAGCGCCCGCATAGCTGCACAAGCAGCGCGTCAATCGTGCCAATTTGCACACCGCGTCTTCGACAGGCATTTCGAACCTCGGCGGCGGCAATATGATCCTGGCGGTCGGGTTGAATCAATGGCAGTGCGCCAAAACGCTCGACAATGGCTTCCTTCGCTTTCGGGCCACTAAATCCCTGCAACAGCTCCTGAAGAACAAGGCCTGTTGTAACGACAGAGTCTGCGCCATTGAGCGCTTCGCGAAGGGCGATGACCTCTCTTGTTTCAACCGGGCCATCGCGCCGCAATGCCAAAGACCAGACGCTGGTGTCGACGAGCAGCGTCATGATCTTGAACGCTCAGCCTTGTAATCGTAGGTAGAGTCCCACTCCAGCTTTCCAAATAGCTCGGAGACACGCCGTTGCTCGCGCCTGGCGATGAACTCCTTCAGCGCAAGCGTCACCGCCGCCCTTTTCGTGGACTCCCCACTCACTGCGACAACGCGATCAAGCAGGGACGGATCTAAAGCAAGATTTGTAGCCATGTTGCACTCCTTGTGTGGAAGTCTACACATCCCAACGGCGAAGTGCAAGTGACCGTCGGATTCGCCGTCTGACGTGAAAGCTCAGGGGCGCGAAGCCGACTTGCCGACGAAGCGTTCCTCTGGAGAGGCGTGCCTGACATGGACTTGTTTCAATCCACGCCCGACCTTGCGGGCGGGCGAATCGGGCGCGGGTGCCGGTCAGGGCCAGCAGGGCGGCGTTTCAATCCACGCCCGCCCTTGCGGGCGGGCGAATCATTGGACCGCTTCGGGGTCAATCATGGACATTTTTGTTTCAATCCACGCCCGCCCTTGCGGGCGGGCGAATCTATCGTCGCGGCATCGAGGCCGTGATGCCTGCCGCGTTTCAATCCACGCCCGCCCTTGCGGGCGGGCGAATCATGACGTAATTTTGCCGCGAGTGAACCAATTCATGTTTCAATCCACGCCCGCCCTTGCGGGCGGGCGAATCGACGCACCACCACCACCACCACCACCTGCGCCGCGTTTCAATCCACGCCCGCCCTTGCGGGCGGGCGAATCGCACAACGCCCCGTTCGTGGCTTATTCATCATTTGTTTCAATCCACGCCCGCCCTTGCGGGCGGGCGAATCCCTCGCAGTCCCAATAGGGCGGATCGATATAGAAGTTTCAATCCACGCCCGCCCTTGCGGGCGGGCGAATCCGCCGCGAATCTCGACGACTACGGTTTTGGGCGTGTTTCAATCCACGCCCGCCCTTGCGGGCGGGCGAATCGCACTCAGTGGCTGCAATTGCAATTCGCCGGACTGGTTTCAATCCACGCCCGCCCTTGCGGGCGGGCGAATCACGTCGACCCAAGGCCAGCAATCTGCTTTCCGCAGGTTTCAATCCACGCCCGCCCTTGCGGGCGGGCGAATCAATGCGCCTTCGCGCTGGTAGGGGTGCAGGCTGCTGTTTCAATCCACGCCCGCCCTTGCGGGCGGGCGAATCCAAAGCGGTTGAGCGTGCCATCGTGCAGCTGATCGTTTCAATCCACGCCCGCCCTTGCGGGCGGGCGAATCCCGACCCAACAAGCCATCGCCAAGCACCTGGGCATGTTTCAATCCACGCCCGCCCTTGCGGGCGGGCGAATCCCCGGGTAGCCCACACTTGCCGCCAGCGCCAGCATGTTTCAATCCACGCCCGCCCTTGCGGGCGGGCGAATCTTCATCGGCCAGGTCGTTTTCGCGTTTGATTTGC
>JANYCG010000183.1 GCA_025360385.1 Burkholderiales bacterium | reverse complement strand
CAGAAATTCATTGGCGAGCAACTGAACGCCGACTTCACGCGCAAGGGCTTCGTGCGCGGCCGCAATGTGCGTTTGATGACGGTGAGCGTGCGCCCGGGCAAACCCAATGGCGCAGCGTCGAGCTTTTTCAGCGGCATGATCCGTGAACCGCTGTCGGGCCTGAAGGGTGCGTGCCCGGTTTCACCCGACACCGAAGTGGCGCTGTCATCCCCTGGCCTGACCATCCAGGGCATCATCCGCGCGGCTGAAACGACGGATGCGGCCTGGGGCCCACGCACTGCTTTGAATCTGCCTGCCCTGACTGCCACCACGGGCCAAATGGCAGCAGCCCTTGAACGCGTTGCAGGCCCCACCGCCGCTGCCCTGATTGACTGGACGCCCGACCCCGTCATCCGAAAAATTGTCAAAACCTGGCCGGCCCGGATCAACGCCGTGCGAGCCAAAGGATTGGGCTTGCTGCCAGAGGCCAGTTTTGAAGACATCATCCGCGAATACGTGCGCGAAAATCCTGATGCGGTGAAGCTGACGGTGCCCTGAAAGTGGCGCTGCGCTGCGCTGCAAAGTGACCCAAAGCTGCGTCGCAAAGCTGCGACCTGTCCCTGGCGGTCACCCGTTACCATCATGGATTCGCGCCCGTTGGCGGGCGCATTCAATCTGGAGAGACTTTGTGACGACCCAATACACTGAAGACCACGTCTGGATACGCGCCGACGGCAACGTCGCCACGGTCGGCATCACCCTGCACGCGCAAGAGACCCTGGGCGACATTGTGTTTGTCGACCTGCCTGAAATTGGCAAAAACATCCTGGCCAAAGACGTGGCCGCCGTTGTGGAGTCCGTCAAGGCGGCCGCTGATGTGGTCATGCCTGCCACCGGTACGGTGACTGAAGTCAATGAAGCCCTGCGGGCTGACCCGGCGCTGGCCAACACCGACCCGTTGGGTGCCGGCTGGTTTCTGCGCGTCAAGCTGTCAAACCCAAAAGAGTTGGAAGCGCTGATGGACGAGGCAGCTTACGCTGATTTTCCAAAAGCCTGACGCATAGGCGGCTTTAGCGCACCCATGCCTCGCTGCGCAGCCACAACTCGGCCGCAAGCCCTGCATCCTGTCCCAGCGCACTGGCCGGTTTAACCTGGCATTGGTCGTAATACAGGCCGGTCTGGTTGACTAACAAAGGCGAAGTGGCGCAATGCAGCGTGGTCAGCGCGCCTTCTTCAGTGGTGATCATTCCGCGTTTGATCAGCCAGCGGATAGGCGCAGGCACGGCACGCCACACGTCAGAGGCGACCACGCCTGGATGCAGCGCGTAGGTGTGGACATGGGCGCCCGCCAGCCGCCGCGCCAGCTCGGCGCTGAACAAGACATTGGCAAGTTTGGAGACCCCATACTCCGCCAAGCCCACGGCGCTTTTGGTGGGGTGTTGCAAGGCCTCCCAGTTCCAGGCTGGCACACGGTAGTGGGCGCGGCTGGCCACTGTGACGATGCGCCCTGGCATGGCTGGCGACGACGCGCTTTTGATATTGTCGAGCAGCAATTGGGTCAGTAGAAAATGGCCCAGGTGGTTGGTGCCAAAGGCCAGCTCAAAGCCCGATGCGGTCAGACCCTTGCCACCCGCCAGGCCGGCATTGTTGACCAGCAAATGCAAAGGCAGGCCGCGCGCCAAAAACGCCTCGGCGCAGCGGCGCACCGACGCGAAATCACCCAAATCGAGCGACAGCAGTTCAAGCTGCGCAGCGGGCACCTGCTGGCGAATCACATCCACCGCCGCCTGGCCCGTGGCCGCCGTGCGGCAGGCGATGAACACCTGCAAGCCCTGGCGGCACAACTCGCGGGCCGCGACCAGGCCAATGCCGGTATTGGCCCCGGTGATCAGCGCGACCGGGGCGGCTGGCGAAGCTTTGGTTTGTGTCATGGGGAGCGTGCCTTGTGAAAGTCGTGGCGGGTTTGCAAAGTTTGGAAAAATCAGCGGGTTTGGCCAATTGCGCCTGTGATGCCGAACGGCGGCTGGTGGGGTGATGTCATCGGACTTCAAAGGAAAAAGTGCCAAATGTTCCCTTGAAATATGAATAGTTAGCTATCATTTTTATATTTACTCGCTGACCCGTGCGCGCAGGGTTTTGGTCTCGGCGCGTTGGCTTTTGCCGTCCAGACGCCGCAACTTGGAGGCATAACTGGGCTTGGTGGCGCGGCGGGGTTTGGGTGGCACGGCCACGCTGTTGACCAGCTCATGCAGGCGGGCAAACGCGTCAAGCTTGTTCATGTCCTGGGTGCGGTGGCTTTGCGCCTTCAAGACCAACACACCCTCGGCTGTGATGCGCTTGTCCGGCAGGGCCAAAACGCGGGCTTTTACAGCGTCGGGCAGGCTGGACGCTGCAATGTCAAACCTGAGATGAATCGCGCTGCTGACCTTGTTGACGTTCTGGCCACCCGCACCTTGCGCCCGTATGGCTGTGATTTCAACGTCGCTTTCGTCAATTTCAATCATGGCTGGCCACCTTGACTCTGCAAGGGGAAATCAGGGCTGACATCAGCGCCGCAACCGAATCTGGTTGGGCAGCGGCACTGATCGGCGTAAAACACCCTCACCAAGCCACAAGGCAGACCGCCTGGCGCGTGCGGCGACGGTGGGCAGGGGCAGGGCCTGGTAATCGTCGTTGAAGACCTCAAAGCTGTAATCGCCCCGGTAACCCATCTGGTGCAGCTTCAGGGTAAGTGCCGCAAGTGCCGCGCTGTGCACGCCTTCACCGGGGAACACGCGAAAGGTGCGCGCTGTGTTCATGCGCTCTTCCATGGACTTGATCTCAGTCCACATGAAATCGGCCAGCTGCACCAGGAAAATTTTGGACGGGTCCACCAGTTCGAGGTCTTCCAGCGGGGTTTTAGCCGCGAACATGTGGAACGAGTCAAACCCCAGGCCCAGGTTGGGCATGTCCGCCTGCGAGATCACGTCCCAGGCTTGTGGAAACTCGTTGATGGTGCGGCCCCAGGACAGGCCCTCGAACGCGATTTTGATGTCCTTGGTGATGGCCAGCATGGCCAGCTTGCGCAGGTCTTTGACGATGGCCGACTGCTCACCCGAGGCATGGGTGGAGGTGCTGGAGCAGGCCAGCATCACGCCGCAGCCCAGGGCATGGCACATCTCCAGCATGGACTTGGCGATGTCCACCTTGTAGTCATGCAGGTGGCCAGAGAGACCCTCAAAGTCGCGCAGCACCTGAAAGCCCGTCACGCGCAGGCCGCTGTCCTTGATTTCCTGCACCGCGGCCCGCCAGCCGTCGGGGTGGCCGACAAGGTCCCGCGCCAACAACATCACCTGTGTGAAGCCGGCCTGTTTGATCGCGTCCAGCTTGGCCTTGAGCGGCCCGGCCAGCGTGATCGTGTCCATGCCGAAATCGTCGATATTGCCTTCGAACTGGCTCATGTCAGCGTCGCTCGTCGTGCACAAGTTCAAACATGACGCTGCCCATCAGCGTGCGCGTCAACGCCCCCCGTTGCTCTGCGCCCTGCCCTTTGGAGGCCAAAAATTCGACGCCACGTTTTTGCAGTTGCGCCACCGTTGCCGGCACGTCGGGCGTGCCCAGGCCCAGGCGCTGGAAACATTCGTCGTCTTCTACGTCCAGCACGGTGGGTTCGGGTTCGATCAGTTGCAGGTAAAAACTCTGGCACGGACTTTTTAAAATCCGGCCTTTGGGCAAAATGCCAAAGCGCTCTTCGCTGGGCAAAGCCGTGAAACCAAACAGTGCACCATAAAACTCGGTCCAGTCTTCTGTGCGGTCATTGCCGATGTACTGCACGATGCCAAAAAAATGCAGGCCCGCAACCCCCGGCGGCCGCTGATCCACCGTCGGGATCGGGGTGAAGTCCACGTCATAAATCGAGAATTCTTTGTGGCGGTCGACAAAATAAATGCGGCTGGCGCCGACCCCATGCACGGCGGGAATGTTCAGCTCCATCACCTCAACTTGCATCGGCACGGCCCAGGCGCCCCGATCCAACGCACGCCGGTAAGCCGCGCCTGCGTCACGCACGCGCAGGGCGATGGCTGTGATGGCGGGTTTGTCCGACAGTTCTAGCCCGTTGCTGTGGGCATTGACAATGATGTTGATGTCGCCCTGGCGGTACAGCAAAACCTCGCGTGAGCGGTGCCGCGCGATGGGGCGAAAGCCCATGGTCTCCAGCACCTGGCCCAGGGCCTGCGGTTTGGCGGTGGCGTATTCGATGAACTCAATGCCCTCCAGCCCCAGCGGGTTGCTGCCTTCAACGATCTCTTCGCGCGCCGTGCCCGTGGCCTGAGGTCCCGCTTGTGTTATTCCCGCTTGTGTATTTCCAACTTGTGTACTTCCCATGCGTCAACTCCAAATGTGGTCTGCTGCGATTATGCGGCGACAGGCGCAGGTGCAGCGGGCGCGTGGGCGCCGCCCAAAAACAGGCGCTCGATGTTCGGGTCTGCCAGCAGCTCATCGGCCTTGCGGTGCAACACCAGGCGGCCAGACTCCAGCGCGATGGCTTCGTCCGCCATCTTCAGCGCACTCTTGACGTTTTGCTCCACCATTAACACCGTGGTGCCCTCGTCGGCGAGTTTGCGCAGCAGCCTGAACACGTCCTGCACGACGATGGGCGACAGTCCAATCGATGGCTCGTCGATCAGCAGCACCTTGGGCCGCAGCAGCAGGGCACGCCCCACTTCCAGCTGTTTTTGCTCGCCGCCCGACAAGGCGCTGGCCTGGCTGTTGATGCGCTGCGATACCCTGGGGAACAGTTTCAGTATTTCCGGGATGCGTTCCCGCGTGGTTTTTTGGCCCAGCGTGATGCCGCCGAGTTCCAGGTTTTCCATCACGGTGAGTTGAGGAAACAGGTTGCGCCCCTGCGGCACAAATGCAATGCCTTTGGCCAGCAAGGATTTGGGGTCA
This sequence comes from Burkholderiales bacterium, assembly GCA_025360385.1. Lineage (GTDB taxonomy): Bacteria > Pseudomonadota > Gammaproteobacteria > Burkholderiales > Burkholderiaceae_C > JANYCG01. Next base: position 11,572 of record JANYCG010000183.1, on the reverse strand, counting down.
GACCCGCTGATGTCCACGCCGTCCAGCAGCACCCTGCCCTGGCGCGGCGTGAGCAGCCCAAACAGGGTTTTGAGCACGGTGGATTTGCCCGCGCCGTTGGGCCCGAGCAGCAGCGTGATCTTGCCGCGTTTGACCTTGAGGCTCAGGTTGTTCAGGATCATGAAATCCTTGTAGCCGGCCAGGACCTTGTCAAACTCGATGCAGATGTCGCTGACATCGTTGGATCTGCCTGCGGGCGTTGCCGCGTTGGTGTCGGTGTTGGCGCTGGTGTCGGTGTTGCTGTTGGCTGCGGCGCTCATCATCAGGCTCCCAGGTAGGCGTCGAGCACCTGTTTGTTGGCGCGGATTTCGGCTGGCGTCCCGATGGCCATGACCTGGCCCTCGACCATCACCATGATGCGGTGGCACAAGTCCATCACGAAATCCATGTTGTGCTCGATCACGACGAAAGAGCTTTTTTTGCCGAACTTTGGATTCTGGTTGAGGTCTTTGAGCAAGCTTGATATGCCGCCGACCAGCGAAGGGTTGACGCCCGCGCAGGGTTCGTCCAGCAGCACGAGGTCTGGCTCGCTCATGAAGGCCATGGCAATGTCCACCAACTTTTGCTGGCCATAACTGAGGGTGCCGGCCTTCAATTGCGCCACGTGCTCAATACGGAACTGTTTGATCAAGGCATCGGCCTTGTCGCCCAAAGACAGATCGTCTTTGGAGAACATCCGGCCCAGCATCGTGCCCCGGTGCTCCTGCGCCGCGACAATCAGGTTGTCGCGCACCGACATCTTGCCAAACACCTGGAGCGTCTGGAAGGTGCGGCCCACGCCGCGGCGGCTCAATTCCAGCGGCCCCAGTTTGCTGACATCTTCGCCCTTGAGTTCAATCGTGCCCGCATCGGGCGTAATCTGCCCCAGCATGGAATTGAACAGTGTGGTTTTGCCAGAGCCGTTGGGGCCAATCACGCCAAAAATCTCACCCGGCATGACTTCAAAACTGACGCCGCCCACCGCCTGGATGGCGCCATAGGCTTTTTTGAGGCCCGCCACTTTGAGGAGGGAAGCGCTCATGATTGCAGCCCCATGCTGCTCACGGCGGCCGCACGTTTGGCGCTGGCCAGTTTGGAATCTCGCTTGGCCTTGAGGCGGTCTGGCAAACTCAGCAGCCCGTCGGGCAGCCAAATCATCATCAGCACCACCATGGCCCCAAACAGCGGCAAATACCAGTCTGCAACCCCCGGCACATCACGCGCCCATTCCGGCAACACCACGCCCACCGCTGCGCCCAGCACCGGCCCCAGGAAGTAACCCGGTCCACCCACGACCACCATCAGGTACATCATGATGGAGACACCCACGGCAAACGGCCCGGGCTCGATGTACTGGACCAGGGACGCAAACAGGGCGCCGGCCACGCCGGCATACACCGCGCCAATGGCGAATGACAACAGGGTGTAGTTGCGGATGTCCACCCCCAGGCTCTCGGCGCGGATCGGGTTGTCGCGCAGGGCGGTGAAAGCCTTGCCCCAAGGCGACCGCAACAGCCCGGCCAACAGCAGTGCAAACACCAGCACGACGGCCAGAATGAAATAGTAGTAACGCAAATTGCTGTCCAGCGAAACCCCGAACAGCGACGGGCGCGGGATGTTGTTCATGCCGTAGGTGCCGCCCGTCAGCCACTCTTCATTACGCATCACCAGCCAGATTGCCGTATTGAACCCCAATGTGGCAAAGGCCAGGTAAATCGTCTGCACCCGCAGCGCGGGAAACCCCAGCACGATGCCGGTGGCAAAACAGACCAGCATGCCCACCGGCAAACCCAGCCACCAACTGAAGCCCGCCTTCAACAAGATGGCGACCGCATACGCGCCCAGTCCGAAAAAAGCGGCGTGGCCGAGTGACTTTTGACCCGCGTAGCCGACAGTCAGGTTCAGGCCCATGATGGCCAGCACAAACACCAGCCAGTAACTCATCAGGTAAATGCCGTAGTTTTTCAGAAATTGCGGCAAAACCAGCAAAAACAGGGCGCTGGCAGCGATCAAAAACAAGTTGGCTTTTTTCATACCTTGCGCTCCTCTTTTTTGCCCAGCAGGCCTTGCGGCTTGAAGAGGATCACGACCATGAAAATCAGCAGGGCCACGGCATCCTTGTAAGCGGGCGAGATGTAGGCTGCAGCCAGGTTCTCGCTCACGCCCACCAGCAATCCGCCGAGCAAAGCGCCGCGCGAGTTGTTGAACCCGCCAATGATGGCGGCAAAAAATGCCTTGGTGCCCAGGCCTTCGCCCATGTCGAATTTGGCCAGGTAAGTCGGGGCAATCAGCACTGCCGCCGCCGTGGCCAGCACGGCATTGATGGCAAAGGTGTAAAAAATCATGCGCGGCACGTTGATGCCCAGCACACTGGCGCTCTCGGTGTTTTGCGCCACGGCCTGCATGGCGCGGCCGGTGACGGTCTTGCTCAAAAACGCTTGCGTGCCAAACACAATGACCAGGGCAAACACCAAGGTGCCAACGTCAGACATGCTGACCGTGGCACCACCCACCTTGAACAGGGCGTCCGAAAACAGACTGGGAAAGGGGTGCGGTTCGGCGCTGTAACCGGCCTTGACCGCATTGCGCATGACGATGGACAGGCCAATGGTGGCCACCACGATGGGCATCATGCCAAACTTGAACAGGGGATCCACTACGCCGCGCTTGAAGACCCAGCCCAGCACCACCACCGAGACCAGTGCCGACAACAACACGCTGACCGGGAACGGCGCGCCCATTGCCATGAAGGCCAGCATGCCAAAGGCCGGCAGCATCACAAATTCGCCCTGTGCAAAGTTGATCGTTCCGGCCGCTTGCCACAGCAGGGTGAAGCCCAGAGCCGCCAGGCCATAAATGCTGCCAGTGGCCAGGCCGCTGAAGAAAAGCTGGAAAAAATCAGTCACGTTATCCCCTTTGCGGGCCGACGACCGCTCATAAAAAGGCCCTGAGTTTGCACCGAGACTGCCTTGTCACGAGCAAAACCAGGGCACGCCTGTGTCGTGAAATTACTTTTTGACGGGCTCAACAATCGGGTTGATCGGGGGCAGCAACGAGACCACCTCCTGACGGCCGTTTTTGACTTCCACCAAGAAGCTTTCGCGATCCAGGTCACCATTGTTGTCAAAGGCCACGTCCATGATGATGCCAGGGTGTTTTTTGGCGCTGAGTTTCAGGCCATGCATGGCCTGGGCGACAGCTTTGCGGTCAACCTTGCCGACTTTTTCAATGGCGGCTTTCATGGTGTAAATGCCGGTGTAGCCCTTGATGCCGTTGTGGTCGGAAATGTACTTGTAGGCCTGGTAGAACTTGGCCTTGTAGGCCAGCATTTCGGGAATGGGCGCGTCCACCGTCAAGCCAACGTGGGCGAACGCGCCATTGGCGGAGTCGCCCGCCAGCTCGATCACCTTCTGGCCGGTCAGGGTGGTCTCGCCAATCAGCGGCTTGGTGAAGCCCTGCTTTTTGAACTCACGCAGGGCGCGGGCAGACTCTTCTTCGGTCACGTAGACAAACACGGCGTCGGGGTTGGCGGCCTTGGCGCGCACCACCGCTGACGAGAAGTCCACCTGGCCCTGGTCGGTCGCGATTTCCGTAACGATTTTGGTCGGGCTGCCGTCCAGCAGCTTGACGATGGCATCACGCCCGCCCTTGCCGAAGTCGTTGTTCTGGTAGATCACGGCAAGGGTCTTGTATTTGCCGGTGATGTATTTGGTGATTTTGGGGAAAGAGCTGGACTGGCCAAAGCTGGTCCGAAAAATATATGGGTTGCCCTGTGCCGTGATGGCGCTGGCCTCGCCGCCGGTCCAGTTGGGCACTTCGGCTTTGCGCGTTTCGGCCATGGACACCAAAATGGAGCCCGAGAACACCGGGCCAAAAATGGCAAACACGCCGTCGTCAATGGCTTTTTGCGCCAGGCCCTTGGCCACGCCAGGGTTGGTCTGGGTGTCCATGTCGGTCACTACAATTTTTTTGCCCAAAATGCCGCCTGCGGCATTGATTTCGCCCACCGCCAGCTTGATGCCGTCGCGAAAGTTGGTACCCGACACCACGCCGCCGCCTGACAGCTCCACAATGTTCGCAATTTTGATAGTGTCTTGGGCGTAAGTGGCGCAAGTCCCCGCCAACAATGCGCAAGCTGCTATTAATTTCAAAGTATTTCGTTTATGCATTTAAAAATCCTCGGGTAAATTACGAACCAAAACTGCGATGGATCAAAAGAAGCGTGTCGCACCAAACTATTATCCCAGCGGCCGCAAGCCGAGTTGACAGGGTTGTCCCGCAAATGGGCCGGGGCCAAGCACACACCCGCGGCGGCAGAACACTGGGCAACTTGCTGAACTGTAGCGGTGAAGGTCAAAAGCGGCATTCAACCATTTTTAAAATTGTGCGATGATCAGACATAATTGTTCGACAATCGCTCCTTCAAAGGGTTAGCCCCGATACTGGCCCATTCGCCATGGCCGCGCCCCTGCCACCCTCCGTCCCTCACACGATCCGCCGCCCGGCCCTCAAGGGTGGCCAGGCGCGTCCACCGGCGCTGGGCACACAGCCCGTGAAGGCCATTGCGCCGCCGCGCGGTCTGCAAGCCGGTCCGCAAGCCGGTCTGGACAAACGCGACTGGATTGCCGGCCTGCAAAAAGGTCTGTCCATCATCGAAACCTTTGACTACGCCAACCCGCGCCTCACCGCTGCCCAGGTGGGCACGCGCACAGGCTTGGCCCGCACGGTTGCGCGCCGCCACTTGTTGACCTTGGCACACCTGGGTTATGTGGCCTCCGACGGCAAGCTGTTCTGGCTCACGCCCGGGGTGTTGCGCCTGGGGCAGTCGTACATTGAATCGGCCAGGCTGCCGCGCATTGCCCAGCCGTTTTTGCAGCGCATCACGGCAGGCACGTCTGAAACCGCATTTTTGAGCGTGCTGGACGGTGGCGACATCGTTTATCTGGCGCGCAACGGCTCCAACATGTACATGAACACCGGCTATGTGGTCGGGGCGCGGGTGCAGGCGCAGGTCACGGCCTCGGGCCTGTTGCTGCTGGCCTTGAGCGAGCCGCCCTGGCGCGAGCAATGGCTGGCCACCCACCCGCTCAAACCCTACACCAGCCACACCGTCACCAGCCTGGAGGAGCTGCGCAGCCAGATGGCGCAAATTGCCCGGCAGCACTGGTGTCTGTCGGAGCAGCAGCTTGAACTGGGGATGCGCGGCATCGCCGTGCCGGTGGTTGACCTGCGCGGCGACCTGGTGGGTGCCTTGAACATCACCATGCCCATGGGCACCGAAAGCGCCGACAACGCCTTGCGCCGGGTGTTGCCGGTGCTGCAGGAGACTGCGCGGTCCATGCGCAATTTGATTTAAGGGTGCCGGGCCGGGGCAATATTCACTATATTTAGCATAGCTAACTATTCAGCATTGACAGGGACATTTGGCACTTTAGGCCCTGAACATTGGCTTTAGAGGCAAAAAGCCCCTCAGTATTTCAGCTCGCCGGTTTTGCCCCAAAACACCCGGTAGGCGTACACCGTATAGCCAATGATCACGGGCAACACAAGCGCAGCGCCATAAAAAATCACCAGCAGGGCCTCAGGCGCGCTGGCCGCCTGCCAGATCGTGATGCGGTCGACCACCAGCCAAGGAAACAGACTGAAAGCCAGGCCGTAAAAAGACAGCAAAAACACGCCCACAGTGCAGGCAAACGGCTCGCCCGCGCCGAAGGAATTGTCAAGCGCCAAACGGGTAGGCAGGCGCTTGAGGCTTCGCGCCGTCAGAAACAATAGCACCAGGGTCATGGCCGGGATCGGCAGCAACATCACCAGATTTGGAAAGCTGAACCACTTGTCGAAGATCCGGGCGCTCACTAGCGGCGTGGCCAGCGAAATCGCACCAATGCCCACTGCGGTAAAGGCCAGGCTGGCGCGCGCCCAGCCCACTGCCTTGAGCTGCAAGGGCCCCTGCGTCTTCATGATCAGCCAGCCCGCGCCGAGCAGACAGTAGGCGGCCACCAGGCACAAGCCGATCACAGCGCTGAACAGGTAGCCCCACAGGTAACTTTTGAAGCCGGTGATCAGGCCGCCCAGCATGAAGCCCTGCGACCATGCGGCCAACAAAGAACCGGCAAAAAACGCCCGGTCCCACAGCGGTTTGTGCTCGTGACGGGCCTTCACCCGAAAGTCAAACGCCACACCACGCAGGGTCAAGCCGATCAACATCAATGCCACCGGCAAATACAAGGCACCCAAAATCATGCCGTGGGCCATCGGGAACGCCACCAGCAACACCCCCACACCCAGCACCAGCCAGGTTTCGTTGGCATCCCAAAACGGGCCAATGCTGGCGATCATGGTGTCTTTGTGTGCTTCGCCACCGGCCTGCATCAGCAACACGCCGACACCCAGGTCGTAACCGTCCAAAATGACATAGGCCAGCATGGCCAGGGCCATCACGCCAGCAAACACAAGGGGCAGCCAGCCAGCGGTCTGGGTCAGGTCCGGAATAAGGCGGGTCAGCTCAGACATGTTGCACCCGGCCATTCAGGGCATTGGCGGGTGTGGCGCCGGCATCAGTGCCCGGCCCGCCTGTCAAAGCCTCTTTGAGTGTCGCTTTTTTGGCCAGATGGAACACCACCCGCGCATAAGAAAACAGCAGCGCCACGTAGAGCGTGAGGTACAGCGCCAGCGTCAGCGCAATCGGGCCTGCCGGCACTTGGGAAGCCGCCTGCGCCGCCGTCAGCACGCCGTAAACCAACCAGGGTTGTCGGCCAATTTCAGTGACGTACCAGCCGGCAATCAAGGCCACCCAGCCGGCAAAGGTCATGGCCACGAGCACCTGCGCCAGCCAAACCGGAAAGTGCTGCGGCGTGCGGATTTTCCAGGCGCCAAACCAGCTCACCGCCAGCATCAGCAGGCCTGTGCCTACCATGATGCGAAAGGCCCAGAATACCGGCGCCACCGGCGGGTGTTTGTCGCCAAAGGCCTTGATGCCCTTGACCTCGCCGTTCCAATCATGCGTGAGGTAAAACGAGGCCAGTTTGGGGATGGCAATTTCAAACTTGTTGGACTTTGAGGCCGCGTCCGGCCACCCAAACAACACCGCCGACGCACCCGACTGCGTCTCCCAGATGCCTTCCATCGCGGCAATTTTGGCAGGCTGGTAGTGCAGTGTGTTCAGGCCATGCAGGTCGCCCACAAAAATTTGGATCGGGATCAAAAAGGCGGCCACACAGAGGCCGGTTTTGAGCGATGCCAGCACGTCGGCACCCCGGTCATTTTTAAGCCAGCGGTAGGCGCTGATGCCGGCCAGCAAAAATGACACGGTCAGGCCCGAGGCGATCAGCATATGGGCGAAGCGGTAGGGAAATGAGGGGTTGAAGATCACCTCTAGCCAACTCGTCACGTGGGCCTGGCCATTGACCATCTCGAAGCCGGCCGGGGTGTGCATCCAGGAGTTGAGCGCCAGGATCCAGAAGGCCGAAGCCGTGGTGCCAGCCGCCACCAAAAACGTCGCCAGCGTGTGCACCCGTTCACTCACGCGGCCACGCCCGAACAGCATGATGCCCAGCATGGTGGCTTCCAAAAAAAACGCAGTCAGCACTTCATACGCCAGCAGCGGCCCGGCCACATTGCCGACTGTGGTCATGAAGCCCGGCCAATTGGTGCCAAACTGGAAACTCATGGTGATGCCGCTGACCACGCCCAGGGCGAAGGTGAGCGCAAAAATTTTTACCCAGAACTGGTAGGCGTCCATCCAGTGAGCCTGCCCGGTCCCCGTGAAACGGGTTTTGAAAAACAGCAAGGCCCAGCCCATCGAAATGCTGATGGTCGGGAACAAGATGTGAAAAGTCATGTTGGCCGCAAACTGGATCCGGGCCAAAACAACGGGATCAGGACTGTCCATTCAAAACCTCCTGATGCTGACTGTAACGCGAATCGCCGATTTGGCGTTAGCTACAACTTAAATAGCTAACTATGCTTAGTTTACGGGGACTTGAGTCATAATCATCCACCAGGACACCTTCCAAATCCAAAACCCGAGAGAATAAGCCCATGTCAGACGCAGACGATCTCAAACAGATGATGGCCCAGCGCAGAGCGCCCGGTGCCGACCGCGCTGCCACTGACGCTGCCATCCACGCCCGGTTTGGCTGTGTCCAAGCGGTGATGTTCACCGACCTGGTCGGCGTTTCACGCCGGGTCGAGGAGTTCGGCATTCTGCATTTCTTGCAACTGATCGAAGAGGCAGAAGACCTGTTTTTGCCGCTGATTGCCCAACACGGCGGCACCTGCCTGAAGCGCGAAGGCGACTCGTTGCTGGCCGTGTTCAACCAGGCCCCGCAAGCCCTGGCCTGCGCCCGCGCCATGGTGGCCGCGACCCATGCCGCCAACCCGGGGCGCCCGCCTGAAGAATTCATTGAAGTCTGCATTGGCCTGGGCCTGGGTCAGGTTTTGCTGATCGACGGCGCGGACGTGTGGGGCGCCGAGGTCAACGCCGCCTCCAAACTGGGTGAAGACACCGCCCGGGGCGGCGAGATTTTGGTCACCGAAGACTTCCGTTTGGCGGTGCCCCACGACAGCTTCATGGAGCACGGCGTCTTGTTCGGCACGCGCCCAGCGTTCCGGTTGCTGGGCTAAGAAAGCGCGCCATCACTCATCGCGAGTTCCTGTCCTTCGGATCAAGATGTGCTGCAAGGCAGATTTTTCAGCCAATGCCACGGCCATTGGCAAGAGGGCCAAGGCCGCCGACAAAGCCATTGGCATCCTCACCGTGGACGGCAAAGCCGAGCCCAGCCTGGCCCAGGGCGCGACCAGGGTCGGCGTGGGCAGCGACAAGCACCTGCTGATTGCCGCCGCTGATGCCCTGGCCGCTCGATTTGCGAGAAAAGCTCAGTAAAAAGTGGCCACAGTTCCTGTCAATAAAGCCTGCGCAGCTATTTTTTATATAGCGTTAAAAGTTTGAATGTTTGCCGCTGAGAAGCCAAACCCGCCAGGCGCAGGCACTTGCCACCAGGCTCACGGCCAGGCTGGCCCAAAAGACGCTGGCCAGGCCAAATTCCGAACTCAGGGTGCCGCCCAAAATTCCGCCCACCACGCCAGGCACGCCGTAGGCGATCACGGTGAACAGCGCCTGACCGCGTCCACGCAACTGGCCCGCAAAGTGCTGCGACAAAATCGCGATGCAGGCCGAATGGTGGCTTGCAAACGTGATGGCGTGCAGGGCCTGCGCCAACAACAAGGCCAGCAAATACTGGCCCAAACCGGCGGTCAAACCCATGCGCAACACCGTGGCCAGCGCACACAGTACCAGCCAGGCGGCCAGTGACAGCTTGGGCAGCCAGCGCCCTTGGGTCAAGAACCACCCCACCTCCACCACCACACCCAGCGCCCACATCAGACCAATCATGGTTTTGCTGTAGCCCAATGCGTCCAGGTACAGGGACAAAAACACGTAAACCCCCATGTGCGCCAATACGTGGAAAAAAGCCGAGGCAAAAAACCAGGCGATCAAGGGTTGGCGCAAGACCGGCCAGACGGGCGGCCTGGGTTGTGGCCCCTGCGCCGCGTTGTGCACGTTGGGCAGCGCAAACGTGCTGGCCAGCACCACCAGCAGCATCGCCGAGGTCAAATGCGGCAAATGCGCCATGCCACCGCCTTCAAACCAGCGTCCCGCCGCCAGCACCGCCACCAAAAACCCCAGCGAACCCCAGACCCGCACCTGACCATAAAGTTTGCCGTCGAAACGCCCTTCCTCGCTGACCCACTGCACCAGCGCCGCTTCGTTCAGGGGCGACATGGCGCTGGTGTTCATGAAGAGCAAAAACAGCACGACGCCAAGCCAGGCCGCGCCCCACCACTGGCCCAGGCCAAACGGAGCCAGCCACAGGCCAACAGAGCACACCAGGGCGGCGAACGCTGTCAGGCGCAACAGGGTGACCGGCTGGCTGCTGCGGTCGCTCAAGACACCCCAGCCATAAGGCGCCAGCAGGCGCGTGAGGGCTTGCAGCGAGACCAGCAGGCTGATGTGGTTCAGGCTCAGGCCCTGCGCTTGCAGCCACAGGGGCAGATAGGGGCCAAACACCCCCATATGGGCGAAATAACTGGCCGACAACGTGGCGAAGGAGGCCTGCGTCGCAGCCTGTCCGGCGGGCCTGGCCACGCTTAGGCTGGCTCAACCACGCCGGCGCACGGCTTCCACGTCGGGCGTGGCCACGCGCACGTCGCCACATTGGGCGCGCTGGCGCAGGGCGTGGTCCATCACCACCAGCGCCAGCATGGCCTCCAGAATGGGTGCTGCCCGAATGCCGACACAGGGGTCATGCCGCCCTTTGGTGACCACTTCAACCGGGTTGCCCGCCACGTCGATCGACTCGCGCGGCGTCACGATGGAACTGGTCGGCTTGATGGCCACGCTCACCTCCAGGTCTTGCCCGGTGCTGATGCCGCCCAGCACGCCCCCGGCATGATTGGTTTTGAAGCCGGTCGGCGTGGGGGAGTCGCCATGCTCGGTGCCGCGCTGCGCCACGCTGGCAAACCCGGCGCCGATTTCGACACCTTTGACGGCATTGACGCCCATCATGGCCCAGGCAATGTCAGCATCCATTTTGTCGAACAAGGGCTCGCCCAGGCCCACCGGCACGCCGCTGGCGCTGACGCGGATGCGTGCGCCGCACGAGTCACCCGCCTTGCGCAGGGCATCCATGTAGTCCTCCAGCGCCTGCACGTTGGCCACTGGCGCGAAGAACGGATTGTTGGGGACATGGCCCCAGGACTCAAAAGGAATGGCCATGTCGCCCATTTGCGTCATGCAGGCCCGGAACTGCGTGCCGTATTTTTCAAACAGCCATTTTTTGGCGACCGCGCCCGCCGCTACCATGGGTGCCGTCATGCGGGCGCTGGCCCGGCCGCCGCCACGCGGGTCACGCAGGCCGTATTTGTGCAAGTAGGTGTAGTCGGCATGGCCCGGCCGGAACGACGCCAGAATATTGCCGTAGTCCTTGCTGCGCTGGTCGGTGTTTTTGATCAGCAGGCAGATCGGTGTGCCCGTGGTTTTGCCTTCGTAAACGCCGCTCAGGATTTCGACAGCATCCGGCTCATTGCGCTGGGTGACATGGCGGCTGGTGCCGGGGCGGCGCCGGTCCAGGTCGCCCTGAATGTCGGCCTCGCTCAAGGCCAAGCCAGGCGGGCAGCCGTCGATCACGCAGCCAATAGCCGGGCCGTGGCTCTCGCCAAAGTTGGTGACGCGAAACAGATCGCCGAAGGTACTGCCGGACATGAGAAAACTCTCGAAGCAATGACAAAAGGCCGGTCGCCAGTGCGACGCATCGCCCAGGATTGTCGCAGCGCTTCGGGCGGGCTAGAGCTTCGAAGAGTCGGTGCCGACCTCATCAACCGGCCAGTCACGGATGTACGCCTTGAGCATGCGGTTCTCAAAATCCTGGCCGTCGACCACCGCCTTGGCCACGTCGTAAAACGAGACCACGCCCATCAGCGTCTTGCCATCGAGCACCGGCATGTAGCGGGCGTGGCGGACCAGCATCATCCGGCGTACTTCGTCAATCTCGGT
>JANYCG010000154.1 GCA_025360385.1 Burkholderiales bacterium | reverse complement strand
CGCGCTGTGACAAGTCGAGGCAAACGCAATATTCGAGGAGTCAGAAAAAGAACCAGCAACTACGGGGCGAGAAACAGAGGAGACCCCATCAATCAGCCGTGTCATCCAACCCTTCGTATTTTATCTAACTAAACAGTATTGTGTGCGCACCAAGGAAACGGCCGACCGGTTTCTGGTGCTCATCAAACACATTCTCAAAGCCCACGGCCGCGCCGCGCTGGTGCTGCCCGACGGCACCCTGTTTGGCGAAGGCGTCAAGACGCGCATCAAAGAGCAGTTGCTGAATGAGTGCAACCTGCACACCATCGTGCGCCTGCCCAACGGCGTGTTCGCGCCCTACACCGGCATCAAGACCAACCTGCTGTTCTTCACCAAGGGCACGCCCACCCAATACGTCTGGTACTACGAACACCCGTACCCCGCCGGCGTGAAAAACTACAACAAGACCAAGCCCATCCGCATCGAAGAGTTCGATGCCGAGAAAGCCTGGTGGGGCAGCGAGCTTGACGGCTTTGCCTCCAGGCAAGAAAACGAACGCGCCTGGAAGGTGGGCATCGACCAGATCAAGGCCGCAGGCTATAACCTGGACCAGAAGAACCCGCACGCCGTAGACGCGGTGAGCCACGACCCCGAGCAACTGCTGGCGGACTACGCGCGGTTGCAGGGTGAGGCGCAGGCTCTGCGCGATGAGTTGCGGGGAATTTTGGCCAAATCTTTGACGGGAACCGTTTGACGAGATAATGTAGTGCTTAACACTACTTTAAAGGGGCTTCATGAAAACCATTTCGGCCGCCGATGCCAATCGGCATTTCTCTGGCTTGCTGCGCGATGTGGCCACGGGTGAAGTCATCACCGTGCTGTCGCGCGGCAAACCCGTGGCCACCATTGGCCCTGCAATGCCTGAAAGTGGGCAACGCGAAATCGCCCGTCAAAGTTTGCTGAGCCGGTTGCGCCAGAACAAGATCTCCGGTTCCCGCAATTGGACGCGCGACGCGCTGTATGAGGACAAAGGCGGCTGATTCATGCGCGTTGCCCTAGATACGAATATCCTAGCCTACGCCGAAGGTCTGGGCGATGAATTGCGCTGCAGCGCGGCGTTGCAGTTGATTGCGCAACTACCGGTTGCGTCCGTTGTTGTACCGGCGCAGACACTCGGTGAGTTGACCCGAGTACTCACCGGCAAAGCGCGGCGCTCATCCACAGCCACGCGCGAAGCTGTACTGGGCTGGGCAGACAGTTTTGAAGTGGCCGATTCAAGCTGGACTGCTTTTCAGGCTGCGCTTGACCTCCTGGTGGACCACCAGCTTCCAATGTGGGACGCCCTGATTTTGGCCGTCGCTGCCGAGAACCGTTGCCGCCTGCTGCTGAGTGAAGATTTTCAGGACGGATTTACCTGGCGTGGTGTCACGGTGGTTGACCCTTTCGCCAAGCTGCGGTCGCCTTTGCTCGCTGGTCTTCTGACCCACTGAAATTCGCTCCACGCCGTGGAGCGAATTAATTTTTGCTGTCGAATTGGCCTATAGACCCCGTGGAATGTACACATGTTGCTATCAAATTTAGATCTATTGGCCACCGCCCCCGGTGGCGTCGCGCGCCTGCGTGAGCTGATTTTGACGCTGGCGGTGCAAGGCAAGCTGGTGCCGCAAGACCCGAGCGACGAACCGGCGAGTGGGCTGCTGAAGAAGATTCGGGCGGAGAAAGACCGGCTGATTGCCAAGGGCAAGATCAAGCGCGACAAGCCGCTGGCGGAGATTGCGGAGGAGGAAAAGCCGTTTGAGTTGCCGCAAGGGTGGGAGTGGGTGCGCCTCAACTCGCTGCTCCAGAAAATTGGCGCGGGCAGCACGCCACTTGGCGGCCGGGAAGTTTATGTGCCGTCAGGCGTAAAGTTCTTGCGCTCGCAAAACGTCTGGGACGACGGGCTGCGCCTCGATGCTGTCGCGTACATCAAGCTAGCAACGCATGCAAAGATGGCTGGCACCGTCGTGGTGGCCAACGACTTACTGTTCAACATTACGGGTGCCTCAATCGGTCGATGCGCTGTTGTGCCAAGCGATTTCGATGAGGCCAACGTCAGCCAGCACGTCACCATTGTCCGTACGGCGCTTCCTGCATTGAATGCCTTTCTGCACAAAGTTCTGGTTTCGCGGCATGTGCAGCAAGCGGTCATGGATGTTCAGGTTGGTGTGTCGCGCGAAGGCTTGAGCATTGCCAAGCTCGGCCAATTCCTTATTCCCTTGCCACCCCTCGCCGAACAATCCCGCATCGTCACCCGCGTCGAAGAACTCATGCGCCTGTGCGACGCGCTCGAAGCCAAAGGCCAGCTAGCAGCCACAGCACACGCCCAACTCGTCAGCACCCTGCTGGCCACGCTCACCGAGAGCGAAACGCCCGCGCAACTGACGGATGAACTGTCCAAAAATTGGCACCGCATCGCCACCCACTTCGACCTGCTGCTGGACAGCCCCGAAGCCGTAGACGCCCTGGAGCAAACCATCCTCCAACTCGCCGTGCGCGGCCTGCTCGTCCCCCAAGACCCGAAAGACGAACCCGCCAGCGCCCTCCTCAAAAAAATCCGCGCCGAGAAAGACAAGCTCATCGCCGAGGGCAAGATCAAACGCGACAAACCCCTGCCGCCGATTGCGGAGGATCAACAGCCGTTTGCGTTGCCAAGTGGTTGGGAATGGACGCAGACTGGCTACATGGTTAACGACAGCGAAGCGGGTTGGAGTCCAACTTGTATCGGTAGCCCTCGACGCAGCGGACATTGGGGTGTCTTGAAGGTCAGCGCAGTTTCATGGGGCGCGTTTGATGCCAACGCCAACAAGGAGCTTCCCGCTGACCTCGCCCCACGGCCCGAATATGAAGTTCAAGACGGAGACTTCCTACTTTCGCGTGCCAATACTGAGGAGCTTGTTGCCCGCTCTGTGGTCGTCGGCACCGCCGAGCCCAAGTTGATGCTTAGCGACAAGATCATCCGGCTGGAGGTTTCAAGTCTGATGAACCGCGATTTTCTAAACCTGTGCAACAACGCGAACCATGCTCGTGTGCACTACATTGCCAACGCTTCTGGCACAAGCAGTTCCATGAAAAACGTATCGCGCGAGGTTGTATTGCGAACACCAATTCCACTCCCACCCCTCGCCGAACAATCCCGCATCGTCACCCGCGTAGCCCAGCTGCGCCGCCTGTGCGCCGACCTGCGTCAGCGCCTCTCCGCCAGCCAATCCACCCAAGCCCATCTGGCCCAGGCGCTGGTGGAAAATGTCGCTTAGTCCTCTTTACCCGTCAAAGGCAACACTATGCTCATTAGCAACATCCGACTGAAAAACTGGCGCAATTTCCAATCGCTGGATTTGCCTCTGCGCGATGTGACCTACGTCCTGGGCCCCAACGCTTCGGGCAAGTCCAATTTGTTGGACGCGTTGCGATTTCTGCGCGATGTCAGTAAGACCAAGGGCGGCGGGTTGCAAGCGGCGGTTGCTGAGCGGGGCGGCATTTCAAAGGTGCGTTGTCTGCATGCCCGGCGTGACCCCGAGGTAGAAATTGACATTGAACTCAGCCAAGATGGTGAACAACCACCGGCGTGGCGCTACGTATTGGCTTTTAAGCCGGAGGGCACAGGGGCGCAGCGTTTACTGGTTTCCCGCGAGCAGGTTTGGAAA
>JANYCG010000141.1 GCA_025360385.1 Burkholderiales bacterium | reverse complement strand
GGCCCTGGTGGGCATTGCAGATCAAATGTCGGGCGAAATGGCCGTCGCGTTCGTGGTGATCCGCCGCCCGATCACAGGCGAGGCTTTGCAAAGTTTTTTGAATGCGCGGCTGGACGCCTCGCAAATTCCGGGCTTGGTGGTAGCGGCACCAGCCATCCCCCGCAACGCCGACGGCAAAATCATGCGCGAACCATTGCGGCAGGCTTACCTGGAGTCGCTCGCAGCTGCGAAACCGACTTTCAGAGTCAATAGTGGCTGAAGTCCCCGTAAAATAAGCTTATGCAGCTAGATTTTTAATAGCAACCTGGGTGAGTCTCTGACTGAACCACCCCGGTTTTCGGAGTGGCTGTTTGACTCAAGTGAAACCGGGGTTTCGGTGTTCTGGGCGAACTGGCCCAAAAAGTCTTTCTGGACTTGACTCGGCGGTCGCGCTCCTGGCTGGTGACACCACCGCGCAGGCCGGTGTCGATTTCCAGCTTGCGAACCCAGTCGTGCGGCGTTTGGGGAACGCCGCCGATCGTGGCTGCAATTGGTTCAATGGCATCGAGGTCTGCCAGATCGGTGTCGAGCAACACCTTCTGGCCACGGATCAAAACACAGGTTCTGCCCAACTCTCTGGTTTAGGCGTGATTTGATTCATCGAAGCCGTCCTTAAGCGGAATCAATGTCACGATCTTCATGCTTTTAATTTAATAGCTAACTGCGCATATTCCACGGGGACTACAGCCCTAAAACACGAGCAATCTCACTCCGAACTCTGCTGCAGCGCCCACATCGCCGCGTACCGCCCGTTGGCGGCCAACAGAGCGGCGTGGTTGCCGCGTTCAATGATGCGCCCGGCGTCCATCACCAGAATCTCATGCGCATCCACCACGGTGGACAAGCGGTGCGCGATCACCAGGGTGGTCTTGTTCTGCGCCACGTTTTGCAGCTCGGCCTGGATGGCGCGTTCGTTGGCTGAATCCAGGGCCGACGTGGCTTCGTCAAAGATCAGGATGGGCGGGTTCTTCAGCAAGGTGCGGGCGATGGCCACGCGCTGCTTCTCACCGCCCGACAATTTCAGCCCGCGTTCGCCCACCATGGTGGCGTAGCCCAGCGGCGTGGCATTGATGAAGTTGTGAATATGGGCGCTGGCCGCTGCCTCTTCTACCTGAGCGCGGCCCGCGCCGACCTGGCCGTAGGCGATGTTGTATTCAACCGTGTCGTTGAACAGCACCGTGTCTTGCGGCACGATGCCAATCGCCTGGCGCACGCTGGCCTGGGTCACCTGCTTGATGTCTTGCCCGGCAATCAAAATGCGGCCCTGCTGCACGTCGTAAAAGCGGAACAGCAATCGGGCCAAGGTTGATTTACCGGAACCCGAAGGCCCCACCACTGCCACGGTTTTGCCCGAGGGGATTTCGAAACTGATGTGGCGCAGGATGGGCCGCGCGGGCTCATAGGAAAAACTCACGTCGTCAAACCTGACCTCGCTCGATCCACTGACGGCCAAGGCCACAGCGCCCGGCACATCGTCAATTTCGCGCTCGCGCTCGATCAGGGTGAACATCTTTTCCAGGTCGGTCAGGCTTTGCTTGATTTCACGGTAGATCACACCCAGAAAGTTCAGGGGGATATAGAGCTGGATCATGAAGGCGTTGACCATCACCAGGTCGCCCAGGGTCATGCGCCCGTCCACCACGCCCTGGGTGGCCCGCCACAACATGCCCACCAATGCGACCGCGATGATCAGTTGCTGCCCGGTGTTGAGCATCGACAAGGTCGTCTGGCTCTTGACTGCCGCGCGACGGTATTTTTCGAGGCTGCTGTCATACCGTTTGGCCTCAAACTCTTCGTTGTTGAAGTACTTCACAGTTTCGTAATTCAGCAGCGAGTCAATCGCGCGGCTGTGCGCGGTTGAATCCAGCTCGTTCATTTTTTTGCGGAACTGTGTGCGCCACTCGGTGATGGACACCGTGAAGCTGATGTAGAACACCAGGGCGATGATGGTGATGATGGCAAACCACACGTCAAACTTCACCGCCAGCAATGTCAGCACCAGGGTCACTTCGATCAGCGTGGGGATGATGCTGTACAGCGAATAACTGATCAGTGAATGCACGCCGCGCGTGCCGCGTTCGATGTCACGCGTCATGCCGCCAGTCTGGCGCTCCAGGTGAAAGCGCAGGCTCATGGCATGCAGGTGACGGAACACTTGCAGGCTGATGGACCGCGCCGCGCCCTCGGTGGCCTTGGCGAACACCAGCTCGCGCAGCTCGGTGAACAGCGAGGTGCACAGGCGCAGCGCGCCGTAACCCAGCAGCAGGGCCACCGGCACCACCACCAGCGACTGCACGTCCACGCTGCCATTGACCTTGCCGCCATTGGGGCTCATGGCGTCGACCAGGGTCTTGAGCAGCAGCGGCACGCCCACGTTGGCCAGCTTGGCACCGACCATGAAAGCCAGCGCGGCCAGCACTCGCCACTTGTATTGCCACAGGTAGGGGAACAGGCGGGACAGCGTGGCCCAGTCGGAGCGCGGCGCGGCGGGCTTGGCACTGTCTGGTGTTGCAAGCGTGGCTGGCGTTAGGGGGGCGGTGGCGGGGCCAAATTGGCGCATCGTGCAGAATCTCTTGTATTGTTTGTTCCGCCGCTCTTGTTTTTGGCGGGTATTTAGAGAGGATTGTGCCTATGTCCAGCAATTCAAGCCCTGACCACCCTGCAGACCACCGCAGCGGCCCGCAGGCGGCGGCAAGTTCCGGCGCCCGGGCCGACTCGGCCGACGTGCAGCTTCCCGTCGACAAGGAACTGGTTCTCAAGGTCATTCCGCTGCCGGGCGACTGCAATGCCAATGGCGATATTTTTGGCGGCTGGGTGATGGCCCAGGTGGACTTGGCCGGCTCGGTGGTGCCCGCACGTTACACGCAGGGGCGCATGGCGACGGTGGCGGTGAACCAGTTCATCTTCAAGCAGCCGGTGCGGGTGGGCGACCTGCTGTCGTTTTTCAGCAGCGTCGAAAAAGTGGGGCGCACCTCCATCACCATCAAGGTCGAGGTCTACGCCGAACGCATCCGCTCGCAGCGCATCTACGTCAAGGTGACGGAGGCTTCTTTGACTTACGTGGCGATTGACGAGGCCGGCCAGCCGCGGCCCCTGCCAAACCCGGACGGCTCACATCTGCTGGCCTACTGACCAAACCACTGCCACGGGGGTCGCCCGGATTTCGTGACGCCAGGGCCCTGCGCTCGTGTCTTGTTTGCGTCTTGTTTGCGTCTTGTTTTGGCGCGGCTACTGGGATCAACCCTAGCCAGTTTTTTTCAGTGGCAAGTTATAAACGAAGATTCGAAAAATAGAAGGAGACAGCGTGCAGGTTTTACAGTTGTTGATCAGCGGCATTGCGCAGGGCTGCATCTACGGGCTGATCGCTATGGGCTTCGTGCTGATTTACAAGGCCACCGAGACCGTCACGTTCGCGCAGGGTGAGCTGATGATGCTGGGCGCGTTTGGTGGCCTGGCCGGCATGACCCTGCTGGGGTTTCCGTTCTGGCTGGCGGTGCTGAGCGCCATCATTGCCATGGCGGTGCTGGGGGTGCTGCTGGAGCGTGTGGTGATCCGCCCCATACTGGGGCAGCCAGCCTTCTCGATCGTGATGCTGACCATTGGCATTGGTTATGTGGCACGTGGCCTGATCACGATGATTCCGAACATCGGCACAGAAACGCACACCTTGCCCGTCCCCTACAAAGACCAAATCTGGAAGCTCGGCGGCCTGGTGCTCAATGTCGAACAAATGGTGGTGATCGCGGCCACGGCCATCTTGTGTTCGCTGTTGTTTGCCTTGTTCAAATACAGCAAGCTGGGCATCGCCATGCAGGCCTCATCGCAGAACCAGTTGGCGGCCTATTACATGGGCATCCCGGTCAAGGCGCTGAATGGCATTGCCTGGGGGTTGGCGGCTGCGGTGGCTGCGGTGGCAGGGCTGTTGCTTGCGCCCATCACCTTCGTCCATGCCAACATGGGTTTCATTGGGCTCAAGGCCTTCCCGGCGGCAGTGGTGGGCGGTTTTGGCAGTTTGCCCGGTGCCATCGTCGGCGGGCTCATCATTGGCATCGTGGAGTCGCTGTCGGGCTTCTATTTGCCAGACGGCTTCAAGGACACGGCCGCCTACATCATGGTGCTGGTCATGTTGATGGTCAAACCCAACGGCCTGTTTGGTGAAAACCTGCGCAAAAAAGTATGAGATTCAGTTTCAAGACGGATTACGCGCAGGACATCAAGCTGGCCAAACACGGCGGGCACGTGTTTTGGTACAGCGCCCTGGTCGTGCTGCTGCTGGCCGCCCCCTGGATCGTGGCCGAGTACTGGCTGGCGCAGCTCACCTTTGTCATGATCTACGGCATTGCCGGTCTGGGCCTGATGTTGCTGGCGGGTTTCACCGGCCTGTTTTCATTGGGCCACGCGGCGTTTTTGGGCGTGGGTGCCTACACGCAGGCCGTGTTGACCGGCGCCGGTGTGCCGTTCCCGATTGCGCTGGCGGGCGCGGCTGCGTTGTCAGCCGCAGTCGGTTTTGTGGTGGGGCTGCCGGCGCTTCGCGTCAAAGGCATCTACCTTGGCATGGCAACTTTGTCTTTTGGCTTCATTGTTGAAGAAGTGCTGGCGCGCTGGGAGAGCGTGACCGGTGGCAATGCCGGCAAACACCTCACGGCGCCAGATTTGTTCGGATGGAAGCTGGACACGGGCAGCGAGTTTTACTTTCTCTGCCTGGCCACCAGCATCGTCGCTACGCTGGCCATTTTGAACTTGCTGCGCTCGCCGACGGGCCGCGCCTTTGTGGCCATCCGAGATTCCGAAATCTCCGCGCAAAGCATGGGCATCCAGCTGTCGTATTACAAGACGCTGTCGTTTGCCATCTCGGCGGCGCTGGCCGGTGTGGCGGGCGCTTTGTACGCGCACAAACTTCAGTTCATCTCGCCGGACCAGTTCAACATCTTGCAGTCGATTGATTTGTTGTTGATGATCGTGATTGGCGGCCTGGGATCCGTGCACGGCGCATTTTTAGGTGCGATTTTTCTCATCACCATGCCGCAGGTGATTGCCCTGCTCAAAGACTACTTGCCCCCAGCGATTGGCCAGGCCCCTGGTTTGCAGGGCCTCGTTTATGGCGTGGTGCTGGTCGGGTTTGTGCTGTTTGAACCCATGGGCCTGTATGGCCGCTGGCTCAAGGTTCGGGCCTACCTGCAACTCTTTCCGTTCTATCGCAAGGGCATGTTCAAGCGGCAGAAGTCCTTCCAAAAATCAGACCGATTGAAATGAAGCCCCCACGCTTATCACTTCGTTTACTGCGCTGCCCACCGAGCGGGCCGTGCCCTCGGACAGACCCGTCAGGGTCTGGGCGACATGCTTGGGGCGGCCCGGCGCGGCGCCAATTTCTCCTATGAACGACATTCTTCTTTCGGCCAAGAACCTGAGCGTGCGTTTTGGCGGCGTTCTGGCCGTCAACAACGTCAGCTTCGACGTTCAAAAAGGCGAGGTTTTCACCCTGATCGGCCCCAACGGCGCAGGCAAAACCACGGTGTTCAATTTGATCAGCCGCATTTACACGCCCACGAGTGGCGAGATCTTTTACCAGGGCACCACGCTGACGCAGCAGCCGCCGCACAAAATCGCGTCCATGGGCATTGCGCGCACGTTCCAGAACATTGAACTGTTTGAAAACGCCTCGGTGCTGCACAACCTGCTGATTGGCCGGCACACCCACAGAAAATCCGGCTTGTGGCAAGACATGTTCTTCACGCCGGCCACGCGGGACGCTGAAGTCCAAGCCCGCCTCAAGGCCGAACAGGTCATCGAGCTGCTGGACCTGCAGCATCACCGCGACTCCCACGTGGCCGGCTTGCCCTATGGCGTGCGCAAGGTGGTCGAACTGGCGCGCGCATTGTGTGCCGAGCCCAAACTGTTGCTGCTGGACGAGCCGTCAAGCGGCCTCAATGTTGAAGAAACCGATGACATGGCATTCTGGATTGCCGACATCAAAAATGAGCTGGGCATCACGGTGCTCATGGTGGAGCATGACATGAGCCTGGTGAGCAAAGTCTCCGACCGCGTGCTGGCGATGAACCAGGGGGAAGTGCTGGCCATGGGCACGCCGCGTGAGGTTCAAAATGATCCGGGCGTGATTGAAGCCTACCTGGGTTCTGTCGACGACGTGTCTTCCTTGAGGAGAGCCTGATGAGCGACTCCACCGATTTTTCGGGCCAACCCGTCGTCTTGAATTTGCTCAATGTCGAGAGCGCCTATGGGCCGATCAAGGCGATCCGAGGCGTGAGCCTGAAGGTGCGCAAAGGTGAAATTGCCACTGTGCTCGGGTCCAACGGCGCCGGCAAGACCACCATTTTAAAAACCATATCGGGCATCATCGACCCGCGCAAAGGCACCATCGAATTCAAGGGTGAAGCCATCACTGCGCGCGACCCGGCCTACATCGTCCAGCGCGGTTTGAGCCACGTGCCCGAAGGCCGCGAGGTGTTTGCGTTATTGAGCGTGCAGGACAACCTGGCCATGGGGGCCTACACCCGCAAAGACCGCGACAACGTCGCCAAAGACATGGAGCTGGTCTACCGCTACTTCCCGATCTTGAAGGAACGTGCCACGCAAGACGCCGGTTTGTTGTCGGGCGGGCAACAGCAAATGTTGTCCATCTCGCGTGCCTTGATGGCCAACCCCGAGTTGATTTTGCTGGATGAGCCCAGCCTGGGCCTGTCGCCCAAACTCACCAAAGAAATCTTTGAGATTGTGGTGCGCATCAACCGCGAACGCGGCACCACCATCCTGCTGGTGGAGCAAAACGCCAACATGGCCCTGAACGCATCGGACTATGGCTACGTGCTGGAGAACGGCCGCATCGTCATGGAAGACACTTGTGCGCGCCTGCGGGAAAAAGACGACATCAAAGAATTCTTCCTTGGCATGAAGGAAGAAGGTCAGCGCGCAGAACGGCGCTGGAAGAAGAAAAAGAACTGGAGATAGCCCTGTTATGTCTAATTTGTGGACACTGACCCAAGCCAGCTTCAGCGACGAGGTCCTGCTGCCTGGCGACACGATTCCCAAAATGTTCTGGAACGCCGTGGCCAAGCGTGGCAACAAAACCTGGATGCGGCAAAAGGAGCTGGGCATCTGGCGCAGCTGGAGCTGGAACCAGGCTGCCACCGCAGTGCGCGAGATCGGCGGCGGTCTCTTGAGCCTGGGCTTGCAACCGGGCGAATGCGCGTCGATTCTGTCCAACACCACGGTGGAATGGGTGTTGTGCGACTTGGCGATTTTGAGCGCTGCGGGTGTTACCAACGGCGTTTACCCGACCGATGCAGCCAGCCAGCTTCACTACCTGTGTGAGGACTCCTCCACCACCTTGCTGTTTGTCGAAGACGATGAACAACTCGACAAGGCCCTGGAGGTGCGCGCCCAGTTGCCGCTGCTTCGCAAAGTGATTGTGCTGGACATGGAGGGGCTGCGCGGCGTGGACGACCCCGATGTCATGTCACTGGAGGCCTTGCGCCAACTTGGCCGTGAGTTCAACGCCCACAACGCGGGCCGTTTGGACAAAGCTGCGAACCTGCGCAAACCCGAAGACCTGGCCATCCTGGTCTACACCTCAGGCACCACCGGCAAACCCAAGGGCGCTATGCAGAGTCATGGCGGCCTGGTATTCGCCGCCCAGCAGGCGGCTGCCAGCCTGCCGCAGTCTGAGAGCGATGAACGCATGTGTTTTTTGCCGCTGTGCCACATTGCCGAGCGCATCATTGGCGAATACACCTCGGTTTACACCGGCTGTTTGCTCAACTTTGTTGAAAACCCCGAAACCATCCCGGAGAACGTGCGTGAAATTGCGCCGCATTTCTTGTTTGCGGTGCCGCGTGTTTGGGAAAAATTTTATTCCGGCGTCATCATCTCGATCAAGGAAGCCTCAACGCTGCAACAGGCCGCCTACGCCTGGTCGATCGGCGTGGGCGTCCAGGTGGCGGACAAAACCCTGGCCCAGCAACCGATTGACGGTTTTCTGAAATTCAAGTTCACCCTGGCACAGTGGCTCAGTTTGAACAATGTACGCAAGACCATCGGCATTCACCGAGCGCGCGCTTTGTTGTCGGGGGCCGCGCCGATCTCGCACGAGCTGATCCGCTGGTACCTGGCGCTGGGCGTGCCCATGCTCGAAGGCTGGGGCCAAACCGAATCGGGCGGATTGGGCACCTTCACCCGCGTTGACCGCATGAAGCCCGGCACCATCGGCCCCGCTTCACCCAAGACGGAAGTGAAGGTCGATGCGGTCACCGGAGAGTTGCTGATCCGCGGCCCCAGTGTCTTTATGGGGTATTTGAACCAGCCCGAAAAAACAGCCGAAACCGTGGACAAAGACGGCTGGCTGCACACGGGTGACGTTGGCTCCATGGACAGCGACGGCTTCTTCAAGATCACCGACCGAATGAAGGACATCATCATCACGGCGGGCGGCAAAAACATCACACCCAGCGAGCTGGAGAATGAGCTCAAGTTTTCGCCCTACATCACCGATGCCGTCGTGATTGGCGACAAGCGCGCTTACCTTACCGTCATCGTCATGATCGACCAGGAAAACGTGGAGAAATTCGCGCAGGACAACGACGTTCCGTTCTCCAACTACCAAAGCCTGACGCGATCGCGCGAAGTGCAAGACCTGATCCAGGCCGAGCTTGACCGAGTCAACAAGAAATTTGCCCGCGTAGAACAAATCAAGAAATTCTTTTTGCTGGAAACCCAGCTCAGTGCCGAGGACGAAGAACTCACGCCCACCATGAAACTCAAACGCAAACTGGTGGAGAAAAAATACACGCCGCAGATCGAGGCGATGTACCGTTGAAACCCGCCTTTTCCCCAGTTGGTCGCCTTTCCCCACGCTGAACTATCCCAACCCCTTACGAGGCAGAAATGAACTTGAAACGAGCGATTGTCCCTGTGTTTATTGCATTGTTAGCTCCATATTCTGTAGCACAACAAGGCATCGGAAAATCTGAAATCTTGATCGGAACGATTCAGGACATGTCAGGGCCGTTGGCCTCCTACGGCAAGCAGGCCAAGTTTGGCATGCAGTTGCGCATCGACGAACTCAATGAGCAAGGCGGTGTGCACGGGCGCAAACTCAAGCTGCTGCTGGAAGACTCTGCCTACGATCCGAAGAAAGCCGTGCTGGGAGCCCAGAAGCTCGTCAACCAGGACAAGGTTTTCATCATGGCGGGCCATGTGGGCACGGCGCACAACAATGCCGCCATGCCGGTACAGTTTGAGAAAAACGTGATCAACTTCTTGCCCATCACGGCCGCACGCGACATGTACGAGCCGTTTCACAAGCTCAAGTATTCGTTCGCCGTCACGTACTACGACCAAATCCGCACGGCCCTGCCCGCACTTGTCAAGGAAAAGAACGCCAAGCGGGTGTGCACCATTTACCAGGATGACGACTACGGGCTGGAAGTGCAACGCGGGGCGGAAGCCGGGCTCAAAACCATCAACATGGAAGTGCTTGAAAAAACGTCCTTCAAGCGTGGTGCCACCGACTTCTCGTCCCAAGTGGCCAAAATGAAAGGGGCCAATTGCGATTTGGTCGTATTGGGCACGATCATCCGCGAAACCATTGGCACCATCGGTGAATCGCGAAAAACCGGATTCAACCCGACATTTTTGAGCCCCAATGCGGCCTACACCGACCTGATTCCCAAGCTCGGCGGCAAAGCCATGGACGGCATGTACGCCACCATGACGGTGCAGCATCCCTACCTGGACGAAACCTCGCAACCCATCCGTTTCTGGGCGAACAAATACAAAACCAAGTTCAACGATGACCCCGGTGTGGTGTCGATTTACGGCTACCAGATCATTGACCTTTTCATTCGCGTGGCGCAAAAGGCCGGACCGAACTTGACCACTGAGAGCTTCATCAAGGCGCTTGACACCACCACGGTCCCGCCGGATATTTTTGGCAGCTCAGCGTTTTCTTTTGGCCCTGCCAAACACCTGGGAAGTGATGCGTCGCGGGTGTCGCAAATTCAGGATGGCCGATGGCGCGTGATTTCTGAATACACCCGGGCACCGTGATCGAACCCAAACCCCTGAAAAAGCCGACCGGTTAAACAGGGTGCAAGCTGGACCGCGGCGTAGGTGCCGATGCAAAATAGCAGATGGCAGATGGCAACCCGTTTGGCACCTGAAACAGCGCCAAAAATTTCAACCCAACCCCAAGGAGACTCGCAATGAATTTCAGATACCCCAGTATTCTGGCCGCTGTGGCGCTGAGCACCGGCCTGGCCCAGGCCCAAACAGCGCCACCGCTGCAAGGTGTGAGTGCCACCGAAATCACCCTGGGCTCGATCCAGGATTTGTCCGGCCCCATCGCCGGTTTCGGCAAGCAAGCCCGCCTTGGCATGATGCTGCGCGTGGACGAAATCAATGAGCAAGGCGGCATCAATGGCCGCAAGCTCAAGCTGTTTGTGGAAGACTCAGCCTACGATCCCAAGAAAGCGGTGCTGGCGGCGCAAAAGCTGGTCAACCAGGACAAGATCTTCATGATGCTGGGCCACATCGGCACGGCCCAGAACCTGGCGGCCATGCCAGTGCAGTTCGAGAAGAACGTGATCAACTTCTTCCCGATCACCGCCGCGCGGGAAATGTACGAGCCCTTCCACCGGCTCAAATACTCTTTCGCCGCCACCTATTTCGACCAGATGCGCCTCGCCGTACCGAAGATGGTCAAAGAGAAGAACGCCAAAAAGGTTTGCACGATATACCAGGACGACGATTTTGGCCTTGAGGTGCAGCGCGGGGCGGAAGCGGGCCTGAAGACCCTTGGTATGGAACTGGCCGAGAAAACCTCGTACAAACGCGGTGCAACAGATTTTTCGTCGCAGGTTTCCAAAATGCAGGCCTCGGGCTGCGACTTGGTCGTGATGGGCACCATCATCCGGGAGACCATTGGCACCATCGCCACCGCCCGCAAGTCCGGCTATAACCCGACCTTTCTGGGCAGTAGCGCGGCCTACACCGACCTGATCCACAAGTTGGGTGGCGCTGCCATGAATGGCCTGTATGCCACCATGACCGTGCAAAACCCCTACCTAGACGAGGCCGCACAGCCGGTGCGCTTCTGGGCCAACAAGTACAAGACCAAGTTCAACGAAGACCCGACCGTGTTCTCGGTCTATGGCTACCTGATCGTCGACAGTTTTGCCGTCGGCGCCGCCAAGGCCGGCAAGAACCTGAATACCGACAGCTTTATCAAGGCGATGGACAGCACCACCTTGCCAACAGACATCTTCGGTGGAGCGCCGTCCAGTTTTTCGCCCACCAAACGCCTGGGCAGCGACGCCTCGCGCCTGTCGCAAATCACCGACGGCAAGTGGAAGGTCATCTCCGATTACGCCAAGTAAGCGGATCGAGGAATGGCCAGCGATGGCCTGTGATGCAAAAACCGCCTTCGGGCGGTTTTTTTTGTCGTACCAGAACGAAAAAGGCCGGAAGTTCCCGTCAGTATTACGTATGCAGCTACTATTTATATAGTAATTCAGAAAACCATGCAGGCACCCTTACCCGCCGCTAACAACTTGCCGGCGCTGCTGAAAAACTCAACACGTGCCGTCCCCACCCGAGAACACAGGGTCAAGTTCGGTGGCGCAGGGGCGCAGGCACGGAGGTGGGCTTGGGTCATGGCCTGGCCGCCGCGTTCACAGCCCCAACTGGCGGCCCGCCAGCTCTTTCATGATCTCTTCTGCGCCACCGCCAATCATCATCACTTTGACTTCGCGGTAAATGCGTTCGCTCTTGCTGCCGCGCATGAAGCCCATGCCGCCCAGGATCTGCACCGCCTGGTCGGCGCAGAACTGCATGGTTTGGGTGGCGTGGTTTTTCAGCATGCAGACCTCGGCGACCCAGCGCGCGGCCGGCTCGCCACCGGCATGTTCTTCTCCTGCGTCGGCGCGGTATGTGAGCGCCTGCACCCAGGCCTGGGTGCTTGAAATTCGCATCTGCATATCCACCAATTTGTGCCGGATCACCTGGCGTTCAATCATGGCCTGGCCGAAGGTTTTGCGTAGCCGGGCCCAGTCCAGCGCCTCGTCAAAACAGGCTTGTGCAAAACCCAGTGCCAGCACCGACATGCCCAGGCGCTCGCCATTGAAGTTGCCCATGATCATCTTGAAGCCTGTGCCTTCAGCGCCCACCAGGTACTTTGCGGGCACGCGGACATTGTCAAAACGGATGTGCGCCGTGTCCGAACACAACCAGCCCATCTTGTCCAATCGGGAGCGTGAGACGCCGGGCAAATGCATGGGGATGACCAGGATGGAGATGCCCGCCGCGCCGCGGGCGCCCGCGTCTGCGGTGCGCACCGCCGTGGTGACAAAATCAGCCCGAACGCCCGAGGTGATGAAGATTTTTTCACCGTTGACGAGGTAGTCGGCCCCATCCCCTGACCCATCACGTACAGCGGTGGTCTTGATCGCCGCCACGTCCGAGCCGCCGCCAGGTTCGGTGATGCCCAGTGCTGAGATTTTTTCACCGCTCAAGACCTGGGGCGCGATCTCGCGCTGCAGCGCTTTCGAGCCGTGTCTAAGGATGATGGGCAAACCGATGCTGTGGGAAAACAGGCTGGCGTGCACGCCGCCGCTGGCCCCAAACCGGGCCATGCCTTGGGCGACGATGCTGCGCATCCGGTGCGTCGCGGGCATGCCACCGAATTCTTCGGGGTAGCCCAGACCCAGCAGGCCTAATTCTGCGGCGCGTTTGTACAGCGTCCGGGGGAATTCACCCGCTGCGTCCCAGGCCGTGACATGCGGCGCAATTTCGTCTTTGGCAAAGCGCTCAACCAGATCGGCTAGGGCTTGTTCGTCAGACTGGTCGAATTTCGGTGATGTCATGGGCAAGGCATAGCCGAGCTCAGCCCGAACGGGACGGGGACAGCCGCAACGGGGAGGTGGTCGGGGATGTGGTCGGGGGCACGGTCAGGCGCCTTTGGGTGGCCGTTTGGCGATACCCATGGTCTTGGCGAGGATGCCCATCATGACCTCGTCGGCGCCACCACCAATCGAGGCCAGTCGGCCGTCGCGGAACATGCGCGCCACGCGGTTTTCCAGCGTGTACCCCATGCCGCCCCAAAACTGCAGGCAAGTGTCGGGCACCTGGCGCTTGAGGCGCCCGGCCTTGAGTTTGGCCATGGAGGCCAGCTCGGTCACGTCCTGCCCGGCCACATACAACTCGCAGGCGCGGTAGGTCAGCGCACGCAGGGCCTCCACTTCGGTCTTGATCTCAGCCAGCTTGAACTGCACCCACTGCTGGTCGGCCAGGGTTGAGCCAAACAGTTTGCGCTCCTGTGCATAGTCAATCGTCCACTGGATGCAATTCGTCAGGCCCTGGATGGCGCCAGCGGCCGCAAACAGGCGCTCTTCCTGGAATTGCATCATCTGGTAGATGAAGCCCTGGCCTTCGGCCCCAACGCGGTTGCGCTGGGGCACGCGCACTTCATCAAAATAGATCAGGCCGGTGTCACTGGAATGCATGCCGATTTTGCGAATCTTGCGCGCGACTTCAATGCCCTTGACGAGTTTGCGGTTGACGCCTTTGCCGGGGCCTTCACGCATGGGCACGATGATCAGCGTCTTGTTCTTGTGGTGGTTGCCGCCGGTGGCACTGGCCGCATCGCCGGTGTTGACCAGCATGCACATCCAGTCGGCCTGCAGGCTGTTGGTGATCCACATTTTTTGCCCGGTGATGACGTAGTCGTCGCCGTCCTTGCGGGCGTAACTCTTGATGGATGCGACATCGCTGCCCGCACCGGGTTCACTCACCCCAATGCAGGCCACCGCGTCACCCGCGATGGCCGGGGCCAAAAACTCGCGCCGCAATTCATCACTGCCAAAACGCGCCAGCGCGGGCGTCGCCATGTCGGTCTGCACACCGATGGCCATGGGCACACCGCCGCAATGCGTGTTGCCAAGCGCTTCGGCCATCGCCACACTGTAGGAATAGTCCAGACCCATGCCGCCGTATTCGACCGGTTTGGTCAGGCCCAAGAGGCCCAGGTCACCCAGGCCCTTGAAGACTTCATGGGCCGGGAAGATTTCATCGTCTTCCCACTGCTCGACGTGGGGGTTGATTTTTTCGTCGATGAAACGCTTGAGGGTCTTCTGGATTTCGAGGTGTTCGTGGGTGTAGTTCATGGTGGCTTGGTTTGTATTTATTGAAAAACCTTGGGCACAACCGCCCGGTGGAAGCCATCAAACGCCTTGACCGCTTCACGTTGTTGAGAGGCTTCATCGGCTGTCGTCATATGCCAGCCCAGGCGCGATTGCGGCCGTGCGCCGTCGATACGCATCGTCGTGCCTGAAATGAACGACGCGCCGGGACTCAGCAAAAACACAATGCCCGCCGCAGTTTCAGCCTCGGTGCCAAAACGCCCCAGTGGCACCAGCTTGCGCTTGGCGATCAGGGTCGCGCCGACTTCTGGCGGGTAATGGTCCATGCCACTTGAAGCGATGTAGCCCGGTG
>JANYCG010000140.1 GCA_025360385.1 Burkholderiales bacterium | reverse complement strand
TGCGGGTTGAACTACCCAACGGCGTTGCAGTCGATCTTGGTGCAACTGAGATGCAGGATCTATTGGCTGTCATGCAAACGCTGTGCAGCCTGCCATGTTCACGCTGAATCCTGCCAGAGCCGTCTACCTGCACCGAGATGCCATCGACTTCAGGAAAAACATCAACGGCCTGGCCAGCCTGGTCGAACACGCCCTGGGCATGAACGCGTTTGCCACTGCGGTGTTTGTCTTTGGCAACCGCAGGCGAGACCGCATCAAAATACTGGGTTGGGATCGCAACGGCTTTTGGCTGCTGCAAAAGCGACTGGAAGATGCGCGCTTCATCTGGCCACGCAAAGACAGCACCGTCATCGAACTCAGCGTGCAGCAACTGCACTGGTTGCTGGGCGGAATCGACCTTGAGGCCATGCGCGGACACACTGCTGTGGTCTATCAAAAGGCGGCATAAAAGCATTCAAAAGGCACGCAAAAACAGTCCAAAGATTCTTGGTTTTTTTGGTGGTGTTTTGGGAACTTTTTGAGAGGCAAATTGGTCAAAAACGTCAATGAATATGACGTCCACCATCGACGAAATTGCAGCCTTGAAAAAGGCTTTGGCATCCGCCAAAAGCGAACTGACTCTGGTGCGCACCGAGCGTGACTTGCTCAAGGAGCGTCTGAACAAATTCATGCGCAAGATCTTCGCCGCCAAGAGCGAAGTCAGCAGCCAAAGCCAGAAGGATATGTTCTTTAACGAGGCAGAAGGCCTTGGCGCACAAGCCCAGTCGGCACAGCAAGAGGAAGTTGGTCTTGGTGAGGGTGATGAGACCAGCATTGATGTGCCAGCCCACAAGCGCAGCAAACGTGGCCGTAAACCACTGAACCCTGCCTTGCCCCGCCATGTGGTGCGCCACGAATTGCCAGCGTCTGAGCGCATCTGCCCCCATGATGGCGCTGCGCTGACGCAAATCGGCATTGAGGCCAGTGAGCAACTGGATATCATTCCCCAGCAAGTGCGAGTGATCCGTCATGAGCGGGTCAAATACGCCTGCCCCTGCTGTGATGGCACATTGCGTCTGGCAGCCAAACCGGCCCAAATCATCCCCAAGGGCTTGTTCAGCGAAGGGCTGCTGGCCTGGGTGATCTCCTCCAAGTACTGCGATGGCCTGCCGCTTTACCGCCAAGCGGCATTACTTGGACGCTTTGGAGGCAGCGACCTGTCGCGCAACACACTGGCGGCCAGTGTCGTACGGGTGGGCCAGGCGGTGCAGCCCATCATCAACTTGCTGCGTGACCATTTGCTTGAAGCGCCTGTGACGTATGGCGATGAAACCCAGCTTCAGGTGCTCAAGGAGCCGGGCAAAAGTGCGCAGTCCAAAAGCTATATGTGGGTACAGATGACGCAAGGCAGCGGCGCTGGCGGCACCGGGCCGCCAATCCGGTTGTTTGCTTACTCCCCCTCTCGAAGTACCGCAGCCGCGCAAGTACTGTATGCGGGCATGCAACCTGGTGCAGTGTTGATGACCGATGGGTACGCCGTTTATGACCAGATCGCGCAAGCACACCAATTAGTCCATTTGGCTTGCTGGGCGCATTGCCGTAGGGCTTTCAACGATGCCTTGCAAGCATTGCCCAAAGATGCGCGCACTGCCGATCAACTGGCTGCGCAACTCATTGCCTTGATTGGGCAACTGTACGCGGTGGAGGCCAGGGCGCGCGAGAAGGAATTCAAACCTATGCAACTCCTGGAGCAACGCCAACTTCACAGTGTGCCGGTGCTCAAAAGGATTGAGGCTTTGCTGCTGACCAACTTGCATACCGTGCTGCCTGGCAGTTTGCTGGGCAAGGCGCTGCATTACATGAGCGCCCAGTGGTTCAAGCTGCGGCTGTACGTCACCAATGGCAGCTACCCAATTGACAACAATGCTTGTGAGAATTCCATCCGCCCGTTTGTAGTTGGCAGAAAAAATTGGTTATTCAGTGACACGGTGGCCGGTGCCAACGCCAGTGCCAATCTGTACTCGCTACTTCAGACCTGTGCGGTCAATGGTGTGGACGCCTACCAGTACCTGCGCGCATTGTTGGTGGCGCTGCCCAAAGCTCAAAGCGCTGATGATTACCAGGCGCAGTTGCCTTGGAACATCGACTTGAAACTTGACTGACTGACCAGCGCTGGTCAGCTTCACCGGCAAATCACAAGTTCAAATTGGGGTGGCTTGCAAGGGCGCGGTTAAATGACCGCATACCAGCATGGTGCGGCAGCAGAGCCTTGAGCGCATGCAGGTTATCGCCGCGGATGCCGCGGCTGCCGTTCCAGTCCACCGGGCCCATGCCCTTGCCTGCGTCAGCCCGCAGCGGGTGGTAGGGCACCGTCAGGTGGTGGTTGCAGACCTACTCTTTACCCTTGAAGACGATTTCTGGCGTGGCGTGGCGGTCGCTCAACGAGTTGTTCAATGCGCCTGCGGTGCCACAACGGCGAGGCCAGAAAAATAGTGGCGGTAGAAGCCACCGTCGGTGGTGAGCAGGGCGTCGGCCTGGTGCAAGGCGTGTGCACCGATCAGGAAGTCGGGCGCCACGCGCTCGCGCGGGCCCTTGTTGCGGGCATAGGCCCGCATGATGCCGGCTGCGCCCAGCGCTGCCGCCAGGGTGATGGGGTCGTGCTCAATCTGACAGTCCGCCAGAAACGCCTGCACATCTTCATCACGCTTGAAGTACCGCCCCAACTCGGCCACCACCACGGCGCACACGCTCAGGCTGCCGTGCGCCAGGGCGGCTTCCAGCGCGGCCTGGGCCGCCGACGCGCCGGGCGCACCTTTGACGATGTCGAACAACACGCTGGAATCCACGGCGGTTTTCATGGCTGCCGCGCGGCCTTTGACGCAGCGACCGGCTTGCGGCTGGCAGACTTTTTGGCCGGCGTTTTGGTCGACGTTTTGGTCGACGCCGAGGCGGCCGTTTCGCCGGCCTGGCCTGCTGCCTCGCTGTTCCACGGCACGGGGCGGTCGCGCAGCCCAGCCAGCGCCTGCGCGGTGGTCAAGCCGTCGTCAACGCCTTTGCCAATCCAGCGGACAAGGTCAAGCCGCACGCGCTTTTCGATCAGCAGGCGGCCGTTTTCCACACGCACCTGCAGGCGGCTGCCCGGCTTGAGGCCAAGTTCGTCGCGGGCCTCCTTGGGGATGACGATCTGGCCGCGCTCAGCCAGGGTGATTTCAACGGTCTCCATGGAATACCTCTTTTTTCATACTGGCAAAGTATGCCACATCAGGTATGAATGACTCACCCGACACCACGGGGCAGCTTGTATTTGCGCCCACTGCCACAGCGGCAAGGGTCGTTGCGGCCAATCTTGGGGCCTTCGCGCCGCGCCGTTTCGCGTGGGCGCACCGGCTTGGGCAGGGTTCCGGCAGCGGCGTCCAGGGTGTTTTCAGGCCCGTCCTCTTGCATGAAGAAGTTGTCGAACCGCTTGATGTCGGCTTCGGTCCAAAAAGCCGGGACACCATGGCTCAGGCTGGCGTATTGCGCATCCAGTCCGCGGTCTGAAAAAACGACGCCTTGAGCCGGGTGCGCAAGTCGTCTGGCACCCCGGTGTCGCGCATGGCCTGGTCCATGCAGGCCAGCCACTGGTCGCGCTCCAGGATGCCAATTTTGAAAGGCATGTGCCGTGCCCGCAGCATGGGGTGGCCAAAACGTTCGGTGTAGTGCTGCGGGCCACCCATCCAGCCGCATAAAAACCAGAATAATTTGTCGCGTGCGCCGCCCAGGCTGCTGCCATGCACGGCGCGCAATTCGGCGTAAGCTGGTGCCAAATCCATCAGGTCGTAAAAGCGCTCGGTCAGGGCCTTGACCTGCGCTTCGCCGCCAATCCATTCAAACGGGGTGGCAAAAACAGGTTTTCCGTCGATGTGTTGCATAAAAGTGCCGTATGTTCCCGTGAATACTCAATAGTTTGCTATTATTATCATATCAGTCGCCGGGCCGGAAAACCCAACACGAATAAACCAACAGCTGCACTCGCAGGGGCTGATGAACGTTCTTGCAAAGCACTGTCGGCCCTGGCAGGCCGACGCGCAGCCCAATCGAGGGCTATTGCGCAGCGCGACGCAAGGTCTCCACCACCGGGCGGCGCAAGACTTCGCGCAGGCCCCACCAGCCTGCGCCCAAGGCCAGCGCGGCACCGGCCAGGGCACCGAGCAAGGGCACCCACCACCCAACCGTCCAGTCAAACTCGAACACGTATTTGGCCAAGCCCCAGCCGACGATGGCGGCCACGATGGAGGCCAAAAAACCGGCCAGCAAGCCAACCCCAGCCAGCTCGGCCCGCTGCACTTGCCTTAGCAGGCTGCCACGTGCGCCCAGGGCCCGCATGATGGCGAACTCGCGGGCGCGCTCCTCCCGCGTGGCCGTCACCGCCGCAAACAGCACCACCAGACCAGCGGCGAGTGTGAAACCAAACAAAAACTCGACCGCACCAATCACCTGGTCCAGCACGCGCTGAATTTGGCCCAGCGTGATGGACAGGTCCACCGTGGTGATGTTGGGGAACTGGCGCACCAGGGCGTTGTCAAAACCGCCTTTGGCCGACGACGCAGCCGGGGCCTGAAAGGCGCTCATGAAGGTGGTGGGCACGTTGCCCAAGGACTTGACCGGGTAGATCACGTAGAAGTTGGCCCGCATCGAGCCCCAATCGACCTTGCGCACCGAGGTGATTTTGGATTCAACCAGATTGCCGCCAATGTCAAAACGCACGACGTCGCCCAGCTTCAAACCCAGGGTGGTGGCCATGTATTCCTCCACGCTGACGGTGCCCTCTTCGTTGTCGGTCCATTTGCCGCTGGTGACCGCGTTGTGCGGCGGTTTAACGGCGCTGGTCGACAGGTTGAACTCGCGGTTGACCATGCCTTTGGCGCGGTCGTCCACCCAGTCGGCGGGCGAGACGGTTTTGCCGTTGATGCCCACCAGGCGGCCCCGGATCATCGGGTACCAGTCAAATTTTTTAACACCCGCGTCCGTCAGCGCTTTGAGGAAGGCGTCGCCCTGGTCCGGCATGACGTTGATGACAAAGCGGTTGGGCGCATCGGCGGGTGTGGCCTTGCGCCAGCTGTTGATGAGGTCGGTGCGCAGCAACACCAGCAGCACCAAGGCCAGCAAACCGACCGCCAAGGCGCTGATTTGCACCACGGCATAGGCAGGTCTTGCCGAGATCTGCCGCGTGGCCAGCACCAACCAGCGCGGCGCCGTGGCGTCGTTGACCACGCGCCGCAGCATCTTGACGGCGACAAAACCCAGGCTGGCAAACACCACCACCGCCCCAGCAAAACCGCCCACTGCGATCAGGCCCAGTTTGATGTCGCTGCTGGCCGCCAGCAGCAGCGCCGCAAAACCGGCCACGCCCAAGCCCAGCACCGCCAGCGACGCGGGTTTGAGGTTGCCCACGTCGCGGCGAATCACCCGCAAGGGCGGCACTTGCGCCAGTTGCAGCACCGGCGGCAGGCCAAAGGCGAACAGCAGCGTGAGGCCCATGCCCAGGCCGAACAATACCGGCCACACGGTGGCAGCAGGCAAGGCGGTCTCGACCAGGCCCGCCATCAGGGTCAAAAAACCGTAGTGCACGGTGAAACCGATCAACACGCCCAGGCTGCTGGCCAAAAGGCCAATCAGCGCGAACTCCAGCGTGTACGACAGCGCGATGGTGCGTTGCGACAGGCCCAGCACTCGCAGCATGGCGCAGTCGTCCAGGTGGCTGGCGGCAAAACCTCGCGCCGCCAAAGCCACTGCCACGGCGCTGAGCAAGGCGGCCAGCAGTGCCACCAGGTTCAAAAACTTTTCAGCGCGGTCCATGGTGCGGCTCATCTCGGGCCGGCCGCCCTCTAGCGACTCCAGCCGCATGCCGCGCACTTCGGGTTTTTTGACTTCCAGCGCGGCCCAATCCACAAAGGGCTTGACCTGTTTTTCGTCGCCGGCCACGGCCATGCGGTAGGTCAAACGGCTGGCAGGCTGGATCAGGCCCGTGGCCGCCACGTCGGCGCGGTTGATCATCACGCGGGGGGCAAAGTTCATGAACCCGGCACCACGGTCTGGCTCGATCACGATCACCTGGCTGAGCTTGAATTGGGCATCACCCAGCAGCAGCGTGTCACCCATTTTCAGGTTCAAGGCGTCGAGCAAAGACGCGTCCACCCAGGCTTCGCCCGGCGTGGGGATGGCGCTGGTTTTGACCTCGGCCCCACCCGGCTCAGCCGCAATGCGCAGCTTGCCGCGCAGCGGGTAACCCGGCTCGACCACCTTGAGCGCCACGAGTTTTGAGGCCCCGCCTTGCGCGTCGGCCGCCCGCCCCATGGTCGGAAAGCCCAGTGTGCCCACCACGCTGAGGCCCAGGGATCTAGCTTTGGCCGCAAAAGCCTCGGGCGTGGCGTTGTCGCTGGACACCACCGCGTCGCCACCCAACAGCTGCTTGGCGTCCCGCTGCAATCCGCCCTTGAGCCGGTCTGCAAAGAACCCAACCGCCGTCAAGGCCGCGACCGCCAACGTGACCGCCAGAATCAGCAGGCGCAATTCGCCAGACCGAAAGTCGCGCCAAAGGGTGCGCAGGCCCAAGCGCCAGGGGCTGATGTGTTGCATTGGCTTTTTCAGAAGTGGTTGATGGCTATTGGCGTGAAATTTTCTGCCATCGCGGCATGTCCTGCAGGTTGGGGCCATTTGCCACAAACCAACCACCGACCCACCCAACGCGCTGAAAAAGATGGCGCGATCCCCAAAAGTCCCGCCCGCAAATGCCTCAAGCGGACCTCTGCGCATTGGTTTTTTGGGTGAGTGCCGCCAGTTCTACCATCCAGGCGCAAAAAGCCTGAACCTCTGGGCGCGATGCACTTCGTGGCCCGCAGATCAGCCAATAGGCCATCGGGCTGTCCATGCGGGTGTGGGGCAAGACCTCCACCAGGTCGCCGTGCGCAATCGCTTCAGAGACCAGCGGCAGGCGCGCCAACACCACCCCCTGGCCCGCCAGCGCGGCTTGGACCATCTGGTAGGCATAGTTGAAATGCAGCCAGCGCTTGGGGCTGAGCTTGTTCAAATGCTGCTCGTCAAACCAGCGCCGCCAGGTCAGCCATTCCAGGTGGGTGCGGTGGGCATCGCCGGCTTCGATCAGGGTGAATTCAGCCAGGTCTTGCGGTTTTTTAATCGCCAGGCCGTTGCGCAACAGCCGGGGGTTGATGACTGGCGCCAGCTGCTCGCCAAACAGGCGCACGGCCTGGGGCGGCATGGCGCTGGCGGGGCCATAACGGATGGCCAAATCGACATCGGCCACGTCCATGTCCAGCGCCACGTCCGAGGCGTCAATGCGGATGTCGATCTCGGGGTTGTCGCGCTGGAACACCTCCATGCGCGGAATCAGCCACATCGAGGCAAACGAGGCGAAGGTGGTGATCGACACTGACTTGCGCCCCGCGCTTTGGCGAATCTGCCGCACCGCGCCATCAATGGGCGGCAGCGCCCGCGCCACGCTGCCCAACAGCAGGGCACCCGCGCTGGTGAGCTCCACGGCACGGGTGTGGCGCAAAAAAAGCGCTGCGCCCACGTCCTCTTCAAGCGACTGGATCTGGCGGCTGACGGCCGATTGCGTCAGGGCCAACTCTTCTGACGCGGCGCGAAAGTTGAGGTGCCGGGCCACCGCTTCAAACGCCCGCAGGTTGCCGGCGCCAATGGGGCGCGTGCGCAAATGGGTTTGTGAATGGTGCATGGTGTCCGGCAGGTCCGTCTAAGACTTGGATTTTTGCATTTTGGCCATTTTGCCCAGTTGGGTGGTTTTGCCAGTTTTCGTCGCTTTGATCACTTTGGTCACTTTGGTCACTTTGTTGGCTTGGGTGGCTTTGGCTTTTTTCGAATTGGCGGCAGTCAGCGCCGCCTGCATGGCCAGGCGCGCCCAAGGCAGCATCAAGGCGGGGGATTCCATGGCGTCTTGCGGGGCGGTGTAGTAGTTCATGCCTTTGGGCACGCCCTTTGTCTCGTACAAAAACTGCTCGCCGCCTGCCAGGCGAAACTGCACTGCGCTGTCGTCGGTGGTTTTAAGGTACAACTTGTCACCGCCGCCCAGGTTGGTCATCAGCGCCAGGGTCAGGCCGTCTACGCTGATGCCAAAGCCGCCAAACAGGCTCTTGGCCACGCAGGGTCCCACGCCGGCCAGCAGGTCACAGCAATACAGGGCAAAGTCTTTGTTGGCGCTGGGCATGGTCGCTCCTGAGGCTTTGTGAAAACACCATGATAATCACCCTAACATTGAACCATGGCCCGACCCAAATCCGACAGTTTTGAGCAAAAACGGGACGACATCCTGAACCATGCCGCCGCCTGTTTTGCTGCCACCAGTTACCCTGCCGCCAGCATGAACGACATCGCGGCGGCCAGTGGCACGTCCAAGGCCCGCCTCTACCACTACTACGGCGCGAAAGAAGCAATTTTGTTTGACCTGCTTGACCGTTACACCCAGCGCCTGCTCAGCCTGATTGGCCAGGTCGAGGCCACCGCGCAGCGGCGCAATCTGGATGACCGCGCCGCCCTGCACGAGCTGGTGCGCAGTTTTCTGGCCGAATATGAAAGCTCGGCCACGCGCCATGTCGCCTTGCTCAATGACACCAAATTCTTGAACCCAGCACAGCGTGACATCATCCTCAACCGCCAGCGTGATGTGGTGGCCGCCGTGACGCGTTTCTTGCGCCGCGCCTATCCCAACCGCGTGCAGGCCGGCAACCAGGCCGCCATTGCCATGATGCTGTTCGGCATGATCAACTGGACTTTCACCTGGCTCAAACCGGGCGGCACCATGAGTTATGCCCAGTTTGCCCAAGAGGTGATTGCGCTGCTGGACAAAGGGCTGTCACAGCCCCAAGCGGTGACAGCATGAAGGCTATTCATGTCGTGGTGATGGGCGTGGCGGGTTGCGGCAAATCAGCCGTAGGGCGGCGCCTGGCCGCGGCCCTTGGCTTGCCGCTGATTGAAGGCGACGACTTTCACCCCAGCGCCAACAAACTCAAAATGCAGCAAGGCATTGCGCTCAATGACGACGACCGCCTGGGCTGGCTGCAAAGTTTGGCCACAGAACTGGCGGGGCATTCCTGCGGCGCGGTGCTGAGCTGCTCGGCGCTCAAGTCAGCTTACCGCGACATTTTGCGCCGCCCTTTTGCGGCAACCGGCCCGGGTTTGAAATTCATTTACCTCGACATCGACGAGGCGGAATCGCTCAGGCGCGTGGCAAAACGCGCCGGCCATTTTTACCCGCCCAGCCTGGTCGCCAGCCAGTTTGAAACCTTGCAAGACCCCAGCTTGGAGCCAGGCGTGCTGGTGCTGGACGGTGCAGCGCCGAAACCCGATGTGGACGCTGCGGCCTTGACATGGGTGCGCGCCATGCACTGCGCCTGACGCAATAAAAAATCAGGATCGGCCTGTAAACTGTGTTGAGCCGCATTGCGCGCATTGACTTGCTCTGACTTCCATTTTCAAGAATCGACCCACCATGACCACCCCTGACACCGCTCCCGCCAAAGCCTTTGCCTCGCAAGCTGATCTGGCCGACAAAAAAATCTCTTTCGAGCAACTCAGCCAACATTGCTGGGCCTACACCGCCGAGGGCGACCCAAACTCCGGCGTCATCATTGGCGACCAATTCATCATGGTGAGCGACGCCACGGCCACGCCCGCCATGGCACAAGACCTGATTGCCAAAATCCGCACGGTCAGCGACAAGCCGATCAAATACGTGCTTCTGACCCACTACCACGCGGTCAGAGTACTTGGCGCCAGCGCCTACAAAGCAGAAGGCGCGACTGAAATCATTGCAAGCCAGGGCACTCTGGAACTCATCAAAGAACGCGGCGCGCAAGACATGCAAAGCGAGATGGAGCGCTTCCCGCGACTGTTCAGGGGTGCGCAAGG
This sequence comes from Burkholderiales bacterium, assembly GCA_025360385.1. GTDB lineage: Bacteria > Pseudomonadota > Gammaproteobacteria > Burkholderiales > Burkholderiaceae_C > JANYCG01. The sequence continues at coordinate 1,716 of JANYCG010000140.1, read as the reverse complement.
TGTGCCCGGCCTGACCTGGCCGACGCTGGTGGTGGGTGACGGTACGCCGGGCCGCCAGGGCACGCTGACGGTCGATTTGGGCGGCGTCAAAGTGCAAATCTGGCACCCCGGCAGCGGCCACACGCGCGGCGACACCATCGCCTGGGTGGAGGCAGAAAAAGTACTGTTCAGCGGCGACCTGGTCGAGTACCAAGCAGGCGTTTACACCGGTGACGCACAACTTGAAGAATGGCCCGCCACCCTGGAAGCCCTGCGCGCCCTGGGTGCCACCGCCATCGTGCCCGGTCGCGGCGCCGCCATGAAAGGAGCAGCCGACGTCAACAAGGCGTTGGATTACACCCAGACCTGGATCACCACCCTGTTCAAGGCCGGCAAAGAAGCGGCCGCTGCCAACATGACCCTCAAAGCCGCCATGGCCCACACCCGCAAAAGCATGGACCCGATCTTCGGCCACGTCTTCATCTACGAACACTGCCTGCCCTTCGACGTGAGCCGCGCCTACGACGAAGCCAAAGGCATCAAGAACCCCCGCATCTGGACGGCGCAGAGGGATTTGGAGATGTGGGGGGCGTTGCAGGCTTAGCGCTATCGGACGCATTGGTCGCCGCCAGCGCCGCTTTGAGGCCCAGAAATGGAACTGCCTTTGGGCTGAAGTTCGGGGTCAATGTACGGTGCAGGCAACGGCGGCTTCTCCCCAATGGGCCGCAAGGCCACGGCAGAAAGCAATTCCATTTTGATGTTGCTGTAGGTGAACTCGAAGTTTCCCAGGTTGGAATCCGGCGTCTGACTGGCGAGCCAATTTACTGCCCAACGTGAAAACACCGCAGCGGCAGCGCTGGTTCCGCCAAGCTGTGATGTGGTGCCATGGGTCAGGCCGGCGACACGCAATTTGGGCATCGCGGAGCCATACCCAGAAGGGGCATAGACCTCGGGAAACAGCTGGGAATCTTCACTCGGCCCAAGACTGGAAAAGGGCGCTGATCCTGCATAAGAGAGCCAGTACGCCCCCACATCAAAGACCTTGCTCGCTGAGGACGGGTTAGCGCCAGTTTCACACTCCTGCACCACCGCTTCCTGGTCGTTCATCAGGAAGGATTGTTGTCGCCGCGCTCTTGCAAACGCTGAATCATTGCGTTCGACATAGGCGTTCACCTCTACGCATTTGTCGGGACTGCGGTTGACGACTTCAATCCGCCACTGCCCATACGGAGCCCGCCCAAAATTGTCCTCTCGGAATATCGTTTTTCCGCAAAACAAAAGAAGCATGGCCCGACCCTGGCTTTGAACGGCGTTACGCGTGAAAACGGCAACCGCAGCCACGTCACCAGGTTCAGGTTTGGGTCTGTCGGCAAGCAGCTCAATATTGCCGATTGTCAGATCGACAGACTGGCCTCCGGGGGCTACGATATTGACAGTGAGGTTGGCGAGATCCGTGTCGCTTAAGTTTGCCGGAAACCAGAGCTCCAGCGACGAAGGGACATCGGCATCCGGGCTGACTTGCCAGATAAAAGACTGAGGGCGGGATTGCGGTCGCAAGGTCAGTCGAGCATGGCACTGGCTGAGTCGGCTGTTCCCTGCGGCCGCCACGATGGCGAGGTTCATCCGCTTTTCCACCAGTTCATCGAGGGCCATCTCCAGCGGCGATTGCCCATCGTGCGCACCGCCCATCGTGCCGTAGCTCAGATTGACAACCAGGCGACGGTTGACGGTGATATC
>JANYCG010000133.1 GCA_025360385.1 Burkholderiales bacterium | reverse complement strand
GTGCGGCCTTTGGCACCCTGGCGACCTTCGAAGTTGCGGTTGCTGGTGGAGGCGCAGCGCTCGCCCGGCTCCAGCTTGTCGGCGTTCATGGCCAGGCACATTGAGCAACCGGGCTCGCGCCATTCAAAGCCGGCCGCCTTGAAGATTTTGTCCAGGCCTTCGCGCTCGGCCTGCTCCTTGACCAAACCGGAGCCCGGCACCACCATGGCCAGCTTGACGCTTTTGGCCACCGGCTGCCCCAGGCGCTTCACCATGGCGGCCGCCTCGCGCATGTCTTCAATGCGGCTGTTGGTGCAGGAGCCAATGAAGACTTTGTCGACAAAAATGTCGTCCAGCCGTTTGCCCGGCTGCAAGCCCATGTAGGCCAGCGCGCGCTCAATGGCGTCGCGTTTGTTGGCATCTTTTTCTTTGTCCGGGTCGGGCACGATGGCGTCGATGCCCAGCACCATCTCGGGCGAGGTGCCCCAGGTGACCTGCGGGATGATGAGGGCCGCATCGAGATCAACCACGGCGTCAAACCGGGCACCCGCGTCGGATTGCAGCGTTTTCCAGTAGGCGACGGCTTGGTCCCACTCAGCACCGCCTACAAACTTGCCCAGCGCATTGGTGCCGGGGGCGAGCAAGCGGCCCTTGAGGTAGTCAATAGTTTTCTCGTCCACGGCCACCAGGCCTGCGCGGGCGCCGGCTTCAATCGCCATGTTGCAGACCGTCATGCGGCCTTCCATGGAGAGCGCCCGAATCGCCGAGCCGCCAAATTCAATGGTGTAACCGGTGCCACCGGCCGTACCGATCTTGCCGATGATCGCCAGCACGATGTCTTTGCCGGTGCAGCCTTTGGGCAAAGTGCCTTCCACCTTGATCAGCAGGTTTTTGGCCTTTTTGGCCAGCAGGGTTTGCGTTGCCATCACGTGCTCGACCTCGCTGGTGCCAATGCCGTGCGCCAGCGCCCCAAATGCGCCGTGGGTGCTGGTGTGCGAGTCGCCGCACACCACGGTCATGCCGGGCAGGGTGGCCCCGTTTTCAGGGCCGATCACGTGCACGATGCCCTGGCGTCTGGACAAAAACGGAAAGTAGGCGGCCGAGCCAAATTCCCTGATGTTGTCGTCCAGCGTGGTGATCTGCTCTGTGCTGATCGGGTCGGCAATGCCGTCGTAGCCGTTTTCCCAACCCGTGGTGGGTGTGTTGTGGTCCGCCGTGGCGACGATGGAACTGATGCGCCACACCTTGCGCCCGGCCTGTCGCAGCCCTTCAAACGCCTGCGGGCTGGTGACTTCATGCACCAGGTGGCGGTCGATGTAAAGCACGGTGGTGCCGTCGTCTTCGGTGTGGACGACGTGTTCGTCCCAAATTTTGTCGTAGAGGGTTCTTGGCATTTGAATCTCGGGTTAGCCTTGATTTTAGTCGGGCTGGCTTTTAAAGGAGCCTCATGGTTGATTTTGGGCTCTGACCGTCATTGGATGGCTGTGCCGGACTGTCGCACCAGACCTCCAAATACCGTCGGCCATTGACGGCGCTGCTCGACCCACCGCCGCGCCGCCAGCAGAGCCTCACGCCGCCGCTCCTCATACTGCGTCTTTCGCGTTGCCTGCGGCAACACGAACGCAGAAATCGTCGGGACGGCGTGAGGCTCCGCTGACGGAGGAGGTTTAGAAAAAGAGGCCAAGCCGCGCGCTATCGACCATGCGTCAATCCGCGAAGGCGTTAAACCGTGCTCGTGCGGCGGATGGTGAGGCGGCTGAACCTGACCACTGCCGCACAAGCCAGCGCAATGCCAAGCACGACCTCGGCCCAGATGCTTGCATTGGTGGCCAGCGTGTGCTCCGAGCACAACGCCAGCGTGTAGTGCAGCAGCCCGTCAGTGCCGAGCAGGCCATAGACCATGAGCAACAGCGCCGCAATCCGGCCCCAGCCCCGCCATGCTGCTGCCACGGCAAGCATACCAACACCCGCCACAGCCAGCCAAGCCAAATAAACCGACTCGCGCGTCATCCACGCGGGGATGCCGGGGTAGAACGCGATGTACTCGGCGTTGTGGCTGAAGTGCGCCAGGCTGGCAAGTGTGTAGAGGGTGATGAGCGTCGGCATCTGACAGGAGTGTTGGCGTATTGTTTGGAAATTGCTTCTGGGCTTCAGTGTTCAAATTCGGGTAGGCGATTTCCAGAGCAATACGAGGCTAAGTGGGCCGACCACAGTGAATGACTAGCCATGATGGGCTTTGCGATGGCAGTTCGGGCACACTGCAATGGCGTTCTCTACTGTGTCCTCGCCGCCTGCAGCAAGCATCATCTTGTGATGCACTTCAAGATATGGACTCCCGTCTGAGGAACGGCAGAAAGAGGCCTGCTGATTGCATAGCGCACAAATGCCCTTTGCTAGATAAAGTACCTCTGCCACGACGTCAGGGTTTCTTTGGAAGACTACCTGCGCAACAGCCGAACGAGCGGGGATGCGTGTTGCTTTTGCTAGGCGTTCCCTGCGCTTCTGACCGTCTTCTAGCGATGCCGCAACGGCTTTTTCAAAATGTGCAGTGCTTTCAGATTGAGCTTTCAAACTCACATAACCCAAACCAAGGTGACGCATTGCGGCTTTGGCTTGGTTGGTAGTAAAGGAGGCTGGGCGTTGTTTGGTTGCCAGTGCGTAGGTGTATTTGAGCGGAAAAAGCTGACCTTCCGGTGAGACCACAAACCAATCAACGGTTCGATCTGGCCACGGTCGATCTCCCTTGGAATGGCGCGCCATTCCAAGGCGAAAGGTATTGAGGTTGGGTTCCTTCATAGCTACTTTGCAATCGGGGACAAATTTGCAGAACAAAAAGACAGTTCAACACATAGCTCGGCAACATCAACAAAATAACTTATGCCGTCGCTACTGTGGCATCTTATCCCGATTGGATGATCCGTCGAGCGACGGGCAACCATGTCCGCGCAATATGGGCAGGTCAGGTTGCGTGCCTCGCGCTTAACCTCAATTCCCCACCGTCAGCAGAGCCTCACGCCGTCCCGACGATTTCTGCGTTCGTGTTGCCGCAGGCAACGCGAAATACGCAATATGAGGAGCGGCGGCGTGAGGCTCTGCTGGCGGCACGGCGGTTGAGCAAGCAGCGACTTCAAGGG
>JANYCG010000124.1 GCA_025360385.1 Burkholderiales bacterium | reverse complement strand
CGCTAGCAGGATCAGGGAGAAAACCATACCCAGCGACTGTGTCCAGTCGGGCAGCGCGGTGTAGTGCAAATGATGCGGGCCCGCCCACATATAGGTGAAGATCAAGGCCCAGAAGTGGACGATGGACAGGCGGTACGAATAGATCGGACGCTCGGCCTGTTTGGGGATGTAGTAATACATCATGCCGAGGAAACCCGCCGTCAGGAAAAAGCCAACCGCGTTGTGGCCGTACCACCACTGGACCATGGCGTCCTGCACGCCAGCATAGGCCGAATACGATTTCATGTAGCCAGCCGGGATGGCAGCACTGTTGACCAGGTGCAACAGGGCCACGGCGAGGATGAAGGCGCCGAAAAACCAGTTGGCCACATAGATATGTTTGACTTTGCGGGTGCCGATGGTGCCGAAGAAAACAATCGCGTAAGACACCCAGACCAGCGTGATCAGGATGTCAATCGGCCATTCAAGTTCGGCATATTCCTTGCCCTGTGTATAGCCCATGGGCAGCGAGATCGCCGCCGCCACGATCACAGCCTGCCAACCCCAGAAGGTGAAGGCCGCCAGCTTGTCGCTGAACAGCCTGACCTGGCAGGTGCGCTGCGCCACGTAATAAGCCGAGGCAAACAGCCCGCAGCCGCCAAAGGCAAAAATCACAGCGTTGGTGTGCAAGGGGCGCAGGCGACCATAGGTCAGCCAGGGGATGCCCATGTTGAGTTCGGGCCAGGTCAGCTGCGCCGCAATGATGACACCGACCAGCATACCCACCACGCCCCAGACGACGGTCATGATGGCAAATTGGCGCACCACTTTGTCGTTGTAGACGGTGGCCTGTGTATTGGAAAAAACCATGGTGTCCTCTGTTGCGTGAATTTCAATCAAGTTTCCTACGCCCCCGCGACGGCCGACTTGATGCATATCAAAGCTTTGGCGCTTAGCGTGGAACTTTTCAGGAGTCTTTCAGGATTTTTTCGGCCTGTTCCTCAATGTCTTCAAACTGGCCGCGCTCAATCGCCCACCACAGGCCGCCCAATATAAAAAACACCAGGATGATTGACAGCGGAATCAACAGGTAAAGGATGTCCATGGGCTGTTTATTGGAAGACGCGACGTGGCATCAAAGTCGACAGACGCAAGGCATTCAAGACCACCAACAATGAACTGGTGGCCATGCCCAGCCCCGCAGCCCAGGCCGGCAAGTAGCCCAACACGGCCAGCGGAATACAGGCTGCGTTGTAAACCGCTGCCCACCAAATGTTTTGGCGCACCACGGCCATCGTCTGGCGCGCCAACAGCACGGTTTGCGCAACCGTCATCAAATTGGCGCTCAACACCACAAAATCCGCGCTGGCCTGCGCCAGGGGAACTGCTTGCCCGAACGCGAATGACACCTGGGCGCCCGCCAGCACCGGGCCGTCATTCAGGCCATCGCCCACCATGGCGACGTGCAGGCCGCGCCGCTGCATGCCCTGCATCTGGCTTAATTTCTCCTGGGGCAAGCAGCCTCCTTTGGCGTGGGTGATGCCAAGCTGGCTGGCGACAGCATCCACCGCCGCTTGGCTGTCGCCAGACAGCATCTCGACCTCGATGCCGCCGGCCTGCAAGGCGGCCACCGCAGCGCAAGCGTCAGGGCGAAGGCCCTGGAGCACTTCAAAGGTGGCCAGCCAGCCCGCACCATCACTCAAAAAAATCTGGCTGTCCCAAGCAACGCCATTGCGATCGTCTTGGAAGAAGCCTGGATGGGTGCCCTCTGGAGCTTCAAAGTGCACGTCGCCGCTCACACCACTTTGCACGCCGCAAAAGCCCATCGACCCCAAGCGCAACACGCCCACTCCGACCCCGTTGCCCTGGAGGCCCTGCCCTACCACTTCCCGCACCTCGGTGGCCTGCAGGGGCGTTGCCAGGCCAGGTTCCAGCCCGAACTTCGGCCCGGCCGCCAGCAAGGCTTTGGACAGAGGATGCAATGAATGGCCTGCCAAAGCCACAGCGAGCGCAAGCGCCTGCCCAGGGCTGACGCCAACCCGCGTGTGGATGGCACCCAAGGCCATCGTGGCATCTGTGAGGGTGCCGGTTTTGTCAAAAATCAGCGTGTCAATGCCGCTCAATGATTCAAGCGCCTGCAAGCGGCGAACCAGCACTGCGTTTTTGGCTAGCGTGCCGGCCGCTGCCAACATCGCTGCGGGCGCTGCCAGCGACAAGGCACAGGGGCAAGTCACGATCAGCACGGCAACGGCCACCATCATGGCATGGCCCGGGTCGAGCGGCCACCAGGCCGCACAGGCAAACACTGCCGTCAACAACACCACGGCCATGAAGGGTTTCGCAACCCGGTCCGCCAAATGCGCCAGCTGCGGCTTGGTGGTCGCGGCGGTTTCCATCAGCGACACAATCTCGCCATATCGAGTCGCTGCGCCCACGCGATCCACCCGCACCTGCACTACTTGCGAGAGGTTGTGGCTGCCCGCCACCACCGCGTCACCCACGGCGCATACCACGGGCGTGGCTTCGCCTGTCAGGAGCGACTCGTCTGCCAGGGTATTGCCCTGCAAGACGACGCCATCGGCAGCGAACGACTCACCCGGCAGGACACGGATGATGTCGCCCACCCGAAGGCGACGCACCGCCACCCGTTCAAAATCGCCAGCGGCGTCCAGACGCTGCACAGTGTCAGGCAAGCGGTTCATCAAGGCCTCCAGGGCGCCAGCGGTTTGATCGCGCAGGCGCAGCTCAAGCCAGCGCCCGGTCAGCAAAAAAAACACGAACATCGTCAACGAATCAAAATAGACCTCGCGCCCGAACAATCCACCGGGATCAAAAGTGCCCGCCGAACTGACCACAAAGGTGATCAACATGCCGAGCGCCACTGGCAAGTCCATGCTGACGCGCCGATGCAGGATGCCGCGCCAGGCGCTGACAAAAAACGGGGTACAAGAAAACACCATGACCGGCAACGTAAGCACCCAGGACGCCCAGCGCAACAACTGCGCCATTTCTGGCGACAAATCTCCCGGCTGGGCGACGTAGGCGGGGTAGGCATACATCATGACTTGCATCATGCAAAATCCGGCCACGAGCCAGCGCCACAAGGCCTTGCGGGCGCTCACCTGGCGGCGGTCGCGCGCCATCATGTCGTTAGCAGGGACGGCGAGGTACCCGGCCTGCTGCACGACCCGCATCAAGTCTGACGGCTTGGCCTGCCCCGGCGACCACACCACGCGGGCGCGGTGGCTGCCCGCGCTCACATCGGCGCTGACCACGCCAGGCAAAGCCCGCAAGGCGTCTTCAACCGCCACCGCGCAGGCGGCGCAAAACATGCCTTCGATCAGCAGGCTTGACTCCCAGCAATCCGCAGGATGGCGAGCCGGCTTGCCAAACACCGTCCACTCGTGGGGATCGTCCAGCGACGTGTAGGCGCTGGCGGGCGGGTTCAGGGGCGGGCTGAGGGGCACACTGACCCCTGGGCTGAAGCTCGAACTGGTTTGCATCGTCCCACGAGCCTACCCAAAACGCCGGCTCAATTGCTTGATCCAGATCAAAGCAGCGTCAAGGCTTACCGCCTAATCTCAAGGCTTCAACATCCAAAGGAAACCATCATGTACCAACGCATTCTTGTCGCAACCGATGGCTCAACCTTGTCAAAAAAAGCCGTTGCCAACGCGATTTCCCTGGCGCAACTGTGTGATGCCGAACTGGTCGCGCTGAAAGTGGTGCCGCGTTATCCCATGAGTTATTTTGAGGGCGGCATGGCGGTTCAGGCCACCGAAGTGGCACGCATCGAATCCCAATGGGCGACCGATGGCCAGGCCGTGGTGGACGCTGTCAAAAAGGCTGGCCTCGCCAAAGGCGTGGCTGTCAAAAGCGTCGTCGGCAAGTCAGACCTGGTGGCCGAGGCGATCATCACCACTGCCAAAAAACACAAGTGCGACTTGATCGTGATGGCCTCGCATGGGCGCAAAGGCATCAAGCGCCTGCTCTTGGGCAGCGAAACCCAGCATGTGCTGACGCATTCGCATATTCCCGTGCTGGTATTGCGGTAAAAAGAGGCTGAATCCCTATAAACAGTGTATAGCCTGCTATATTTATAGAAGCTACTCTAAAATCGGAACTCAAGCCCGGGGGCCCGTCAAAGCGCCTTGAACTGTTCCCGCAACAGGTTTTTCTGCACTTTGCCCATGGTGTTGCGCGGCAATTCATCCACGATGACGCAGCGCTTCGGGATTTTGAAATTGGCCAGTTTGGCTTTGAGGCTGGCGATGATCTGCGCTGGTGCCAGGGCAGCGCCGGGCCGGGCCACCACCACGGCCACGCCCACTTCGCCGAAGTCCGGGTGGGGAATACCCACGAGCGCACTTTCTGCCACACCGGGAAGGTCGTTGATGTAGCCCTCAATTTCAGCCGGGTAGACGTTGTAGCCGCCGCTGATGATGAGGTCTTTGCTGCGCCCCACAATCGTCACATAACCCCGCTCGTCCACCCGCCCGACATCGCCGGTCTTGAAATAACCGTCAGCCGTGAACTCTTCAGCGGTTTTTTCGGGCATGCGCCAGTAGCCTTTGAACACGTTCGGGCCCTTGACCTGAATGCCGCCGATGTCGCCCGCAGGCAATGGCTTACCGTCATCCGACTGAACCCGCAAATCCACCCCCGGCAATGGGAAACCCACGGTGCCACCACGCCGTTCGCTTTGGCCTGGTCCGTCGGCTGCCTGCGGGTGCGGATAACGGCCATCGGCCGCATAAGGGTTGGACGTCAGCATTGCCGTCTCGCTCATGCCGTATCGCTCAAGAATCGTGTGCCCGGTGCGCTGCTGCCATTCGACGAAGGTTTCGACCAGCAGGGGCGCCGAGCCCGCGACGAACAGGCGCATGTTGCGCACGGCTTCGCGCGTCAGCCCCGCCTCCGCCAGCAAACGCACATACAGAGTCGGCACACCCATGAAGACTGTCGCTTCGGGCATTTTCTGCAGGACCAGCTTAGGGTCGAATTTACCCAGCCAGATCATCTTGCTGCCGTTCAGCAAGGCCCCATGCAGCGCGACGAACAGGCCATGCACATGGAAGATAGGCAGCGCGTGGATCAAGACGTCACCGGCCTTCCAGCCCCAATAGTCTTGGAGCACCTGGGCGTTGGACAACATGTTGCCATGCGTCAACATCGCGCCCTTACTGCGCCCAGTCGTGCCGCTGGTGTACAAAATGGCTGCCAAGTCCCCGTCTTTACTGTGTACGATGTTATGAATATCAGAGCACCTCGCCGCCCGATCAAGCAATGACCCGGTGCGGTCGTCACCCAGCGTGAAAACATTGCGGGTGCCTGCCTTGAACGCGATTTTGCTGACCCAGCCGAAATTTTTCGGGCTGCACACCACCACGGCGGGTTCTGCGTTGCCAATGAAGTATTCCATCTCAGCGCTTTGGTAAGCGGTGTTCAAGGGCAAAAACACGTGGCCGGCACGCAAAGTCGCCAAGTACAGAATCGCCGCTTCGACTGATTTTTCAACCTGCACGGCAATGCGCGAACCGTCAGGCAGGTTCAGCGAGGCCAGCAGGTTGGCCACCATGGCGGTGGCGCGGTCCAGGTCGCGCCAGGCGTAAAACAGGCCGTCGCTGGTTTCAATGGCGACGCTGTCCAGGTCTTGGGGGAAAGCCGCCCGAAACGCCGCGAACAGGTTGGCGTTGGGCAAGTTGGAGGTTTTTTTCACAATTCGATCACTATCTTAAATATAGCTACTCACGCATTACTGACAGGGATTTAAGGCCAATCTGATTGTCAAATAGGAAAAAATGGCCGGGTATGCGATTTGAAAGCCAATGCAGGCCATGGTGGTATCCCCGCCCATTGTCTGAGCGCCCTTGCCGCTCTGGCGTTCAGTCCAGCTTGGCGCCAGACGCCTTGACCACCGCCGCCCAGCGTTTGACCTCACCGCTGACAAAGCCGGCAAACTGTGGCGGGGTCAAGGCACCAAACTCGGCGCCTTGTTGTGCCCACACTGTTTTGCATTCGTCTGAATGCCCGGCCTTGTTGATCTCTTCAACGGCGCGGGCCTGCACGTCGGCGGGCGTGCCTTTGGGTGTCCAGATGCCGTACCACGTGGTCACCGTGTAATCGGGCAATCCCAACTCCGCCGCGCAGGGCACGTCAGGAAACGCCGCATTGCGTTTGTTGCCGGACACCATCAGGGCCTTGATGCGGCCGCCCTTGATGTGGTTGGCGCTGGACCCCAGGCCGTCAAACATCATCTCGACGTCGCCCGCAATCAGCCCCTGCAGGGCGGGGCCTGCGCCGCGATAAGGAATGTGGGTGATGAAGGTCTGGGTCTGCTGCTTGAACAGCTCGCCCGCCAGGTGGTGCGAGGTGCCTCCGCCGGCCGAACCGTAATTGAACTTGGCAGGATTTTTGCGCACCAGCGCCAGAAACTCCTTGAAGTCTTTCACGGGCATCTTTTTGGGATTGACCACCAGCACCTGCGGCACCACTGCGACCAGCACCAAGGGCAAAAAATCCTTTTCAATGTCGTAGTCCAGCTTGGGGTACATCGACGGCGCGATGCTGTGGTGGACGGCGCCCATGAACAGCGTGTAGCCGTCTGGCGCGGCTTTGGCCGCCAGGCCTGCGCCGAGCGTTCCGCCGGCGCCGCCCTTGTTGTCGATCACCAGCGTCTTGCCGGTCTGTTTGGCAAACTGCGCCGACAGAGGCCGCGCAAAAGCGTCGGTGCCGCCGCCCGGCGGAAACGGCACCACCAGCGTGACCGGTTTGGCGGGCCAGCCCTGGCCCTGGGCCTGGGCTGGCAGGCCCAGCGTTGACGCAGCGGCGGCGGCCAGGCCGGCCTGCAATACGCTGCGCCTTGGGATGTTGTAAATCATGCTTGTCTCCAGTTATTGTGTCGAAAATCAGAGGCTAAAACTTCAGGCTTTCGATATCGCCCGACATGGCTATTTTGCCTTGCGTCAGTTGGGCGCGGTGTTTGTCCAGCCGCTTGACGTCATACAGGTAGTTGACCATCAGGCCGCAAGACTGCTTGACGCCTTTCGGCGACGGGTCAGCCCCCCAGTTCAGGCGCTCAACCCGGGCGCCATTGCCAAGGTGGAAGCGCGCCACGGGGTCAAGCGGTTTGCCAACCGGGGCATCAGCACTGAGCGCGCTGAGGTATTGAGCGGCGCATTGCAAAATGAATTTGCGCAAGGGTGACTTGCTGTCAAGTGACAGGGCCTTGTCTGCCGCGCTGAGCAAATGCTCAGTGTCCGGCGGTTCAAAGCCCAAGGCCCGCCCCAACTGGCTCCGGCCCTTTTTATCGAGCCTAGCCAGCAGACTGACCGCGTTTTTTCCCAGCCAGGCGCGAAAGCCGGGGATCGGCGACAAAGTGGCAAACACCTGGAGTTTGGGGAACTCGTCCTTCAGGGTTTCGACCACCCGCTTGATCAAGGAGTCGCCAAAACTCACGCCACGCAAACCCAATTGCGTGTTGCTGATGGAGTAAAAAATCGCCGTGGTGGCTTTTTTGAGATCGGCCGCACTGGCTGACTCGTCCAGCAAAGGTGTGATGCTGTTGGCCATCACATCCATCAGGGCCACCTCGACAAATATCAAAGGGTCGTCCGGCAGCCGCGGGTGAAAAAACCCGTAACACCGGCGGTCTGAATCCAGGCGGTTTTTCACATCGGCCCAGCTTTTGATGTCATGCACAGCCTCGTACTTGATGAGCTTCTCGATCAGCGAGGCGGGCGAGTCCCAACTGATGCGGCGCAGGTCGAGAAAACCCACGTCAAACCAGGTGGAGAACATGTACTCCATCTCGACGTCGAGCGCTTGCAAACGCTTGTCAATTTTCAGCAAGGGCAACAGGTCGGCGCGCACATCCACCAGAAACCGGATGCCTTGCGCAAAGGCGCTGAAGCGCTGCAGCAACCGCCTGCGCGGCGACACCGTGGCGCGGCGAAAGCGCACTTCGGCAGCGGCTGCGTCCGGCGTGCCCTGCGCGGCGGCCAAATCGGCTTGCGCTTTTTTGACGACCTCTGGGTCGGCCACAAACTGCTCGCTCATCAACAGCCACAGGTCATGGCGTTCTGCCGCAGTGGCCTTGGCATGCCACTGCACCATGGCGCTGGCGCGGCGGCCGCCTTCGACCTCGCTGACTTGCGGATCGACCACGGCTTTGAGTTCCTCCAGCATTTGGCGCAGCGCCCTGGGCGACAGGGCCTCTTGCCCCTGGCGCAAGTGGCCTTTCAGGCGTTCATGGGTGGAGCGCAGGGCAAGGGCTGCCTTTTCCGATTTCTCTTTGGGTTTGCCAGCAAACCAGCCGACCGCACTCATGCCCGCACCTTGCTGGCCACTTGGGACTCGAGCTGGCGCAGCGCTTCGCGCTGGCGTGTCAGGTGGGTGCGCATGGCCGCGTCAGCCCCGTCGCTGTCACGCGCTTTGAGCGCCGCGAAAATCGCCAGGTGCTCGCTCAGACTTTGGTCGATGCGCCCTGAAGCCGTCAGGCTTTGCAAACGCGCCAGCTTCAAAATTTTGCGCAGATCACCAATGGCCTGCGCCAGCCAGCGGTTGTTCGCCAGGGTGATGATGGCCTCGTGAATGGCGTAGTTGGCGGCGTAATATTCGTTGATGCGCCGGGCCTTGGCATGGGCTTTGAGCCGGGCGTGCAAGGTCTCCAGAACTGCCAGGTCGGCATCCGTGGCGTTGCACGCGGCCTCATGGGCACAGCGGCCTTCCAACAGCGCGATCACCGGAAATATCTCATCCAGATCCTGTTCAGTGACCTGGTTGACAAAGCAGCCCCGGCGCGGCTCGTGCCGCACAAGGCCCTCTGCAGTCAGCACCTTGAGCGCCTCACGCATCGGTGTGCGCGAGCACTTCAGGCTCTCGCACAATGCGTTTTCATCCAGGAAAGCGCCTGGGGCCAGCAGGCCGGCAAAAATCCGGTCCCGCAGTGTGTTGGCCACTTCGTCATGCAAAGACGAAGCGCCTGGCGTTGAGGAAATTATTTTCATAATTATGTGTAATTACAGGTAATTATGATGGTTTTTGCGCCATGGGCAAAGGCTTTTATTTGGCAGTGGATGGGCTGCGTCGCTGAAACGCGACAGTTTGATTTAGCAAAGGCGCGACGCCCGCTCTTGCTTAGATTATTTGAACAACAGCTCAGGCCGTGTGAATTTGATGGCGCCGGGTGTGTTGCTTCTATGGCTGCTCAAAGGGCATTTGACTGCGTCCAACCCCTGCGCCCATTGGCGAAATTCCAGGCGCTCGGGCGGCGTCATCACACAGTGCGGGTTGTTGAAGGGGTGCCCCAAGTGCAGCAACAGATGTCCCAACTCATGGGCCAGCAGCAGCCCCATGTATCGGTTGGCCTCCTCCGGGCTGGGCAGATCACCGCCGCGCAACTGGCGCGTTTGCACACCGGCATCCAAAAACGGAAAACTGCTCAGCACCGAATACAGCCGAAACCGCCCGCCGTGGCTCTGCGTGGTGATGCCGTTGCTGACGCCGCCACGCACCGCGCTGTGCACGCTGTTGTCTTCCCATTCGGCGCTGGCGATCAACTGGTTGGTGATAACGACGTCATAGGGCATGGCGCTGTCGCCCAGCTCGTGCCAGTAGGTGTATTCATTGAAGCGGTCCCGGCCCAACAGCGGCTGGCCATCCAGCGCAGGTGTGTCGCGCCAGTTTTGCAGCAGCTTGTGCTGGGTGGCCACCACCTCGCGGGCAAAGGCCAAGGTCGAGTTGTCAGCCGGCGGTTTGATCAAGTGCGGCAGCGCAAAACGTTTTTGCGCGGGGATGTCGCCGTCAGTGCGCATGTCTTTGAGCAAGCCCAGCGCCAATGTCTGCTGCGTTGCGGCAAGCCCAGTGGGGTCTAGGCGGGCTTTTTCGGCTTTGGCGGCGCCCCGCTCAGACATCGCGGAAAACAATTCAGACACGGTCAGGTGGCTGGGTTTGCCAAACCGCACCTCAACACCAAAATGCTGCTTGGCCACGCCTGCTGCTTGGGCCAAAATCGCGCCCAATTGCGCGTCAGACAAGGGTGCGAAGCGTGGATTGTCGGCATAGGCCACCCGCAAATCCACGCCGTGTGAAACATCGGGCAGGGCAATTGTTTTTGCAGGGGCTGGCTGTGCCCCGGCGGGCGCAGAACAAAACCCACAGAACAGCAACGCGAGCGCCAGCCACTGAACGGCCCAACCGGACAACGCAGAGCTCAGCCGCCGGTTTGGCACAACCTCACCCCTTGGGCCTTTTTGGCGTTGCGCGGGTGACAAGCGCCGGCGCGGGCTTCTGGGCCATGAACCACAACCCAGCGCCACCAATCACCATGGGCACACACAACCACTGCCCCATGCTCATGCCCAGTGACAAAATCCCCAAATGCGCGTCCGGCTCACGGAAGAACTCGGCCATGAACCTGAACACGCCATAACCCAACAGAAATGCGGCAGCCACCCGCCCCTCTTTGTAGCCTTCGCCTGACTTGCGCGCATACAACCAGAGCAGCACAAACAACAGCAGGCCCTCCATTAAAAATTGGTAGACCTGCGACGGGTGGCGCGGCGCATCTCCCGCCCCTCGAAACACCATGCCCCAGGCTAAGCCGGGGTCACACAGGCGCCCCCACAACTCGCCGTTGATGAAGTTGCCCACCCGCCCCGCCGCCAGGCCCGTGGGCACACAGGGTGCGACAAAATCCATCACCTGCAAAAATGGCCTTTGGCGGGAATGTGCAAACCAGACCATGGCGGCGATCACGCCCAACATGCCGCCATGAAAACTCATGCCGCCTTGCCACACGGCAAAAATCTCCAGCGGATGCGAAAGGTAATAGAGCGGTTTGTAAAAAACACAGTAGCCAATTCGCCCGCCCAAAATCACGCCCAACACGCCCAAAAACAGGATGTCCTCCACGTCTTTGCGCTGCCAGGCACCCGGGCCGGTGATGGCGGCAAATGGCTCATGCTGCAGGCGTTTGATGCCCAGCAGCATGAACAGGCCAAAAGCCGCCAGATAAGTCAAACCGTACCAGTGCACGGCAAGCGGCCCAAGTTGTAGCGCAACAGGGTTGATTTGTGGGTGAATCAGCATGGCGCAGATTGTGCCTGAGCGCGCCAACAATGATCCGGGCCGATGGTACTCATCCGGCCCTCTGGATTGGCCGCACGCGCAACGTGAGTCTCACCCATCCTCTCGCGGCAAGTGATGCCGTTGCTAGAAAAAACGTAGCGATTTCACATGGATCAAATTGACTGGCGTGGCGACCCCATGGCCAATCCTGCGAGCTTTGATACCGAAACCGACGCCCTAAACCCGCTGAGCCACATACTCCCCGATCGCCAGTGCACTGGTCAGGCCCGGCGATTCGATGCCAAACAGATTGACCAGGCCGGGGATGCCGTGGCTGGCTTCGCCGTGGATCATGAAGTCGGCCGCGGACTCGTGGGGCGCATTGATTTTGGGGCGCATGCCAGCGTAGCCGGGGGCCAAGGCGCCGTCTTGCAGGGCGGGCCAGTATTTGCGCACTTCGGCGTAAAACGCATCGCCGCGGCGCGAGTCCACCGCAAGGTCTTCGGGGCCATCCACCCACTGCACGTCTGGGCCAAACTTGGCCTGGCCGCCCAAGTCCAGCGTCAGGTGCACACCCAGCCCGGCGGCTTGGGGCACGGGGTAAATCAGGCGACTAAAGGGTGATTTGCCCGCCAACGTGAAGTAGTTGCCTTTGCAAAAATAGGGCGTGGGCAGGCTGTCCAGGCGAATGCCTTTAAATTGTTTGGCCCAGGCCACGGCACTTAGGCCCGAGGCGTTGATGACGGTTTTGGCCAGCAATTCCATGCCGTCCATTGTTATTAATTTAATAGCACTCTGTGTATATTCCACGGGGACTACAGTCGTATTTTTAACCACCATTCCTCCCTGATGCTCCAAATCGCCCTGCAGGGCCAGCATGAGGGCATGGCTGTCAATGATGCCGGTGCCGGGGGAGTGGATGGCGGCCACGCAGGCCAGTTGCGGCTCCAGCGCCTGGGCCTGTTCACGGCTCATCAACACCAGGTCCGCGACGCCATTCTCGCGGGCCTTGTCGATGATGCCTTGCAACTGCGCCACCTGGTCGCCAGAGGTGGCCACCAGCAGCTTGCCGCAACGCTGGTGGCCTATGCCGCGCTCTTTGGCGTAGGCGTAAAGCAGCGCCCTGCCCTGAACACACAGGCGGGCCTTGAGCGAGCCGGGCGTGTAGTAGATGCCAGCGTGGATCACTTCGCTGTTGCGGGAGCTGGTGCCGGTGCCGATGGCGTCACAGGCCTCCAGCACCAGCACCTCGCGCCCGGCCAGCGCCAGGGCGCGTGCGCAGGCCAGGCCCACCACGCCGGCGCCCACCACCACACAATCGACGTCTTCTGGACGGCTCACAGCAGACGCGGATCGACCAGCAGCAGGGCCGTCAGCAAGGCGCTCAAATTGGCTTTGAGCGCGGCGGCTTGGGGCAACAGTTCACGCGTGTCCTCGTTCATGTACAGCTTGCGATTGATTTCAACCTGCAGGCTGTGGCGGTGGCGGGCCGGGTCGCTGTAGCGGCGCACCAGTTCCACGCCTTTGTAGGGGTGGTTGTACGAGACGCTGTAACCCATGGCCTGCAACTGCTGGCAAACCATCTTTGACAGGGCGGGGCTGGTCGTTGTGCCGTCGCGGTCGCCAATTACAAAATCGGCGTGCGCTTCACCCGGAAACCCGGTGGCCTGCGCCGCCGCAATGGCCGGCATGGAGTGGCAATTGATGTGAATGTTGTAGCCGTGACGCGCATGCGCTGCGTCAATCGCCTGGGCGACGGCTGCGTGGTAGGGCTGCCAGCAGTGATGAATGCGCGCACGCACCTCGGCCACTGACAGGCTGCGCCGATAAATGGCAGCGCCGTCGTCGGTGCTGCGCCAGATCAGACCTTTGCCAAGTTTGACTTTGGACAGGAAGGCCTCGTCGGTGGTCACCTCGCCGGGCCAGGGGCCGTCAAGTAAACCGACGTCCAGTTCGGTCAAGTCGCGGTTGGCGTCCAGGTAGCTGCGGGGGAACAGGGCTTCGACCCATGCCGCGCCCAGGCCACCCTGTTCTGGCGGGCCATAGGCAAAGTCGTAGAGTTTTTCAACATGCGTGTCTTCAGCGTGCCGCAGCTTTGCAAAGTCGGTCACAAAATCGAAGTCATCCGGGTAGTCAACGCCGCTGTGGGGGGAGTCCAGCACCAGCGGCGTTGAACCCGCCACCGAGCGGATGGGGTTTTGAATCGGTGTTTTCATCAGTTTCTACTCCGCTTTGACGTTGGCATCTTTTACAAGTTTGACCCAAAACCGGGCGTCATCCAGCAAAAAGGCAGCAAACGCTTCAGGCGATGAGGACACGGCCACGTCGGTGCCCTCACGCGCCAAAGCAGCTTTGACTTGCGGTTGACTCATGGCCTTCTGCGTCGCGTCAAACAGGCGCTTGACAATGGCAGGCGGCGTGCCAGCGGGCACAAAAAAGCCGTACCAAAACTCAATGCCAAAGGCGGGTAGGCCGGCCTCGGCCATGCCGGGCAAATCGGGCACCAACACACTGCGTTCTTTGCTGCTGACCGCAAGGCCTTTCAAACGACCGGCCTGCACCATGGGCAACACGGACGGGGGCGTGCCAAAGGTGAGCTGGGTGTCGCCCGCGATCACCGACTGGATGGCCGGTGCCCCGCCCTTGAACGGAATGTGCTGCATCTGAATGCCAGCCACCTGGCTGAACAGCGCTGCGCCCAGATGCGGGGCCGAGCCATTGCCAGAGGTGGCGTAATTCAAGGTGCCAGGCGCTTTTTTGGCTTTGGCAATCAGGTCAGCAATCGAGGTGATGCCAAGGCTGGGGTTGACCGCAATCACCAGCGGCGAACTGGTGATTTTGCTGACAGGCAACAAATCTTTGGCCGAATAATTCAACTTGGAGTTGAGCGCCGGGTTGACCGAGATGCTGCTGGGGCTGGCGATCAACAGCGTGTAACCATCGGGCGCCGCTTTGGCCACCAGGTCGGCTGCAATGCTGGAGCCTGCGCCGGGTCGGTTGTCGACAATGATGGTTTGCCCCAGCGCCCAGCCCAAAGACTCGGCCACTGTCCGTGCCACATAGTCGGCCGCGCCTGCTGGCGCAAACCCAACCATTAATTTGATGGGCTTGTTAGGAAAATCACCGGATTGCCCTGTCGCAGTTGAACATATTGCTACCAAAAAAGAAGCAATTGCAAAATCGCGACAGCTGGAAAAAGCCTGCGCCATGGTCAAACCGAAGCATCCAGGCTACCTGCCAGCACGATTTTTCCAAGGTGCTGGTTGGCGTCCATCATGGCCTTGGCCTGGGCCAGTTGCCCAAAGGCAAACACTTTGTCCACCAGCGGTTCAATGCGCCCCTGGCCGAACAGGGGCAAGACGTCGGCCTTGAAGGCCGGCAGTGACTGCGCCTTCTGGTCCGCGCTGCGCAGCTTGTTGGAAACGCCAAACAGGGTCAGTCGCTTGGCATGTAAGGCCTCAATGTCTAGGGTGCCCTGAAGCTTGCCGTCTACATAACCGACCGTGGCCAGACGGCCTTCAAAGGCCAGACTTTTGACACATTCTGCAAACACCGAGCCACCCACCGCGTTGACCACCAGGTTGACACCCTGGCCGCCTGTGGCCTTCATGACAGCCTCGTAAAAATTCGGCAGGCGCGAACACCACGCGACATCCAGGCCCAAGACTTTGAGCGGGTCCAGTTTGGCTTGCGAGCCTGACGTGCCAATCACTTTGGCACCCAGGGCTTTGGCCAACTGCAAAGACGCCACGCCCACGCCGGACGAGACCCCAGCCACCAGCAGCCATTCGTCTTTTTTCAGCCGGCCTTGCAAGACCAGCATGTCGTACACCACCAGGAATGCCAGAGGAATGCTGGCCGCCTGTGCCCACGACAGCGCCTCGGGCATGGGCATGGCTTCACGCGCGTCCATCAGCGCAAATTCGGCGAAGGCACCAGGGGCGCGGCCCATCACTTTGTCGCTCACCTTGGTCCCTTGCACGTCGGCCCCCACGGCCACCACTTCGCCTGCGGCCTCCATGCCCACCGCCTTGGCACCACTGCCCTTGCTGTGCAGGCCGTGGCTCAGGATGAATTCGCCGCGGTTCAGGCTGGCCGCGCGCACCCGCACCAGCAGTTGGTGCCCGCCGGGTCGCGGCACTGGGCCGTCGCGCAGTTCCAACATGGCCTGGTCGCCCGCCACCTGCATCCAATACGACTTCATTGCCTTCATGGCGTCCATGTCCATCGCCTCCTCATCGGCCTTTGAAAACCGGTTTGCGCTTTTCCATGAAGGCTTTACGGCCCTCTGCATAGTCGGCGCTCTCAAAACAGCCGCGAATCAGGGACTGGCAGAATTCAAGGTCAAAGTCCGACGAGGGTTTCAAGATCTGAGCGGTGATTTGCTTGCCGGCCCGCACGGTCAGCGGCGCGTTGTCGGCAAGGGCCTGGGTGTATTCAGCCAGCAGCGTGGGCAATTGGTCGGCCGCGCAAACGCGGGTGACCAGACCCATGGACTTCGCCTCGGCTGCGTCGATTTTTCGGGCGGTAAAAAACAGGTCTTTGGCGGCACCCGGGCCAATCAAGTCGACCAGGTTTTTCATCGCCGAATATCGATAACCCAAACCCAGCCGGCCCGCTGGCACCGAGAACACCGAATCGGCCGAGGCCAGACGAATGTCGCAGCTGATCGCGACGTTCACGCCACCGCCAATGCAGTAACCCTGAATGCAGGCCAGCGTCGGCACTTTGCAGTTGTAGATGGCCATCAGCGCGGATTCGGCCATCTCTTCATACCGGGTGACAGCTTCGCGCGCAGCGCGCTGGTCTTCAAACTGCGAGATGTCCGCGCCCGAGACGAAGGCTTTTTCACCCGCGCCCGAGAACACCACCAGACGGATATTGGGGTCTAGTTCCGCAGACAGCAACAAAGCCGGAACGGCCTCCCACATGTCCACTGACAAAGCGTTATGCCGCGCCGGGTTGTTGAAACGAATGTGCAGGGTAGCCGCGTCAACCCACACCTGCACCCGGTCCGTGGGTGATTGGTAAACCATGCCGGCCATCAACAAACTCCTGTGGATTTCAAATGCGCCTGTTCATCTGCCGTCAAACCCAGTTCGGCCAGAATTTCAAGCGTGTGTTCGCCCTGGCGCGGTGCCGCGCGGGTGATGCGGCTGGGTGTGCGCGCCAGTTGTACGGGTTGCCCCACCAGGCGTTGAACGCCGAGGTGCTGCGACACCACCTCCTGCACCAGGCCAAGGTGTTGCACTTGAGGTTCTTCAAACACATCTTTGAGGTCGTTGATCAAACCGCAGGCAATGCTGGCCTGGTTGAAGCGCTCCACCCAGTACGCACAGTCTTGCGTGGACAGGATCTGATTGATCTCAAAATTCAAGGCGTCGCGGTTGACCGAGCGCAGTTTGCGCTCTTTGTAACGCGCATCGGTTTTCCACTGCGGGGAGCCCAAAATCTCGCAAAAACTCTCCCAATTTTTGGGACCGAACACCGCAATATTGAGAAAGCCGTCGCGCGCCTGGTAAGCCCCCATCGGGATGCTGGTAGGGTGAAAATTGCCGGCCTGGCCCGGCACCTCGCCGTCAATCAGCCAGCGCGAAGTCTGAAAATCCATCAGGCACACCATGGCTTCAAGCAGGGACGTGTGCAGCCATTGCCCTTTGCCCGATTGTTCACGCTCCAGCAGGGCAACCAAAATGCCCTGCGCGGCAAACAGGCCGGCCGCGAGGTCGGCAATGGCAATGCCGGCCCGCATGGGCGCGCCACCGGGCTCACCGGTGACAGACATCAGCCCGCCCATGCCCTGCGCAACCTGGTCAAATCCGGGGCGCTTGGCCATCGGCCCGGTCTGGCCGAACCCGGAAATGCTGGCGTACACCAGGCCTGGGTTGTCCACGACCAGGGTGTCGTAATCAATGCCCAGCCGATGCTTGACATCGGGGCGGAAGTTCTCGACCACCACGTCGGCCTGCGCGACCAGGCGTTTGAGCAAAGCCACGCCATCGCCGGCTTTGAGGTTGATCGTGATGGAGCGTTTGTTGCGGTGCGTGTACTGGTAGTCCGAGCCATCGACCCCGCCCAACGCGTCGTCCCCGCCCAGTTCAACCGGCATCACCACCTGGACCACGTCTGCACCCCAATCCGCCAATTGCCGGCATGCCGTGGGGCCAGAACGGACACGGGTTAAATCAATGACCTTGAAACGCGCCAAAGCGCTGGAAGCGGGCGTGTGTGGCATGGGTGGTGTGAACAGTGGACCAAGAGTGAATCATCAACAAAACTGCAAGCCCGACTATAGCGTTTGTATGGCATAATTGCAGGCTTTCCTGCCAATCGAATTCATCAGATTTTTGGCAGAGACAGGGCGGTTAGCTCAGGGGTAGAGCACAGCATTCACACTGCTGGGGTCGGAGGTTCGAAACCTCCACCGCCCACCAAATTTCACCCGCGCATTCAAGCCGAGCAGTCAGCCGGTGCAGTCAGGCCGTCCAGTCAGCCGTGCATTAAGACCGTGCATTCAATCAGGCAATGGCCGCACGCCAAACGGTCTTGCCGCCGCTGGATTTGTCGAGTTGCTTGAGCAAGTCTTCATGCGCATCACTTTCAGCCTGGCTTGCGGCCAACACCGGCAAATCAAATCCACTCAAATCAACGCGCTCTTGCAGGGTGGCGCCTGCCGATGCGCCACCAGCGTCGATCAACAAGGCGTCCTGGCCGCGCGTGAGGTTGATGTAGACGTCAGCCAGCAATTCGGCGTCCAGCAGGCCGCCGTGCAAGGTGCGGCCAGATCGGTCAACGCCCAGGCGGTCACACAAGGCGTCCAGCCCATTGCGTTTGCCGGGAAACATCTCTTTGGCCAAGGCCAGGCTATCCACCACTTTGCCAACACATTGCTTGAACGCCACGCGGCCGAGCAATTCAAGCTCTTTGTTCAAAAATCCCAAATCAAACGGCGCGTTGTGGATGATGATTTCAGCATCTTTCACAAACGCCAAAAACTCGTCCACCACCACCGAGAATTTCGGCTTGTCGCGCAAAAATTCGGTCGTGAGGCCATGCACCTTGAGCGCCTCTTCATGGCTGTCGCGCCCTGGGTTGACGTAAAAGTGCTTGTTGTTGCCGGTGAGTTTGCGGTTGACCAGTTCAACGCAGCCAATTTCGATCAAGCGGTCGCCCTGGTCGGGGTACAGGCCGGTGGTTTCAGTGTCCAGAAATATTTGACGCATAGAAAATCGCAGTGAAGAGTTTGCCGCCGGGACGCTCTCAAAGCTTCACGTGCGGCGAAGCCAAAACGCCGTCCGCTGGAAGGTCAGTGAACTTCTTTGGCGTGGTTGATGGAGTATTTTGGAATCTCCACGGTCACATTTCCCTGCGCCAGAATGGCCTGGCATGACAGGCGCGAATTGGGCTCCAGGCCCCAGGCCCGGTCGAGCAGGTCTTCTTCGTTTTCATCGGGTTCATTCAGGGACGCAAACCCTTCGCGCACAATCACGTGGCAAGTGGTGCAGGCGCAGCTCATGTCACAGGCATGTTCGATGTTGATGTGCTTGTCCAGCAGCGCCTCGCAGATCGAGGTGCCCGCAGGGGCTGACACTTCAGCGCCGTCGGGGCAATATTCAGGGTGGGGCAGGATTTTGATGGTGGGCATTGAGGGTGTTCCAAGGCCGTTCGCCCTGAGCCTGTCAAAGGGCTTCGACAGGCTCAGCCCGAACGGGCATTGTCAGGTCATTGATTGCAAGTGTGCCTTGATTCGGTCCATTCAAACCGTACTGATATTTTTGCCGCTCAAGGCCGACCGAATGCCCCGGTTCATGCGTTCGGCGGCAAAGGCCTCGGTGCCCTGGGCCAAGGCTTTGGTGGCCGCGTCAATGCGGACAAGGTCCGTGGCTTCTGACCTCACCTGAACCAAGGCGGCCACCAAAGCGTCCATGTGGGCGCGGCCCTGGTCTGAGAGCAAGTCGCCATCGGCGGCCAAAGCGCTTCGGGTCGCCAAGACCATGCGGTCGGCGTCTACCCGGGCCTCTGCCAGCGCCCGGGCCTGCATGTCGGCCTGTGCGGTCGTGAAGCTGTCCTTGAGCATTTGGGCGATCTGCGCGTCGCCCAGCCCATAGCTGGGCTTGACATCAATCTGCGCCGCCACGCCGCTGATTTGTTCACGTGCGGACACGTTCAGCAAACCATCGGCGTCGACAGTGAAGGTGACACGGATGCGCGCAGCGCCCGCCACCATCGGTGGAATGCCGCGCAGCTCGAACCGCGCCAGGCTGCGGCAGTCAGAGACCAGGTCGCGCTCGCCTTGCACCACGTGCAGCGCCAGCGCGGTCTGACCGTCTTTGTAGGTCGTGAAATCTTGCGCCATGGCCGTGGGGATGGTTTGGTTGCGCGGCACAATGCGCTCCGCCAGGCCACCCATGGTCTCGATGCCCAAGGAAAGTGGAATCACGTCCAGCAACAACAAATCGCCCGACGGGTTGTTGCCCGCCAGCTGGTTGGCTTGGATGGCAGCACCCAAGGCCACCACTTCATCCGGGTTAAGGTTGGTCAACGGTGCTTTGCCGAAGAAAGCCGCGACGGCTTTTTGCACTTGAGGCATACGCGTCGAGCCGCCGACCATGACCACGCCCTGCACCTCTGAAGGCTTCAATTTGGCGTCGCGCAGCGCTTTGCGCACGGCCACCATGGTCTGAGCCGTCAAATGGGCGGTGATTTCCTCAAATTTTACAACGTCAAGCATAAAAGTGACAGAAGTTCCCGTCAAATCTACATAGCTTGATACATTATTTGTAGCAGACAGCTTTTCTTTGGCGTCTCTTGCAGCGACTTTGAGCGACGCTTTGTCGCGCGCCAAAACCAGTTCAAGCCGGTTTTGCAAAGCCACCCAGTCCGCCAGCGCCTGGTCGTAATCGTCGCCGCCCAGGCTCGAGTCGCCACCGGTGGCCATCACTTCAAACACACCCTGCGTGAGGCGCAGGATCGAGATGTCAAAGGTGCCGCCGCCCAGGTCATAGATGGCGTACACACCTTCACTGGCGTTGTCCAGGCCATAGGCAATGGCTGCCGCGGTTGGCTCATTGATGAGGCGTAAAACATTGAGGCCGGCCAGCCGCGCGGCATCTTTCGTGGCCTGGCGCTGCGCGTCGTCAAAGTAGGCCGGCACCGTGATGACGGCACCGAACAAATCGTCATTGAAGGTGTCTTCGGCCCGGTAACGCAGCGTGGCCAGAATATCGGCACTGACTTCGACGGGCGACTTTTCGCCCGCTACCGTATGAATGCCCAGCATGCCTTTGTGGTCGACAAACCGGTAGGGCAACTTGACGGCATCCTTGATGTCGGCCAGGCCTCGGCCCATGAAACGCTTGACGGAGGTGATCGTGTTTTCGGGGTCGTTGGCCACTTGGCCTTGGGCCTCCAACCCGAGCTTGCGGCCACCGTCTGCCAGGTAACGCACGACGGACGGCAGCAGCACTTTGCCAGCAGCGTCCGGCAGACATTCAGCCACGCCGTTGCGCACGGACGCCACCAGCGAATGGGTGGTGCCCAGGTCAATGCCCACGGCGATTCGACGCTCATGCGGCTTGGGCGTTTGGCCGGGTTCCGAGATTTGCAGGAGAGCCATGGGGTCAGGGGTTGTGGGGCAATAGGTGAAAGGGTGAAAGGGTCAGAGGGTCAGAGGGTCAATGAGTATCCGGAACGCCAGTCATGACAGGTGTGACTCGAATTGTTCCATACGCGCGTCCACGTCCAGCGCAAACCGCTCAATGAACATCAAGGCCCTGACTTGCCCGACGGCCGCCTGAAAATCATGGTCACGATCCAGCAACTGCCCGCAATGCAGGAGCGTATTGCCCTTGACTTGAGCCACCTCCAGCGCCAATTGTTCAATTTCTGCAAGGCTCGTGGCCTCGTCCAGCCCTTCGCGCCAGGCCATTTGCTGCAGCAAAAATGCGGTCGGCATGGCGGTGTTGTTTTCAGCGTTGACGGGGGCGCCGTTCAGTTCGCACAAATAGGCGGCGCGTTTCAGCGGGTCTTTCAGCCGCTGGTAGGCCTCATTGATACGCACTGACCATTGCATCGCCACACGTTGGGACGCAGCCCCCGCAGCCGCAAATTTGTCCGGATGCGCCTCACGCTGGAGTTCTTTCCAGCGGACGTCTAGGGCAGCGCGGTCTTGCGCAAATTGCGATTCAAGGCCGAACAACTCGAAATCATTGGTTTGGAGATTCACAACAAAAAATCTAAACCCGAAAAGACTCGCCGCACCCGCATTTGTCACGCTCATTGGGATTGTTGAACTTGAAGCCTTCATTCAGGCCTTCACGCACAAAGTCCAGCTCGGTGCCGTCTATGTAGGCAAAGCTTTTGGGGTCGACCAGCACCTTCACACCGTGACCTTCAAACACCAGGTCTTCAGGCGGTAGTTCATCGACATATTCCAGCGTGTACGCCAGGCCAGAGCAGCCGGTAGTTTTGACGCCCAGACGCACGCCAACGCCTTTGCCGCGTTTGCTCAAATAACGGTTGACGTGCCTTGCGGCGGCTTCTGTGACGGTGACTGGCATGGTTCTTTTTCCCCGGTCAGCCTGAGTTTGTCGACGGCTTCGACAAACTCAAGCTAAACGGCTTCTGACGGTGAAACTTGAGCGAAAAGGGCAGGCCAATGGCTGAGGATCAGGCGGCTTGCAGCACGTGTTTCTTTTTATAGTCATCCACCGCGGCCTTGATGGCGTCTTCGGCCAGGATGGAGCAGTGGATTTTGACTGGCGGCAAGGCCAGCTCTTCAGCGATCTGGCTGTTTTTCAGTGCGGCGGCCTGGTCCAGCGTCTTGCCCTTGACCCATTCGGTCACCAGCGACGATGATGCAATGGCCGAGCCGCAGCCGTAGGTTTTGAAACGTGCATCTTCAATCACCCCGGTCAGCGGATTGACTTTGATTTGCAGCTTCATCACGTCGCCGCAAGCCGGCGCGCCGACCATACCCGTGCCTACGCTGTCGTCGCCTTTTTCAAAGCTGCCGACATTGCGCGGGTTTTCATAATGATCCACGACTTTTTCAGAATATGCCATTTGGTTTACCTCTTGAATCTTGAGTTTTGGCGATGCGGCATCAATGCGCAGCCCATTGGATGGCGCTGATGTCGATCCCATCTTGGTACATCTCCCACAGCGGACTCAAATCGCGCAGGCGGGCCACATTGAGCTTGATCGTCTCGATCGCGTAATCAATCTCGGCTTCAGTGGTCCAGCGGCCGATGGTCATGCGCAGGCTGCTGTGCGCCAGCTCATCGCTGCGGCCCAGGGCGCGCAGCACATAACTCGGCTCTAGCGACGCAGAGGTGCAGGCGGAACCCGACGACACCGCCAGCCCCTTGATGCCCATGATGAGCGACTCGCCCTCCACGTAGTTGAAGCTCATGTTCAGGTTGTGCGGCACGCGATGCGTGACGTGGCCGTTGATGAAGACCTGCTCCACGTCTTTCAGGCCCGCCAGCATGCGGTCGTGCAGGGCCTGGATGCGTCTGTTTTCTTCATGCATTTCAGCTTTGGCAATGCGGTAAGCCTCGCCCATGCCAACGATCTGGTGCGTGGGCAGCGTGCCGCTGCGCATGCCGCGCTCGTGGCCACCACCGTGCATTTGCGCTTCAATGCGGATGCGTGGTTTGCGTCGTACAAACAAGGCACCAATGCCTTTGGGGCCATAGGTTTTGTGCGCAGTCAAGCTCATCAAATCGACGGGCAAAGCAGCCATGTCGATGTCCACCCGACCGGTCGCCTGCGCCGCATCGACATGGAAGACCACGCCTTTTTCGCGGCAGATTTTGCCAAGGGCCTCGATGTCCTGAATGACTCCGATTTCATTGTTGACAAACATCACGCTTGCCAAAATTGTGTCGGGTCGGATCGCCGCCTTGAACACATCCAGGTTCACCAGGCCGTCTTCCTGCACTTCCAGGTAGGTGACCTCAAAGCCCTGGCGCTCCAGCTCGCGGCAAGTGTCCAGAATGGCCTTATGCTCGGTTTTCACCGTGATGATGTGTTTGCCCTTGGACTTGTAAAAGTGCGCCGCGCCCTTCAGCGCCAGGTTGTTGGACTCGGTGGCGCCCGAGGTCCAGACAATTTCGCGCGGATCAGCGTTGATCAAGGCTGCGACTTGTTCGCGCGCCTTTTCAACCGCCGCCTCGGCCTCCCAGCCCCAGGCGTGGCTGCGCGAAGCCGGGTTGCCAAAATGGTTGCGCAGCCAGGGGATCATGGCGTCCACCACGCGCTCGTCGCAGGGGTTGGTGGCGCTGTAATCCATGTAAATCGGGAAATGCTCGGTCATTTCAATCCATCAGCCTTTCGCAAAACTATTGCCCAACGCAAACACCGAATTCGGCGCGTTGATTCGCATCGGCTGGCTCGCCGGCATGGCTGAAATTGCCTTTTTTACCAGGGGTTTGCTATCGACTTTCAGGCCTTTGGCCAACTGGTCATCCACCAGCTTTTGCAGGCTGACCGAGTCCAGAAATTCCACCATGCGCACGTTCAGCGAAGTCCACAAGTCATGCGTCATGCAGCGGGCGCCGTCGCCCAGGCAGTTTTCCTTGCCTGAACAATGGGTGGCGTCAATCGGCTCATCGACCGACAGAATGATGTCAGCCACTGTGATGTCCGCCGCCTTGCGCGCCAGGGTGTAGCCCCCGCCCGGCCCGCGGGTCGATTCCACCAGCTCATGGCGACGCAATTTGCCAAACAACTGCTCCAGGTAAGAGAGCGAAATCTGCTGGCGCTGGCTGATGGCTGCCAGCGTGACCGGGCCACTGCTTTGGCGCAGGCCCAAATCGATCATGGCGGTAACGGCAAAACGGCCTTTGGTGGTGAGACGCATGGTGGTACCCCTGGGTGTTGGAGACGGACAAAGCTCGGTTGATAGGCTGGTTGGCGATGGGAACAAACGCCAAAAACCAGCCTTGCGAGCCTTTGCTTCGAGCCTTTGTTGAGTAATTAGTTCAAGTATACCAAATAGCCGACTGATTTGCTCGGGATACCGGCTCGGCAAGCCATTGGGTGCAAGTTGTTTTTAAGCCAATTTTGACTATGTTTTAATCATTTTTAGTATTATTTATATAGCTGACTATGCATGATTGGTGAGGACTTTGGCTGTAAATGCTAGATAAAATCACGTGAAAACGCTTCGACGGGATTTCAGCGCCCTTTCGAGCCGTCCGAATACCGAATTGCAAGCTTCCAGGGCGAGCCCAGGCCAGCGCTGCGAATGCAGTTTTTTTGGCCTTCGTTGGCCTAAGCGGGACTGCATTGCCCCCATTCTGCGCAGTTTTCAAGGGCATGCCGGAGGCTTTATTGGCTACGTTGGGGTGACAGAATGCTTGATTGAAGCTTTGTTGGTCTGCCTTAGCCGCCCTTGAAGCTCAACTGCAACCCGCTGGCCCTGAGCGCTGCGAACATGGTTTTGGCAGTTGGATTGCCCTGGCCAGTCAGGGGAAAGGCCTTGTAAAGGCTTTGGCGCGACAGCTTCCCGGCGTCGGCGACTTTGGCCAGACCGCCGCGCGCATCAATGACATGCCGCAGCGCCGTCGTGAAAACAGCGGGCTCCAAGTCCTGTGCGGCCTGCGTGAGGTAACTTGCCGCGAACTCGTCGTCCTTCAATTGCCCTGCCAACCAGTCTTGATGTTTCATTGCATGCCTCTTTGATTCCAGTTTGCCAAGCGTTTGCGCGCCATCTTGATGCCGGCACTTTGGGTGGATTTGTCACTGCCAGCCAGCAGCAAAATCACCCGGCCCGCGCGCTTGCCGTAGTACACCCTCCAACCTGGCCCATGGTCGATGCGCAACTCGTTCAACCCATCCCCGAGAGCCTTGCTGTCGCCAAACAAGCCCAACTCCAGCCGGATCAATCGCGCCGCGATGGCTGCGCGTGTGCCAATATCCACTAAAGTTTCAAGCCAATCGCCGAACAAATCGTTGCCCGCTTCGTCGGTGTAGTGCACCAAGGTATGGCGGATCGGCTCAGGCATGCCTTATTTTATCTTATAGGCGACAAACCCTCGAGTGCAGATCAACGCGTCAGAAAGGCCGAACATAAAAGCCGATCAGCATAAAAGCCGATCTTGCCGATGGTGTCTGCAAGCGCAAAGATTTGGGCACATTTTAAAATGGGCCGACGCCCATGCCGTACACCCTTGCCAAGCACATCGCGCCTCAACTCAGGGATTTCTTGATCAGGCGTTTTCGCAGATGTTTTTTTTCATAGCGTGTTGCCTTGCGCATCCGATCAGGCGCCGCCGACACTACTTTCGGTTGCATGCCGGGTATTCCCCGTGCTCCTGGACGTACGACCACAGTATTGCTCGCTCGGCGTAGCGAATATATGCTGAAGCATGTGGTTTCTCATTTGCGACTTCCGCTATCGAAATAAATAGCCATGGAGGATTCTCCTCGGTGTTGTACGTGGTAGCGAATGTCGTACCGCCGGAGTGGCCGAGCTTTCCTTTAAAGGCTGAACGGTGGAACTGATAGAGCCGGGTGTGCAAAGACTGATCGCAAGTTTCGCCAACATAGATCAAGTTTGACGACAGAGACGGCCTCGTCGGTCTATCCCGATCTTTAAACTCTGCAAGCATGTACAGGCCCGGGCGAGCAAGTTTCGGAGTAGCCCACTCTGCCCATGGTTTCCAGTCGCTGAACTTG
>JANYCG010000040.1 GCA_025360385.1 Burkholderiales bacterium | reverse complement strand
TCCAGCAAGGCCTTCATGTGTTTGAGCGGCACGGCATTGGGGCCGTCGGACAAGGCCACAGCCGGGTTCGGGTGGGTCTCCATGAACACGCCCGCCACACCCACGGCGATGGCCGCACGGGCCAGCACTGGCACCATCTCGCGCTGGCCGCCGCTGCTGGTGCCCTGGCCACCGGGCAACTGCACCGAATGGGTGGCATCGAACACCACGGGCGCTCGGGTCTCGCGCATGATAGCCAGTGCCCGCATGTCGCTCACCAGGTTGTTGTAGCCAAAACTCGCGCCACGTTCACAGGCCATGAAGTTGTCTTCATTCAGGCCTTTTTCACGCGCGGCGGCGCGGGCTTTGTCAATGACGTTTTTCATGTCACCCGGGGCGAGGAACTGGCCTTTTTTGATGTTGACCGGCTTGCCGCTCTGCGCCACCGCGCGGATGAAATCGGTCTGGCGGCACAAGAAGGCCGGTGTCTGCAACACGTCCACCACGGTGCAGACCTGCGCGATTTGGGATTCGTCGTGGATGTCGGTCAACACGGGCACGTTCAGCTCGCGTTTGACCTTGGCCAGAATCTCCAGCCCTTTGTCGATGCCGGGGCCGCGAAAGGTGCTGCCGCTGGAGCGGTTGGCCTTGTCAAAACTGCTTTTGAAGATGAAAGCGATGCCCAGGCTAGCCGTGATTTCTTTCAGTGTGCCAGCAGTGTCCATCTGCAATTGTTCGGACTCGATGACGCAGGGCCCCGCGATCAAAAAAAACGGCTTGTCCAAGCCAACTTCAAACCCGCACAGTCTCATGTTGCCCCCACGCGTGCCACTTCGTGTGCTGCGCTGCCCCCCGAGGGGGCCGTGCCTTGCTTGGGACGGCTCGACGCGGCGGCCATGTCAAGCAACCGCTTTCAAGTTGACGCCGGCCGCCTGATGCGCCAGCGCCGCCTTCACGAAGGCATTGAACAGGGGGTGGCCGGCCCAGGGCGTGGACTTGAACTCAGGGTGAAACTGCACGCCAATGAACCAGGGGTGTACGGCCTGGGGCAGTTCGATGATTTCGGTGAGCTGCTCGCGTTGCGTCAGCGCCGAAATCTCTAGGCCGGCGCTGCGCAGGCGGCCCAGGTAATTGACGTTGGCTTCGTAGCGGTGGCGATGCCGTTCGGTGACGATGTTGCCGTAAATCTGGAACGCCAGTGTGCCCGCCGCCACGTCAGAATTTTGCGCACCCAGGCGCATGGTGCCGCCCAAATCGGAGTTCTGGTCACGCGTCTTGATGCTGCCATCCGCGTCTTTCCACTCGGTGATCAGAGCGATCACCGGGTGGGCGCAGTCGGCGTCAAATTCGGTGCTGTTGGCACCTTCCAGGCCAGCCACATTGCGCGCAAATTCAATGGTGGCGACTTGCATCCCTAAGCAAATGCCCAGGTAGGGCACTTTGTTTTCGCGGGCGAAACGGGCGGTGTTGATTTTGCCTTCGATGCCGCGTTTGCCAAAACCGCCAGGCACCAGTATCGCGTCGTATTTGGCGAGTTGCGAGGCATTGCCCGACACGATGGTCTCGGAATCAACGTAGCTGATCTTGACGCGCACATGGTTCTTCATGCCAGCGTGGCGCAGCGCTTCGTTGAGCGACTTATAGCTGTCGCTCAGGTCCACATATTTGCCGACCATGGCGATGTTGACCTCGCCCTGCGGGTGTTCGGTTTCAAACACCAGGTCGTCCCAGCGCTTCAAGTTGGCGGGTGGCGTGTTGAGGCGCAGCTTGTCGCAGATCAGGCCATCCAGGCCCTGCTCGTGCAACATGCGCGGCACTTTATAGATGGTGTCCACATCCCACATCGAGATCACGCCCCATTCGGGCACGTTGGAAAACAGGGATATTTTGTCGCGCTCTTCTTTGGGAATGGGCCGGTCGGCGCGGCAAATCAGCGCGTCGGCCTGGATGCCGATTTCACGCAGTTGCTTGGCGGTGTGCTGGGTCGGTTTGGTTTTGAGCTCGCCCGCCGCCGCGATCCAGGGCACATAACTCAGGTGCACGAAGGCGCTGTTGTTGGGGCCGAGTTTCAGGCTCATCTGGCGCACGGCTTCCAGAAAGGGCAGGGACTCGATGTCGCCCACGGTGCCGCCAATTTCGACAATGGCGACATCCACTGCGTCGGCCGTGCCAAACGCCGCGCCGCGCTTGACGAACTCCTGGATTTCGTTGGTGACGTGGGGGATGACCTGCACGGTTTTGCCCAGGTAATCGCCCCGACGTTCTTTGTCGAGCACGCTTTTATAGATTTGGCCGGTGGTGAAGTTGTTGGCCCGTTTCATGCGGGTTTCAACAAAACGTTCGTAGTGGCCCAAATCGAGGTCGGTCTCGGCGCCGTCGTCGGTGACAAACACTTCGCCATGCTGCAAAGGCGACATGGTGCCGGGGTCGACGTTGAGGTAAGGGTCGAGCTTGATGAGGGTGACTTTGAGGCCCCGCGATTCCAGAATCGCTGCTAAGGAGGCTGAGGCGATTCCCTTGCCAAGGGAAGACACCACACCGCCGGTGACGAAGACAAATTTGGTCATGTCAGAGGAGCGTTTAAGGCTCTTGGGTGGGAAATTCTGATTATACGTGCCTGCCTGAGCGGCCAATCGACAGGCCGGGGATTTCAATGGCTTCTGATACATTGCTGCCCATGAATGACCTGGCAGGAAAACACATTGTTTTGGGGTTGAGCGGCGGCATTGCCTGCTACAAGGCGGCCGAACTGTGCCGGGCGCTCGTCAAAGAAGGCGCCTCGGTGCAGGTGGTGATGACCGAAGCGGCCGAGCAATTCATCACGCCCGTGACCCTGCAGGCGCTCAGCAATCGCACGGTCTATGGCTCGCACAATGCTTCCGGTTTCGATGCGCGGGAGTCCAACGGAATGCCGCACATCAACCTCTCACGCGAGGCGGATGCGATTTTGATTGCCCCCGCCAGCGCCGACTTCATGGCCAAGCTCCTGCATGGCCGCGCGGACGACCTGCTCAGCCTGTTGTGCCTGGCGCGGCCGCTGGACAAAGTGCCCCTGTTGATTGCCCCGGCCATGAACCGGGAGATGTGGGCGCACCCGGCCACCCAGCGCAACATGACGCAGTTACAGGCTGATGGCACGACGATTTTTGGCGTGGGCAGCGGTGACCAGGCCTGTGGTGAGACCGGGGACGGGCGCATGCTGGAGCCGCTGGAATTGCTGGACGACGTGATCGCCTTTTTCCAGCCCAAACGGCTGGCAGGCCAGCATGTGCTGGTGACGGCCGGCCCGACCTTTGAGGCGATTGACCCGGTGCGCGGCATCACCAATTTGAGCAGCGGGAAAATGGGTTTTGCCATTGCCCGCGCCGCGCGCGAGGCGGGTGCCCAGGTGACGTTGGTGGCTGGCCCGGTGCACCTGTCCACACCGCGCGGGGTGGCCCGCATCAACGTCAGCTCAGCCCAAGATATGTTTGCAGCCACTGTGGCGCATGCGCAGCATGCAACGATTTTTATCGCCACTGCCGCCGTGGCGGACTGGCGGCCCGCCAGCGCGTCCAGCCACAAAATCAAGAAGGACGGCTCGGGCGCGACGCCGCAATTGGCGTTTGTCGAGAACCCGGACATTCTGGCCGCCGTTGCCAAATCAGACCGGGCGCAAAGCGGCAAACTCTTCTGCGTCGGCTTTGCGGCGGAGAGCCAGAACCTGCTTGAAAACTCGCAAGCCAAGCGGCTCAAGAAAAACGTGCCCTTGCTGGTGGGCAATATCGGTCCGGCCACTTTTGGGCAAGACGACAACGCCTTGTTGCTGGTGACCGCTCACGGCGTGACCGAATTGGCACGTGATTCAAAACTCAGGCTAGCTAGAAAATTAATAGCTAGCTTTCCAATACCCACGGGGACTTGAGCCCATATTTACCCCCAAGAACATGAAAATTGACGTGAAAGTGCTGGACGAGCGGCTGTGCAGCCAAATGCCAGCCTACGCCACCCCTGGCAGCGCCGGCCTGGATTTACGCGCCTGCCTGGCCGAACCGCTGACCTTGCAGCCCAATGCCTGGCAACTGGTGCCCACCGGCATGGCCATCCATTTGAACGACGCGAATTTTGCGGCGCTGATTTTGCCGCGCTCCGGCCTGGGTCACAAACACGGCATCGTGCTGGGCAACCTGGTCGGCTTGATCGACAGCGACTACCAGGGCCAGCTGATGGTCAGCGCCTGGAATCGCAGCAGCACGGCTTTCACCATTGAGCCGATGGATCGCATTGCGCAACTGGTGATCGTGCCGGTGGTGCAGGCCGAGTTCAATCGGGTGACCGAGTTTGCCGCCAGTGAGCGCGGTGTGGGCGGGTACGGGTCGACCGGGAAGTCCTGACAGCTGGCGAGAAGGCTGGCGAGAAGGCTGACGTGAGGCTGCGCTGGGCGGGCAGCGGACGTCGCAAGACTAGCGCCGGGCCAGCTTTGTCGACTTGCCAGCCTTGCGTTTCGCAAGCTGTGTGGAACCGCTGCCTTTGCGTGACGCCTTGGCCAGCGCAGTGCCCGCAGACTTGGCTTTGAACGGCAAATACAGCACCACCTGCTGGCCTTTTTGAAAGCTGCTTGTGGCGCTGATTTTGTTCCATTCGGCGACGCTCTGTGCCGTTAGCTTGTAGTGTTTGGCCAGGCTGGCCACGGTGTCGGCTTTGCCAGCTTTGACCACGGTACGCCGGGTCAATATTTCAGGTGCCAGGCCGAGCTGGCCGTTGTCTGCCACATGGCTGGTCACGTCGTTTTCAACCTTCACGCCGCGCGGCACCACCAGGCTGGAGCCGGCCTTGATCAGCATTTTGGGCGGGACGTGGTTGATACCGCGCAGCTCGCTCTCCGCCATTCCGGTTTGCTGCGCGGCCTGTACCACCGTCATGGTGGTTGGCGCGATCCAGACCGTCCAGGTGGCCAGCCGGGCACCGCTAAAGCCGCTCATGTTTTTTTCAAACACGGCCGCGTTGTCCCAGGGCAGCAAGATTTGAGGCGTGCCGGCGGCCAGCAGCACGGGCTTGTTGGCGGACGGGTTCAGCGCCTTGAAGTCGTCCAGCGGCACCTCGGCCAGCCGGGCGGCCAGGGCCACGTCCAGGTCGCGGGTGATGGCGACGGACTGAAAGAAGGGGTGGTTCTCGATCAGCGGCAGCCGGGTGTTGAAGCTCTCGGGTTGCGACAAGATGTTTTTGACCGCTTGCAGTTTGGGCACATACAGGCGGGTTTCAGCCGGCATGGACAAGTCCAGGTAGGTGGTGCCCAAGCCGGCCTTGCGGTTCTTGGCGATCGCGCGGCCCACACTGCCTTCGCCCCAGTTGTAGGCGGCCAGTGCCAGGTGCCAGTCGCCAAACATGCCGTAGAGCTTTTGCAGGTAGTCCAGAGCGGCGCGGGTGGACGCCAACACATCGCGGCGGTCGTCTCGGAAAGCGTTTTGCTTCAATTCAAAATGTTTGCCAGTGGCGGGCATGAACTGCCACATGCCTGCCGCCTTGGCGCTGGACACTGCCTGCGGGTTAAAGGCGCTTTCAATGAAAGGCAGCAGGGCCAGCTCTGAGGGCATGTTGCGCCGCTCCAGTTCTTCAACAATGTGGAACAGGTACTTGCGTGAACGCTCGGTCATGCGCTCGATGTAATCGGGCCGGGCGCTGTACCACTGCTCGCGTTCCGTCACCAAACTGCTTTCCAGCGTGGGCATGGCATAACCCCGGCGGATACGTTCCCACAGGTCAGCCGGGGCCGACAACTGCACAATGCCTGCGCTGGCGGCTTGCTGGGCGGATATGGCTGAGAGCGGGCCTGAGCCCCCCGCCGGCCCGTATGCCGATGACGCTTGCGCCATGCCGGCGCCCGGTCGCGCGTCACCGCTTTGGGCTGTGGCCAGCGGCACCGCCCCTGCGCCTTGGCTGACGGTCGGCGGCGGCGCGACATCGGCCTGCATCAGCCGCTGGTGGTCTGACACGGTCGCGCATCCGCCAAGCCAGAGCGATGCCAGAAGAAACAGGGGGTAGATTTTCATGGGGTCGCCAATGTGAAGGCCAATGGGCAAGTCAGGTTCGAATAAGTCGCAAGCCCGGGTGACTAGAATTCAGAACGCCAAAACGACAAACTTGGCGACGTGCCGACGGCGGCAACCCAGACAAGGCAGCAGCGTGAAAACAGGCTTCGACTCATGAGCGGTCAAATTATAAGTTTGCAAGACTGGTTTCAGACGCCGCCGGGCCGTTATTTGCAGGCTTGGGAGCAGGCGCAGCTTGACCGGTTTGTGGCCGACATCTTTGGTTACCATGCCTTGCAAATGGGCCTGCCAAGCCTGGACGCGCTCAGGGCCAACCGCATGCCGCACCGCTGGCTTGCTGGACAGGGCAGCAGCGGGCAGGGCGGCAACGTCCTAGCGCCGCAGGCTGCGTTGCTGGCCAATTTTGAAGCCCTGCCGTTCCCGGCCAACAGCCTGGATCTGGTCATATTGCCTCATTCGCTGGAGCAAAGCCAGGACCCCCATGCCACGTTGCGTGAGGTCGAGCGGGTGCTGGTGCCGGAAGGCCGGGTGGTGATTTGCGGCTTGAACCCGGCCAGTCTGTGGGGTTTGCGCCAGCGCCGCGCCCATTTTTACCGGCGGCTTGGCTGGGGCGAGCTGTATTTGCCGCAGGCCGGAGACTTTATGGGTGTGGGGCGGTTGCGTGACTGGCTGCGCTTGCTGAGTTTTGAAGTCGAAACCAGCCGCTTTGGTGTCTACCGCCCTGCAGCGGCCAGTGAAAAATGGCTCCAGCGGTTTGACTGGCTAGACAAGGCCGGTGAACGCTGGTGGCCTATTTTTGGCGCCGTGTATTTTTTGGTGGCAGTCAAGCGGGTGCGCGGCATGCGGCTGATGGGCCCGGCCTGGAAGACCGTCAACAGCCGCTCTGCGGCCACCGCGTCGGTCAGCCGCAAGGCCGGTCGGATGCGTGGCTGAGCAAGTTTCTTCACGCTGTGTTTGTTACAAAATAGATAGCTAACTATGTCCAATTGACGGGGACATACAGTGGTGTATTGTATAATTTCTAAAAAATTTCTTTGAAATGATGTTAATTCATGCAAATTCCCAGCCCGCTGAAATTCCGCCTGTCCCTGCGCCAGTTGTTGACCATTCCCTATGTCGTTTTGATCTTGTTGCTGGCCGTCACCGTGGGTGCGCTTTCTTACCAGACGGGCAGCCGCGCCGTCGACACGGTCTCGTCCCACCTGCTGCTTGAAACCGTTGGGCGCATTGGCCAGGCGGTAGACCGGCATGTGGTCGGCTCGGGCGCGGTACTGGAGGCCGCTTTCCCTGACGGCATGCCCGCGGTCTCTGATATCCGAACAGACATGGACGCGTTGCGCACCCGGTTTTGGATTGCCACGTCCTTGCACCTGGATCCAAACAATTACGTCTACTATGGCAATCGCATGGGGCAGGGCTTGGGCTTGTACCGCCACTCGCGCACTGACGGCGAGTTGCGGGTCAAGCTAGACCCTGCAGACTACCGTTCTTTTTTCCGCTTCACCGGCATTGACGGCAAGCTCCAACTCGCCTCGACCGAGACCAAGCTGTTCGACCCACGGGAGCGCCCTTGGTACAAGGCCGGTGCGGTTGAGAAACTGCACACCTGGACCTCGGTCTACATCGATTTTGTGACCGAAGACCTGGTGGCCACCCGGGCGCGCCGCGTCACCGGGCGTCAGGGCCAGTTTGAGGGCGTGGTTGCCACCGACGTGTCGCTGCGGGCGCTGAATGATTTCGTCACCCAACTGAAGGTGTCGCCCAACGGCCTGGCCTTCATCGTCGAGCCCAATGGCGACCTGATCGCATCGTCCGCCAGCCCCAACGTCAAAACCCTGGCCGACGGCAGCAAGGCACGGGTGCCAGCCACCCTGACCGGCAACCCGCTGATCAGCGCCATTTACGCCGAGGTCCAGGCTCGTCTGCCTGCCAACTCTGGCGATGCGGCCGCGGGCACTGCGCCTCGCGGCCCTCAGACCTTCAATGTGGCCGGCCCGGATGGCCAAACCATCCATGCCGCCTATGAGGTTCTGAAGGACGACGCCGGCCTGCAATGGGTGATGGTGGTGGCCATGCCACGCAGCGACTTCATGTCCGGCGTGACCGAAAACGTGGTGCGCACCGCCATTTTGAGTACCCTCGCGGCCCTGGCTGCGATTGCAATTGGCCTGCGCATTTTGAACCGGCTGGCCGGTGACCTCAAACACCTTTCTGAAGCTGCAAAACGCTCTCACGACGGTGATTTGCATTGGCCTGACGACGCCAGCCGCCCGGCCGAGATCGGCGAACTGGCGCAAAGTTTTGTGTCCATGCGCCAGCGTCTGCAAACCGATGAGCTGACCACGCTGGCCAACCGCGACGCTTTTCTGTTGCGGCTGCGCCAGCGCATTCAGGCTGCGCATCAATCCGGGGACACGCGCTTTGCTGTGTTGTTCATCGACCTGGACCGCTTCAAGATGATCAACGACCAGTTTGGCCACAACGTGGGCGACCAGGTTCTGGTCGAAGTGGCGCAGCGCCTGCGTGACACGGTGCGGGCCGAGGACCTGGTGGCGCGCCTGTCAGGCGACGAATACGTGGTGCTGCTGGACCGTGTCAACGACCGTGAGGGCCTGGAGCGGGTGCGCCAGCAGATTCAGGCTGCGCTCAAAGCGCCTCTGAAAGCGCTTGATGCTGTGGCGCTGGATGTGCTGGATTTTGGCGGTTCGGTGGGCGAGGCGATTTTCCCGGACGACGGGACTGACGCTGAATCCTTGCTCAAAAAGGCAGACCGTCGCATGTATGGCCGCAAGTTCGCCAGGCGTGACCAGATGGCGACGGGACCGCGGCGGCGTGAGTCAGATTCGATTTTTTCAGGCTTGGATAAGTAAGCGCTAGTCGGCAGCGCCTGCCGCAAGCGCGGCGGCGCGCGAAGCCGTCAAGGCATTCAACGCTGCCTTTGGCGCTGGGGCCTGCGTCGGCCAACCGGCCAAATGCCGCGTCGTGATGTCGCATAAGGCCGTGATCCAGGCGTCGTTGTCGTTCAGGCAGGGGATGTAATGGAACGCCTTGCCGCCGGCCTTCAGGAAGGCCGCGCGGCCCTCCATGTCAATCTCCTCCAGCGTCTCCAGCCCGTCGCAGTTGAAACCGGGGCACAACACATCCACACGCTGCACACCTGACTGCGCCAAGGCGATGAGCGTCGGTTCGGTGTACGGCTGCAGCCACTTGGCGCGGCCCAGGCGCGACTGGAACGTCACCTGGAACTGGCCTTTGGCCAAGCCAAGTGATTCGGCCAGCAGGCGCGCTGTTTTGAAACACTCGCAGTGGTAGGGGTCGCCCAAATGCAGGGTGCGCTCGGGCACGCCGTGGAAGCTGACCACCAGTTGATCGGGGCGGCCATTTTGCTGCCAGTGCTTTCTGACAGTGGCGGCCAGCGCGGCGATGTAGCCCGCGTCGTCATGGTAGTGGTTGACAAAGCGCAGTTCCGGAATCAGGCGGGTGCGGGCGGCCCACGCATAAACCGCGTCAAACACGGTGGCCGTGGTGGTGGCGGAATATTGAGGGTAAGCCGGCAAAATCAGGATGCGCGTGACACCCTGAGCCTTAAGCAGGTCGAGCTGCGAGGCAATGGAGGTTGCGCCGTAACGCATGGCATGCAATACCTTCACGGCGTGCCCGCGCTGGCCAAGCCAGCCTTGCAGCAGAGTGGCCTGTTTGGCCGTCCAGACCTTGAGCGGCGAGCCATCCGGCGTCCAGATGCTGGTGTATTTGGCGGCTGATTTGGCCGGGCGCACGCGCAGGATGATGCCGTGCAAAATCAGCCACCACAAGGCGCGGGGAATCTCCACCACGCGCGGGTCGCTTAAAAACTCGGCCAGAAAACGCCTGACGGCAGTGGGTGTGGGGGCCTCAGGGGTGCCGAGGTTGCAGAACAAAACTGCGGTTTTCTCAGGCTGGCCGTGTTTGAAGGGCGGCTCTTGGGCGAAGCGGGGCTTGAACAGGAAGGTCATGCGGTATTCTCTCTCAATCGCTGCGCCAACACCCGCGCAAGCCTCCCGCAAACACAGCCTTCGCAAGCCTGCTTTACAACGGTCAGAACCCCATGCTCGATATTTCAAGAATCAAGGCCGTGACACTGGACCTGGATGACACTTTGTGGCCGATCTGGCCCACGATTGAACGCGCCGAACGGGCGCTGAATGCCTGGCTGGCGCCGCAGGCACCGCTGGCGGCAAGGCTGATTGCCGACATGCCGTCGCGCATGGGCTTGCGCGCGCAGGTAGAGCGATTGCAGCCGGACATTGCCCACGACATGAGCGCCATGCGGCTGGCCCTGATCCGCTTGGCCCTGCATCAATCGGCTGAAGACATGGGCTTGGCCGAGCCCGCGTTTGAGCTGTTTTACGAGCACCGGATGAAGGTGGATTTTTATGAGGATGCCTTGCCCGCGCTGGTATTTTTGGCCCAGCGGATGCCGCTGGTAGCGGTGTCTAACGGCAACGCCGACTTGCACCGGGTCGGCATTGGGGCGCATTTCCATGCCAGTGTCAGCGCCCATGAATTTGGCGTGCCCAAGCCGGATGTTCGAATATTCCACGCGGCGGCGCGGGCGGCAGGTGTTGCTGCGCATGAGGTGTTACACGTGGGTGACGATGCGGCGTTGGACGTGCTGGGCGCCTGCAACGCCGGCATGCAAACCGTGTGGGTGAACCGGGGCGGCCACGCCTGGACACATGCCGTTCAGCCCGACCTGACCGTGTCTGAACTGGGTCAACTCTGCGTGTTGTTTGCAGAGTCACCCAACGCCACGGCCGCTTCAATGCCGCTGCGCACCGCGCCTTCCAGCGTGGCGGGGTAGGGCCCGTCGCAGTAGTCGCCGCAAGCCAGCAGGCCGGGGGCAATGTGAATCGGCGGTCGGCGCAAACCGGGCGTGCAGGCAAAGGTGGCCCGCTTTTCAACCACCGTCTGCACAGGGTGCAGTGTCAAGCCAAGCTGGTCTTTCGCCTGCTGCAATACCTGCGCCTGCAAGCTGCTGCGGTCTAGGTGGCTGGCGCTGACGACAAAAGCGAGCAGCCCGGCAGGGCCGCCAAGTTGCCCGCGATCAAACACAAACTGAGCCGGTGCCAAACCCATCTGGCCGTCGTCGCCTGGGTGGTCGTG
The DNA here is from genome assembly GCA_025360385.1 of Burkholderiales bacterium. Taxonomy (GTDB): domain Bacteria; phylum Pseudomonadota; class Gammaproteobacteria; order Burkholderiales; family Burkholderiaceae_C; genus JANYCG01. The sequence goes on along the minus strand of JANYCG010000040.1, from coordinate 14,187 downwards.
GCGCAGCGCCAGCATGGGGGCTTGCAAGGTCGCGCCTTGCGCCCAGGCATATACGGTGGTGATCGCTTCAAATCGCAAAGCGCCCGCCAGCCTCACCCAGTTGCGGATATCTGTTGCTACTGATTGTGTAGCTAACAATTCAATGTTTGATAGAACTTTCGTGATATTTGGCAGTGAGTTTGCCAAAATGACCGCATCAAATGCCTGTTCGCCAATGTGCCATGCGGTGCGGGCTGGGTCGGGTTGAATCTGCCCAATCCGCTGGCCCAATTGCACCTGACCGCCATGCGCCTCTATCCAGCGGGCGGCCGCCTCAGGAAACAGGCGGCCCAAATCGACGCGCGGCAGCAGTAGGTTGGAACTGCCTGCACCGCCGAACAGGGAGTCCCCCAACACGCGCAGAAAAACCTGGCCGCTGGCCCGCTCGGCGGGTGTGTTCAGCGCAGACACACACAGGGGCGCGATCAATTCCCGCATGACGCGCGGGCTGACGCCGATGCATAAATCCGCGACCGAGTCTGTGCTGGCGCACACAAAGCTGTCGCTTTGCCAGCGCAGGGCGGTTTTAATCAGGGACGCCTTGTCGGTCAGGCTCCAACCGCGTGCCGACAGAATGCCCCAGGCGGCATCCAGTGGCGCAGGCCAGCGCGGCAATTGCAGGCCGCCGCCGTCGGGAAACACCAGCGCCAGCGGCAGGCGCAACAAGGCTAGCTCGGCGTCGACGCCCACGGTTTGCAGCATGCGCAAGGTTTCGCTATAGGCACCAATCAAGATGTGCTGGCCGTTGTCAAGCACCGCTGAAATGCCATTTGGCAATTTGGCGTTGATGGCTCTGGCCCGCCCGCCAAGTGTGTGGGACGCTTCAAAAACTGTCGCTTTGTGGCCTTGCCGGATGGCGGCCACCGCGGCGGCCAACCCGGCCCAGCCAGCCCCAACCACGGCAACGTGTTTCAAGCTCAAATGCGCCCAAGCGCTTGCACACGCCAGGCCAGCCAGAGTTTGCGCAGCGGCGTCAGCCGCACCCTTTGATGCAGCACCTGGAACTTGTCATGTTCGATTTCTTGCAGCAGCGTGCGGTAGATGCTGGCCATCATCAAACCTGGCTTCTGGGCGCGCCGGTCCGCGGCAGGCAGGAGCGCCAGGGCCTCGTCATACAGGCCATGGGCGCGCTTGGCCTGAAACGCCATCAGGCGGGTGAAGCGGTCTGAATAGCTGCGTTTGAGGACCTCATGCGCTTTCACGTCAAACTGCTGCAACTCGTTCACGGGCAGGTAAATGCGGCCACGCAGCGCGTCTTCACCCACGTCGCGGATGATGTTGGTCAGTTGCAGGGCCTGACCCAGCTTGTGGGCATAAGCCGTCGTCTGCGGCTGGGTTTGGCCAAAGATATTGGCCGCCACCTCGCCCACGATGCCCGCCACCAGGTGGCAATAGCGTTGCAGCGCCGGAAAATCCAGGTAGCGTGTTTGATCCAGGTCCATCTTGCAGCCGTCGATGACGGCTTGCAGGTGGCGCGCGTCGATGTTGAAGTCGGCGGCCATGGGCATCAGGGCCTTCATCACCGGGTGGCTGGGCTTGCCGGCAAATGATTGGGCCACTTCAGATTGCCACCAGGCCAGCTTGCTGCTGGCCACACCCAAATCCACCGCGTCGTCGACCACGTCATCGACCTCGCGGCAAAACGCATAAAAGGCCGTGATGGCAGCCCGCCTTGGCTTGGGCAAAAACAAAAATGCGTAATAAAAGCTGCTGCCTGACGCGGCGGCTTTTTGCTGGACATATTCCTCGGGGGTCATGTCGGCATTGTTACATCCAAAGCGCCCGCCAAGCCATCACCAGCATGTCGCGTTTGCCGATCTTGGGACGCCCATTCAGGGTGGCAAAGCCCATCGCCCTGATCTTGTCCAGAATGCGCAATCCGCCCTGCACCACCAGACGCAGCTCCCAACCGGCCCGGCCTGGCAGTATTTTTACCAATTGAGAGCCATTTGTCATCAAAGTCCTTGCGAACAGTGCATTGTCTGATATTAATTTAGTAGCGTTCTGCGTTTGCTTCAGCGCTTTCAAGTCAGCCTGGCTCACACCCTGCGCCGCGCAGTCTTGCGCAGGCAGATAGTAGCGGCCACGGGGAATGTCGACCCCCAGGTCTTGCCAGAAATTGATCAGTTGCAAGGCGGTGCAAATCTGGTCGCTCATGCGCAGGGCGTCGCTGCCGTGCACGCCATGTAAATGCAACAGCAAACGGCCCACCGGATTGGCCGAGCGGCGGCAGTAGTCCAGCAGCTCGGCGCGGGTTTCGTAGCCCGCGCCATCACGGGTTTTGATGACGTCTTGGGAAAACGCGTTCAGCAGGTCGGCCAGCAGAGGCACAGGCAATTTGAAGGTGCCAATCATCCTGCCCAAGGGTTCAAATACCTGTGGCCAGCGGCCGCTGCCTGGCTGGCCGGCAGCACAGGCATGCAGGTCGGACAGCAGGGCGGCGAGTTCATCCAACCGCGCTTGCGCTGGCGCCTCGCCCTCGTCGGCAATGTCGTCCGCCGTGCGCGCAAAGGCGTAAATGGCTGATATCGGCGCACGCAGGTGGGCAGGGCACAGCCAGGAGGCCACCGGAAAATTCTCGTAGTGGGTGGCCGCGGTGCTGGAAGTTGAAGGGGTGGCAGAGGTTGAAGGCATGGCCTTGGATGGTAATGGCAAGCCTGCAGGCTGGATCAGCCCCTGGCAGGGCCTAAAGCGCCCCAATTTGTCGACGTTGTGGTATACCTCTGGCGTCAAGACCGTCGCCTGCGATGTTCGCCTCGACCGTGTCAACCATGGCACTTGTAAAGAGGCCCTCGCAGCTTGGCTGGCCCGGTCGTTTGGTATGCTTCGATTCACCCAGGCCATGGAATCCACCACTATTTGTATGTCAACTCAGCTTCTTCCTTCTTTACGTTCGTGGTGTGTCGATACAGGTCTTGCCGCAGCACTGTTGGCCATTGGCTTGTCCGCATGCTCCAAGCCCCCGGTGCCTCAGGAGCCAGTCCGGTCGGTCAAGGTGTTGACAGTGGGCATTGAAAACCTGGCGTCCGGGGCCGAGTTTGCCGGCGAGGTCAGGGCCCGTATTGAGCTGCGGCCGGGTTTCAGGGTTGCAGGGAAAATTGTGCAGCGCCCGGTTGAGGCGGGCCAGCGTGTGAAGGCCGGGCAACTGATCGCCCAGCTTGACGCGCAGGACTTCCGTCTGGCCGCTGAAGCTGCACGGGCCCAGGTGAATGTGGCGGCCATCAACCGCAATGTGAACGCGGCCGAATTCAAACGCTACCAGGAGTTGAAAGAGCAAAACTTCATCAGTGGCATTGAGCTGGACCGACGCGACACCTCGCTCAAGGCGTCGGAGGCGCAGCTTGAGCAGGCACAGGCGCAGTTGTCAGCCCAGCGCAACCAGGCAACCTATACCAATTTGATGGCAGATTCGGCGGGGGTTGTGCTGTCGGTTGAGGCAGAGGCCGGCCAGGTCGTTGCAGCCGGCACGCCGATAGTGCGGATTGCCAAGGACGGGCCACGTGATGTGGTGTTTTCCGTGCCAGAGGACAAAGTCGCGCTGATCAAACCGGGCTCGGTCGTCGATGTCAGAAGCTGGTCGGGTGGGCCTGCGCTCAAGGGCGTCGTGCGCGAGGTGGCAGCCAGCGCCGACCCGGTGACCCGCACCTTTCAGATCAAGGTGTCACTGGATATTCAGGACGGCACCCCCGTGCCGAGCCTGGGCTCCACGGTTTACGTTGTGCCGCAGGCCCTAGCGCGAAGTGGCGTCTCGGTCATTAAATTGCCGACCAGCGCCTTGAAGCAAGACGGCAAGACCACGGCCGTGTGGCTGCTGGATCCGGTCAGCATGACCGTGAAATCACAAGCTGTCGACATTGCCACGGCGGACGGCAACGAGGCCGTGATCAGCGCTGGCTTGCGCCCCGGAATGCTGGTGGTCGCAGCTGGCGTGCATGTTTTGCAGGCGGGCCAGAAGGTGACGCTGTACCGTGAAAAGTCCGCGGCGGATGCACCGGTTGGCCAAACTGCCGCCCAGGGCGCATCGTCGGGGCCGGGCTCGGTTGCCTTGCCCGCGCCGCCCAAGGTGTCGGCCCCTGTCGCCTCGGCCTCGAAATGAGGTCCACATGACGACAGCACACACCAAAGAGAGTTTCAATTTATCAAAGTGGGCGCTGTTGCACCCCGCTTTGACGCGTTACCTGATGCTGGTGCTGATGGCGCTGGGCTTTGCCGCCTACTTCCAGCTCGGGCAGGACGAAGACCCGCCGTTCACTTTTCGCGTTATGGTGGTGCGCAGCTTTTGGCCGGGGGCAACGGCCCAGCAAATGGCTGAGCAGGTGACCGACAAGATTGAGCGCACGCTGCAAGAAGCGCCGTATCCGGACAAGATCCGCAGCTTTTCCAAGCCGGGCGAATCCACCATCATTTTTCAGCTCAAAGACAATTTCCATCCGTCCGAGGTGCCCGAGGTTTGGTACCAGGTGCGAAAGAAAATCGGCGACATGCGCGGTAGCTTGCCGGTCGGCGTGCAAGGCCCGTTCTTCAATGATGAATTTGGAGATGTCTACGGCGTGATTTATGCCTTGGAATCGGATGGTTTCTCCACCGCGGAAGTGAAGTCCCTTGCGGATATGGTGCGACAGGAATTGCTTCGGGTCAAGGACGTCAGCTAGGTCGAGTTGTTTGGTGTGCAGGACGAAAAACTTTTTATCGAAATTTCCCAAAAACGGCTTGCGCAGTTGGGCCTGGACATGAGCCAGGTGCTGAGCCAGTTGGGGCAGCAAAATGCCATTGAGAGCGCGGGTGCCATGCAGACCCCGCTGGACGTGATCCAGGTGCGGGTGGCTGGGCAATTCGATACCGTGGCGCAGTTGCGCAACATGCCGATCCGTGGCAGTTCCGGCAGCCAGTTGAAGCTCTCGGACATTGCCGACATTCGCCGTGGCACCATCGACCCAGCGCAAGTCAAGGTGCGCCACCAAGGACGTGAGGTGGTTGCGCTGGGCGTGTCCATGGGCAAGGGTGGGGACATCATTGACCTTGGCAAGTCGCTCAAGGTGGCCACCCAGCGGCTCACGCCCTTGTTGCCGGTGGGCGTCAAGCTGGTGCAGATCCAGGATCAACCGGCAGCAGTGGCCAAATCCGTCAATGAATTTGTCAGTGTGCTGGTGGAGGCCGTGGTGATTGTGCTGGCGGTGAGTTTCATCAGCCTGGGCTTTCACCGCCGTCCTGGCGAGCAGCCGTTTTACCGGCGGTATTACATCGACATGCGGCCAGGGTTGGTGGTGGGAATCACCATTCCGCTGGTGATGGCGGTGACATTTTTGGGCATGTACTACTGGGGGATCGGGCTGCACAAAATTTCGCTCGGTTCGCTGATCATTTCTTTGGGTTTACTCGTGGACGATGCCATCATTGCGGTCGAGATGATGGTGCGCAAGATGGAGGAGGGTTTTGACAAAGTCCGAGCCGCCACTTTTGCCTACGAAATCACGGCCATGCCGATGTTGACGGGCACTTTGATCACCGCCACCGGATTTTTGCCAATTGGCATGGCCAAGTCGATGACGGGCGAGTACACCTATGCGATTTTTGCAGTCACGGTTTTGGCCTTGCTGCTGAGTTGGGTGGTGTCCGTCTATTTTGTGCCTTACCTGGGCACCATCATCCTCAAGACACCCGCTCACGTGAAGGTGTTGCCACCGTTGGAGGGCGCGGTGCTTGCCGTTCCAGTCACTGCGGACGGTTTTGAAAAGACGGTGCGGTTCACGGCTGGCGCACATGCGCAAGCTGGTGCCACGCATTCAGCTGGAAAACCCCTCGTCAAGCAGCCGCATGAGAGTTTTGACACGCCTTTTTACAACACGTTTCGCAAGACGGTCAATTGGTGCGTCAAGCACCGCTGGATCACCATCGGCCTGATGCTGCTCACTTTTGCATTGGGGATTGTCGGCATGGGCCGTGTGCAGCAGCAGTTTTTCCCCGATTCCAGCCGGCCTGAAATCATCATGGACATCTGGTTTCCAGAAGGGACTTCGTTTGCCGCCAATGAGCAGATCGCCAAAAAGGTCGAGCAACGCCTGATGGCGATGGACGGCGTGAACGACGTCACGACCTGGACAGGTTCAGGTGTGCCGCGGTTTTATCTGCCGATTGACCTGGTGTTTCCGCAAAGCAATGTGTCGCAATTCATCGTCATGCCCAAGGACTTGAAGCTGCGTGAGAAGTTGCGCATCCAGTTACCTGGGCTGATGGCGCAGGAGTTTCCAGAAGTCCGCGCCCGCGTCAAGCTGTTGCCGAACGGGCCACCGGTGCCCTATCCGGTTCAGTTCAGAGTCATCGGCAGCGACCCCACCGTGTTACGGCAGCTGGCTGACGAGGTCAAGTCCACCCTGCGGGAGAACGCCAACATGCGTGGCGTCAACGACAACTGGAATGAATACGTCAAGGTGCTGCGGCTGGATGTTGACCAGTCCAAAGCCAGAGCTCTGGGCGTGACGAGCCAGTCGATCGCCCAGGCTTCCAAAACCATTTTGGCGGGCACGACCGTAGGCCAGTTCCGCGAGGGCGACAAGCTCATCGACATCGTATTGCGGCAACCGGCCGATGAACGCAACGCCATCACCGACATTGCCAACGCTTATCTGCCCACGGCCTCAGGGCGCTCGATTCCATTGACACAGATCGCCCGGCCGACGTTTGGCTGGGAGCCAGGTGTGATGTGGCGCGAAAACCGTGACTACGCCATCACAGTTCAGGGCGACATTGTGGAAGGCTTGCAAGGCGCTACGGTGTCGGCAGAGCTGGCCCCCCAATTGGCCAGTCTGGAGGCCAAATGGTTGCAGCAAGGCTTTGGCGGATACCGAATTCAGGTGGCCGGCGCTGTGGAAGAAAGCAGCAAGGGGTCGGCTTCAATTGCGGCTGGCGTTCCAGTGATGCTGTTCATCACGTTCACGCTGCTGATGTTGCAATTGCACAGCTTCAGCCGGGCAATTTTGGTCTTTTTAACGGGGCCCATGGGCATTGCGGGGGTGGCTGGCGCGCTGCTGGTGTTGGATCGTCCGTTTGGGTTTGTGGCCCTGTTGGGCGTGATTGCCCTGATGGGCATGATCCAGCGCAACTCGGTCATCCTGATTGACCAGATTGAACAGGATCGGGCGGCAGGTGTGCCAACTTGGGACGCCATCGTCGAGAGCGCTGTTCGTCGTTTGCGCCCGATTGTGTTGACGGCCGCAGCGGCGGTGCTGGCCATGATTCCGCTGTCCCGTTCGGTTTTTTGGGGCCCGATGGCGGTGGCCATCATGGGCGGGCTGATCGTCGCGACCGTGCTGACACTGCTTGCCCTGCCGGCAATGTATGCCGCCTGGTTCAGGGTGCGCCGCTGACTTTCAATTTAACTCATCGCGGCAGGTTAAAATCGTAGGCTGACCAATTTTGAGGGGCTCGTTTAAATCGGCCCCTGAGTTTTTTGCGCGGGTGGCGAAATTGGTAGACGCACCAGGTTTAGGTCCTGACGTCCGAAAGGATGTGGGGGTTCGAGTCCCCCCCCGCGCACCACCTACCCCTAAATCCAGGAGATATTTGCATGGCCGTTACTGTTGAAACTTTGGAAAAGCTGGAGCGCAAGATCACTCTGACTTTGCCTATGGCCCCGATCCAGAACGAAGTCAGCGCACGTTTGAAAAAACTCGCACGCACCGTGAAAATGGACGGTTTTCGCCCCGGAAAAGTGCCCATGAATGTCGTGGCCCAGCGCTACGGTTATTCAGTTCATTTTGAAGTCATGAACGACAAGTTGGGCGAGGCCTTTGCCGGAGCCGCCAACGAAGCCAAGTTGCGGGTTGCGGGCCAGCCCAACATCACGGAAAAAGCTGGCGCCCCCGAAGGCGAAGTGTCGTTTGATGCTGTGTTTGAAGTGTTTCCGGACGTCAAGATTGCCGATTTGTCGGCAGCTCAGGTTGACCGGTTCACAGCCAGCGTGACCGACGAAGCCATCGACAAGACACTGGGCATCCTGCGCAAGCAGCGCCGCACTTTTTCCCAACGTTCCATGGATGCAGCCGCGCAGAACGGTGACCGGGTGGTGGTTGATTTTGAAGGCAAGATCGATGGCGAAACCTTCCCAGGTGGCAAGGCCGATGATTTTCAGATGATCGTCGGCGACGGCCAGATGCTCAAGGAGTTTGAAGCGGCCGTGAGCGGCATGAAATTGGGTGAGAGCAAGACCTTTCAGCTGGCGTTTCCAGTCGACTACCACGGCAAAGACGTTGCCGGCAAGACGGCTGACTTCATGGTCACGGTCAAAAAAATAGAATCGGCGCATCTGCCTGAAATCAACGAAGCCCTGGCCAAGTCATTGGGCATTACCGACCCCAGTGTCGACAGCTTGCGTGCCGATATTCGCAAGAACCTTGAGCGCGAAGTCAAGTTCCGTTTGATGACCAGAAACAAACAAGCCGCCATGGACGCATTGCTGGCCAAGTCGGAACTTGATTTGCCCAAGGCCATCGTTCAGTCGGAAATCGAGCGCCTGATTGAAGGCGCCCGTGCCGAGTTGAAGCAGCGCGGCGTGAAAGATGCCGACAAGGCGCCTATCCCCGACGACATCTTCAAAGACCAGGCGCAGCGGCGCGTGCGCCTCGGCCTTGCGGTGTCAGAGCTGGTTCAAGCCAACCAATTGCAGGCCAAGCCGGAGCAGGTCAAGTCCCACATTGATGAACTGGCTGCAAGTTACGAAAAACCTGCCGATGTGGTGCGCTGGTATTACGGCGACAGCAAACGCATGGCGGACGTCGAATCCATAGTGGTCGAAAATAACGTGACGGAATACATTTTGGGCAAAGTCCAGATTTCCGAAAAAACGCTGACATTTGACGAGCTGATGGGCGCAAACCAGCCTTGACCCGATTTGCGCTGTTCTTGCTGGCAAGCCAGACGCCCGGGGCTTGCGGTTCTGCGAAAGAACCCCATGTCCTTGGTGGGGCTGCGGCCCTGATCAATTTATTCCTTCTTTGGAGACGTCATGACAATGCAACGCGAGACATTTGAAACTCAAGGGCTGGGTATGGTGCCCATGGTCATCGAGCAATCCGGCCGAGGCGAGCGCTCGTATGACATCTATTCCCGCTTGCTCAAGGAGCGCGTCATTTTTCTTGTGGGCCCTGTCAACGACCAGACCGCCAATCTGGTGGTTGCGCAGCTGCTGTTTCTTGAGAGCGACAACCCTGACAAAGATATTTCGTTCTATATCAATTCGCCAGGAGGTTCAGTGTCGGCGGGAATGGCAATTTTTGACACCATGAATTTTGTCAAACCTGACGTGTCCACCTTGTGCACGGGCATGGCGGCCAGCATGGGCGCTTTTTTACTGGCGGCAGGAGCCAAAGGCAAGCGGTTTTCCCTGCCCAATTCAAAAATCATGATCCATCAGCCTTCAGGCGGCAGCCAAGGGCAAGCGACAGATATAGAAATTCAGGCCCGCGAAATTCTAAAAACCCGTGAACAGTTGAACAAAATTTTGGCCGAAAAAACAGGCCAACCCTTGGATCGAATCGCCCGAGACACCGAACGGGACTACTACATGACAGCCGAAGAAACCAAAGACTACGGCCTGATTGACCACGTGATTTCAAAACGTCCCTGACATCGCTTTGCCCGCCCGTCCAATGGGCCAGTCTCGCGGCTCTTGGACTGTTGTATTGGCACTGTTGTATTGACGCAAGTTCAAGCGCGGGGCGAGGCGCAGACGGCCTTTCCAATTCGGTATCATCCAGTAACTTAAGCTATCACCCTGTCGCCAGGGCAATTCCCACATGGCCGAGAAAAAAGGCGCGTCCAGCGAAAAAACACTTTATTGTTCTTTTTGCGGCAAGAGCCAGCACGAAGTCAAAAAACTGATTGCAGGGCCATCTGTATTTGTCTGCGACGAATGCATTGAGCTGTGCAACGAAATCATCCGAGACGAGTTGCCGGCCAGCGTCGATGCGCGGGGTGCCCGAGATGATTTGCCGACGCCAGCCGACATCAAGGCCAACCTTGACAATTACGTGATTGGACAGGAGCCGGCCAAACGCATGCTCGCGGTGGCCGTGTACAACCATTACAAGCGGTTGCGGCACAAGGAAAAGGCCAAAAAAGACGATGTCGAATTGGCCAAAAGCAATATCCTGCTCATCGGACCGACTGGCTCGGGCAAGACCTTGCTGGCACAGACCTTGGCGCGCATGCTGGATGTGCCCTTTGTAATGGCCGATGCGACGACGCTGACCGAGGCAGGCTACGTGGGCGAAGACGTCGAAAACATCGTTTTGAAGTTGTTGCAAAGCTGCAATTACGAGGTCGATCGGGCGCAACGAGGCATTGTCTACATCGATGAGATTGACAAAATTTCACGCAAATCGGACAACCCTTCAATCACCCGGGACGTGTCCGGCGAAGGTGTCCAGCAGGCCTTGCTCAAGCTGATTGAAGGCACCATGGCCAGCGTGCCACCGCAAGGGGGTCGAAAGCATCCGAACCAGGACTTCGTTCAAATCGACACCACCAATATCCTGTTCATCTGTGGCGGAGCGTTTTCAGGCCTTGAAAAGGTGATTGACAACCGGACCGAGTCGTCCGGCATCGGTTTTGGCGCCGCCGTCAAGAGCAAGGCGCAACGCAGTTTGACCGAAGTCTTCAAAGACGTTGAGCCCGAAGACCTGATTAAATTTGGTTTGATTCCTGAATTGGTGGGCCGCATGCCCGTGGTCGCAACGCTGGCTGAACTGAGCGAAGACGCATTGGTGCAAATTTTGACCGAGCCTAAAAACGCCTTGGTCAAACAATATGCCAAGTTGCTGGCCATGGAAGGCGTTGATCTTGAAGTGCGTGTGTCGGCCTTGCGGGCCATCGCGCGAAAGGCCTTGAGCCGCAAAACAGGTGCACGTGGCCTGCGCTCCATCATGGAGCAGTCTTTGCTGGACACCATGTTCGAATTGCCCAATCTGACGAACGTTGACAAAGTGGTGGTCGATGAGTCGACCATCGAAGAAAATAAAGCACCATTGCTGGTCTATCGCGAAGTCGCAAAAAAAGCCTGATGCTAAATCGTCGCGTGAAAATTCAAGTACTGTGAATTTTTTGCTGAATTTGCTCCCGGGGTCGAGTTTCATTGCGCCTTTGCCCCATCTGTGGGTTGAAAATGTCTTGACCCAAACCATATCCAACTGGAACTGAACCTAAAGAAGGCTGCCTCATGTCCGGACACACCCCTTTGCCTGCACTCGCCATCAATTTGCCGCTACTGCCTCTGCGTGACGTGGTGGTTTTTCCGCACATGGTGATACCCCTGTTCGTCGGGCGGCCCAAGAGCATCAAGGCGCTTGAAGCAGCGATGGCCGCTGACCGCGGCATCATGTTGGTGGCGCAAAAAGCAGCGGCGAAGGATGACCCGGTTGTCTCCGACATGTTTGATGTCGGTTGCGTCTCGACCATCCTTCAAATGCTCAAGCTGCCTGATGGCACCGTGAAAGTTCTTGTCGAAGGCGAGCAAAGGGCGCTTGTCAACAAAATTGAAGAGGGAGAACTCTTTTTTTCCGCCAACGTGACGCCAGTGCAGGCGGATGCAGAAGTTCTTGACAAGGCGCAGGGCAAATCGAGTGAAATAGAAGCGCTCAGGCGCGCTGTCACACAGCAGTTCGACCAGTATGTGAAACTGAACAAAAAAATTCCACCTGAAATCCTGACGTCAATTTCGAGCATTGACGACCCAGGCCGATTGGCCGACACCATCGCAGCCCATTTGCCGCTCAAACTGGAAAACAAGCAGGCAGTGCTTGCTTTGTCTGGCGTGAAAGAGCGGCTAGAAAACTTGTTCGGGCAAATTGAGCATGAAGTTGACATCCTCAATGTCGACAAAAAAATCCGTGGCCGCGTCAAACGCCAGATGGAAAAAAACCAGCGCGATTTTTACCTGAATGAACAAGTCAAGGCGATTCAAAAAGAGCTTGGCGAGGGTGAAGACGGCGCTGACGTTGACGACATCGACAAAAAAATCAAAGCGGCAAAAATGCCCAAAGAAGCTTTGAAAAAGGCCGAAGGCGAGCTGAAAAAACTCAAACTGATGTCGCCGATGTCGGCCGAGGCAACGGTCGTGCGCAACTACATTGACGTCCTCATCGGTTTGCCGTGGGCGTCCAAGACCAAAATCAAGCACAACCTGGCCAACGCCGAAAAAGTTCTCAACGAAGACCATTACGGGCTGGACCGGGTCAAAGACCGGATCCTTGAGTATCTTGCAGTCCAGCAGCGGGTGGATAAAGTCAAGGCACCGATTTTGTGCCTGGTGGGGCCGCCCGGCGTTGGCAAAACATCGCTGGGCCAGTCGATCGCCAAAGCCACTGGACGAAAGTACGTGCGCATGGCCTTGGGTGGCATGCGAGATGAGGCCGAGATACGGGGGCACCGCCGCACCTATATCGGCGCATTGCCTGGCAAGGTGCTGCAAAATTTGACAAAAGTGGGTAAGCGCAACCCGCTATTTTTGTTGGATGAAATTGACAAACTTGGTACCGATTTCCGGGGCGACCCATCCAGTGCCTTGCTCGAGGTGCTTGACCCGGAGCAAAACCACAAGTTTGGTGACCACTATGTCGAGGTTGACTTTGACCTGAGTGACGTGATGTTCGTCGCCACATCCAACTCGATGAACATTCCGTCGGCCTTGCTGGACAGGATGGAGGTGATTCGCCTTTCCGGTTACACCGAAGACGAAAAAACGAATATCGCCGTCAAGTATTTATTGCCCAAACAGTTGACCAACAATGGCGTGAAGCTTGAAGAATTGCAGGTCACCGAAGATGCTGTTCGGGACATCGTGCGTTACTACACACGTGAAGCGGGCGTGCGTTCGCTGGAGCGTGAGCTGTCCAAAATCTGCCGCAAGGTGGTCAAGGCCTTGCAGTTGAAGCAAATGAAGCCGCAAGTCCGGGTTGACGCCAACAACCTCAATGACTTTCTCGGCGTGCGCAAGTTCAGCTATGGTCGCGCAGAAGAGCAAAACCAGGTCGGCCAGGTGGTTGGCTTGGCCTGGACTGAAGTGGGTGGCGATTTGCTCACAATTGAAGCCGCGCTGATGCCTGGCAAAGGGGTGATCACGCGCACCGGTTCGTTGGGTGATGTCATGAAAGAGTCGGTTGAGGCGGCTCGCACAGTCGTGCGCAGCCGCGCTAGACGTTTGGGGATCCGGGATGAGGTGTTTGAAAAGAAAGACATTCACATTCACGTGCCCGATGGCGCAACACCCAAAGATGGTCCCAGTGCAGGCGCTGCAATGACCACAGCGTTTGTGTCGGCGCTCACTGGCATCCCCGTGCGCGGTGACGTGGCCATGACAGGTGAGATCACGCTGCGCGGTGAAGTCACGGCAATTGGTGGCTTGAAAGAAAAATTATTGGCTGCGCTACGGGGTGGCATCAAGACCGTGATCATCCCGGAAGAAAATGCCAAAGATTTGCAGGAAATTCCTGAGAACGTCAAAAATGCGCTTGAGATCGTGCCGGTTCGCTGGATCGACAAAGTGCTTGAAATCGCCTTGGAGCGGATGCCCTTGCCATTGCCCGACGACGAGCCCGCAGTTGCTGCAGAACCGGCGGTGAGTGTGTCGGTCGCTGAGCCCGCATTGGCGACAGGTTCAGTCACCCATTGAGAATGCCAGTGCGCATTTGTTCATTTTTCACGACGCTTTTTCACGAGGCATTGGGGAAATCGAAAAAATCTGCGCTATAATTTGAGGCTTGAAACGCGGGAATAGCTCAGTTGGTAGAGCGCAACCTTGCCAAGGTTGAGGTCGAGAGTTCGAGACTCTTTTCCCGCTCCAAAAATTGGCAATTTGACGGCTAAGTCAAAAGGCAACAGTTGATAAAAAGGGAAGCCGATGCTTCCCTTTTTTCATGAAGGCGGTTCACTTTCATGCGAATGTTTTAAAGAGGGCGCGATAGCAAATCGGTTATGCAACGGATTGCAAATCCGTCTAGCCCAGTTCGACTCTGGGTCGCGCCTCCATCCCTTTCATTCCTGCCAGAAATGATGCCCGAGTGGTGAAATAGGTAGACACATCGGACTTAAAATCCGCCGCTTCGTGAATAACGGGCGTACCGGTTCGATTCCGGTCTCGGGCACCACCGCTCAAAT
>JANYCG010000029.1 GCA_025360385.1 Burkholderiales bacterium | reverse complement strand
CAAAACTGTGTAATGCATGGTTTCATCAGCCGCCAGACGCGCGGCCACCTTGGCCAGGTCTTTGCTGCCAAACGCAGGGATCACGCCTAGATAGGCGTTGATGGCACCCAGTTCCAGGCGAGCAGCCAGGTCCAACACGTCACCCTGGTTTTTCAGCGTGTCGGCTTTGAGCGCCATGGCGTAGTCGTTAAGTTTTTTCTCCATCACGGGGGTGCCACCCATTTTCATGATAGTGGCAATCAGCGCGTCGCGGTGCGCCTTGTGGTGGCCCTGAAACTGCACGGCAATGTCCAGCACCGGCTTTTGCAACAGGCCGCTGCCCGCGCCCAGCTGGTAAGCGTTGATGGCCTCGTGCTCCAAACCCAGCGCCACGTTCAGAATGCCGACATCCTTGGACATGTCGCCCGACATGCCCTGGGCCAGCGCGTCTTTGCCCGCCAGCATGGCGACGGCCACGGCCGACAAGGTGCCGGTGCGGCCCATGAAGGCACGGCGGGAGGCGGCAAGGGAAGGCAGGGTGACGATTTGAAGACTTGGGTTCATGGTGGATTCCTTTGAATTGAATAATTGAATGACATGAGTCGGTGGAAAACTTGCTTCCCACGGCTTGAATACGCAGGCTTAGGCGCAGGTGGATTCAACTTGCCCCCTGACATTGGTCGGACATCAACACACTTGAACCCAATTCGCCCTGGACCGCGTAGTGATTGCAGACACCTTCAAAAAACGCCCACCACCTCCCCCGAAACACAGACAATCTCGCCATGACCAATGAAGCCTCCGAATCCGGCAATGCCGAGCTGATCGCCCTGCTGGAGCGCCTTGCGCAGCAGGACCATGCCGCGCTCAAGCCCCTGTACGACCTGTGCTCGGGCAAACTTTATGGCCTGGCACTGCGTGTGGTGGCGCGCCGCGAGTGGGCGGAAGACGTGTTGCAGGAAGCGTTTTTGACGATCTGGCGCTCGGCCGGCGACTACCGCGCTTCCTTGAGCCCGCCAATGGCCTGGATGGGCCTGATCGTACGCAGCCGCTCGCTCGATTTTTTGCGCCGCCGCGTTGCAGACCGCAGCCACATGACGCAGGAGCTCGACGAGGTGCTGATCGACACCCTGCCCGGTGATTTCACGACGCCGCTGGACACCGCGCAGGCCAGCGAACAGGCCTGGGCGCTGCACCAGTGCCTGCGCAAACTCGAAAACCGCCAGCGTGAAGTCGTGGTGCTGGCCTATTTGCGCGACTTGAGCCACAGCCAGTTGGCCGAGCAGCTCAAATTGCCGCTGGGCACGGTCAAGACCTGGATCCGCCGCGCGCTGGATCAAATGCGCCTGTGCATGGCACGGTTTGCCTGAATCACCTGAACCCAGACCCCAGATGAATCTGATCAACCATCCCGAACTGCTCGACCGCCTGGCCAGCAGTTACGCCCTGGGCACCTTGCGCGGCGGTGCCCGGCGGCGCTTTGAAGCCCTGTCGCGCGAACACAGTGCCGTGCGTGCGTCTGCGCTGCTCTGGCAGTCGCGCATGGCCAGCCTGAATGAGTTGCAGACGCAAGCCCTGCCCAGCCCGGCGGTCTGGACCCGCCTCGACAACCTGGTGAGGGCCGATCTGCAGGCCGGGGCGATGCGGGCCACGCGCCAGTCGGCAAGCGCCCAGGCCGCCAGGCAGGACACCGGCATCGCCGCCTGGCTGCGCAGCCTGTCGCTCTGGCGCGGTGTGGCCGCAGCCGGCGCACTGGCCAGCGTGGTTGCCGTAGTGAGCGGCCTGAACCTGCGCGAGCAGATGGCCAGCGAAATTGCGCAGTTGCAGGCCCGTCTGCTGGCCACGCCGCAAATCGAATATGTGGCGGTGCTGGCGGACGACAAATCAGCGGCATCCATGCTGGTGACCTTTGACGCGAAAAACCGCAAGCTCACGCTGCAAAGGCTGGGCACCTTTCAGGAGGCCAGCGACCGATCCCTGCAGTTGTGGGCGCTGCCGCCGGGCGGGGGGCCAAAGTCTCTTGGTGTTTTGGGTACGGACAAGCTGCTGCAGCTCACGGCGGCGGGTGAAGATGTGCGCGCCGTGCCCAGCCTGGCCATCAGCCTCGAACCCAAAGGCGGCGTGCCCAGCGCGGGCGGCCCCACCGGCCCGGTGCTGTTCAAGGGCGCGCTGATCCAGAAGATGTTGTGAGCATTTTGCTATCCTGAGCGCTCAAGCGTCTACAGGAGAATTCATGACAACGCCCATCCGCCGCACATGCAGTCGCTCCAGTATTGGATTTCTCGCGTCTTTTTGTTCCATGACCAGAACACGAGGGTATCCACCAGAATTTCAAGACTTCATTGGCCTGAATCTACAAGCTCCGCCCAAACGGCATCCACTGCCTCACACGCGACTGCCCAAACCCACCCAAAAGCCTTAAGCTACGCCTCTTGCCACCTTAACGCACCACCCACTGAAGGAGCCCTCATGAAAATCCCGTCCCTCAAAGAAGTTGTCAGCGCCGAAGAATGGCAGTTGCGGGTTGAACTCGCCGCCGCTTACCGCCTGGTTGCCGCCTATGGCTGGAGCGACCTGATCTTCACCCACATCTCGGCACGCATCCCCGGCCCCGAGCACAACTTTCTGATCAACCCCTACGGCCTGATGTTTGACGAAATCACCGCGTCCAGCCTGATCAAAATCGACCAAGCTGCCAACAAGCTGAGCGAGTCGGCCTTCCCGGTCAACCCGGCCGGCTTCACCATCCACAGCTGCATCCACGAAGTGCGTGACGACGCAGGCTGCGTCATGCACACCCACAGCCGCGCCGGCGTGGCGGTCAGCGCCCAAAAGGGGGGCTTGCTGCCCATCAGCCAGCAGTCCACCGTGGTGCTCAACTCCATCGCTTACCATGACTACGAGGGCATCGCCTTGTACGCAGAAGAGAAGCCGCGCCTGCAAGCCAGCCTGGGCACCGCTAAACACCTGATCTTGCGCAACCACGGCTTGCTCACCGTTGGCAGCACCATTCCCGAGGCGTTTTTGCAGATGTATTTTCTGGAGTGCTCCTGCCGCATTCAAATCGATGCCCAAGCCGGTGGCGACGTCAACCTGATCGGCCCCGCCCCGATGAATGCCAACAAGAACGCCCTGAAAATGGCCACCGGCGGTACCAGCGCCGCCACCCTGGCCTGGCCCGCCTTGTTGCGCAAACTGGACCGCGAGAACCCAGGCTACGCAAGTTGATCCGATGCGCTACGCTTAAGATAGCTGCTTAAGCACTGTTGACGGGGACATTCGGCGATTTTGATATGTGCCTTGCCTGATTTAGCCAGCGGAACGACGCCGCCAGTGCCCCTAAAACTCCACGGCAATCCCTGCCCCTCTAAAATCCGGCGCCCGGCCTCGCCGCTGCGCATTTTTTCTTCCACCCTCAACCCCTTAAAACGACACCATGAAACTCTATTACTCCCCCGGCGCTTGCTCACTGTCCCCCCACATCGCGCTCGAAGAAGCAGGCCTGAGCTATGAGGCCATTGCCGCCCCCACCAAAACCCACAAGCTGCCCGACGGCAGTGATTATTACGCCGTCAACCCCCTGGGTTATGTACCGTTTTTGGTGCTGGACGACGGCACCACCCTGCGCGAAGGCCCGGCCATCGTGCAATACATCGCCGACCAAGTGCCCGCCAAAAACCTAGCACCCGCCAACGGCAGCATCGCGCGGTACAAATTGCAAGAGTGGCTGACCTTCATCGGCACCGAACTCCATAAAAACTTTTCTCCCCTGTTCAGCCCCGCCACACCAGACGAGATGAAAACTGCCGCCCGGGACAAAATCGCCGGTCGTCTGAAATTTGTTGAAGGCGAGCTGGCCGGCAAACCGTACCTGATGGGCGACACTTTCAGCGTGGCTGACCCCTACCTTTTCACCGTGACCAACTGGGCTGCCCTCACCGGGGTGGACTTGTCCAGCTACAGCAACCTGCTGGCCTTTCGCGCCCGCATGGCGGCCCGCCCGGGCGTGGTCGCCGCGATGAAGGCTGAAGGCCTGATCAAATAACCCAGCCCATGACATCTCTGTTCGACCCCCTACAGGTGGGGGCGATGCACCTTGCCAACCGCCTGGTGATGGCCCCGCTGACCCGCAACCGGGCGCCGGGTGCCATGCCGACCGCGCTGATGGCCCGTTATTACGCGCAGCGGGCCAACCCCGTCACCGGGGCGGGTTTGATCGTGACCGAAGCCACCGCCATCAGCCACCAGGGCCAAGGTTATTCCGACGTGCCCGGCATCTGGAGCGCCGAACAGGTCAGCGCCTGGCGTCTCACCACTGACGCGGTTCACGCCGCTGGCGGCAAAATCGTCATGCAGCTGTGGCATGTGGGCCGCGTCTCGCACAGCCAGCTGCAGCCCGGCGGCCAGGCCCCGGTGGCCCCCAGCGCCATCACCGCCAAAACCAAAACCGTGCTCATCCACGACGGCGTGCCCGCCTTCTTTCCCACCAGCGAGCCGCGCGCCCTGCGGCTGGACGAAATCCCCGGCATCGTGCAAGACTACGCGCACGCCGCCGCCAACGCCATCGAAGCCGGGTTTGACGGCGTGGAAGTGCATGCCGCCAACGGTTACCTGATCGACCAGTTTTTACGCCGCAATGCCAACCAGCGCACCGACGGCTACGGTGGCCCAATTGAAAACCGTGCCCGCCTGCTGGCTGAGGTGATGCAGGCCATCGCCACCCGCATCGGCGGCGACAAAACCGGCCTGCGCATCAGCCCCGTCACGCCCGCCAATGACGCGTTTGACGACGCGCCGCAACCGCTGTTCGAACACGTCGCCCGCTTGCTGGGGCAAATCAAGGGCAAGGACGGCAAAGGCCTGGCCTTCGTCCACGTCATCGAAGGTGCCACCGGCATGGCGCGCGACTACACCCAGGGCGACCAACCCTTCGACTACGCCGCCCTGCAAGCCGCTTACCGCCAAGCCGGTGGTACGGGGGCCTGGATGGTCAACAACGGCCTAACCCTGCCGCTGGCCGAGGCCGCCCTGCAAAACGGTGCCGACCTGGTTTGTTTTGGCCGGGCCTTCATCGCCAACCCCGACCTCACCCGCCGCCTGCGCGAAGGCGCGCCGCTGAACGACGTGGTGCGCGCAACGTTGTACGGCGGTGGTGCGCAAGGTTATACGGACTATCCGGCCTTGAACAGCTGAAATTACCCATGTTTCAGCAAACTATATTCGTGTAATTTGTATAAACTAATAAATATTGTCTGAATAACAATCAAAATTACTACTTTTTATATAGCTAAATGCATATTGTTTGCGGGAACTTAGCCCTAAAAATATACATTAAATTTATATAATTAAGTTTTAGCTGTTTTTTATCTCTATTCTGACCTGCTGAGTCGTCCATGGGTGAGCGACTCCTGCAGCGTCGCGCAGTGGATGCTGCCACCGCCCGCTGCGATGCACACCTAAAAACCGACATGCCCAGCTGCATCCACAGGCCAGGATAGTTGTCGTTAACCGGACGAGGTAACTGTCGTCAACCCATCAGGCACAGGCGCGATGCAATAAAGCGGCAAAGACCGGGTGGTGATTCAGCCGCGCTCGCACAGTGGTTCTTTGCATTGGTAGACGCCAATGGCGGGCGCGGTAGTCGGCCGAATTTTGTGAGAAATTGATCTGATACACGCTCTATATTTATAGCAAACTATCGAGCAAACACAGGGACAATGGGGTGATTTTCTCTCAACTAATGTTGGAGACAAGGCATTTGAAGTTTGCTTTCGCTGCTTCACGACCCCCTACTTCCTGGGCCCCAACACATCGCGCTGACGCATGGAATTTTGGATGAGCAAGAGGTCGGCGGCATCGGTGGGCATCTGGGTGACGCTTAGGGAGGTGCAGCTGAAACTTGCGGCTGCGTTCACGTCACCGCTGCCACGGTAGGTTGCGACTTGCGGGTAGGCGCAGATGGGGCGTTGCCGGGTGATGACGCCCTTGTCGTCGTATTTGGTAGCCACGATGGCCGTGGGTGGCACGCCTTGCTCGACCCAGCGGGCCAGTGCGCTGACGACCTGGCTGTCGGGCGTGCGCTGGGCAGTGGCCGGCTCGGCAAAGCCCCCGCCAATTGAATCAGGCCCCGAGCCGCTGCGGCAATGGCCTACGTCTGGCAGCATAAAGAGGCGGTGATAGCCTTGAATGCTTGAGGCAAATGCCAAAGCGTCGGCGCTCACTTGCGCCCCCGACAGCTTGGTCACAGCGGCATCGTATTCTGGGCGCGGCAGGTGTTTGAGTTTTTCAAACTGAATCAAGGCGTTGTAATAGGCCGGCGAGCCTTGCGGCGGCACGATGGGGTCGGCCCAGCCGTGAAACTGCACCAGCTTGCCGCCACGCGCCTTGAAGGCGGAAAGGTCGGGGCTGGGTGCCGCGGTCACCGGCGTGATGAAGGCTTTGATGTGGTCAAACTGGTCGTCCCAGTTCAAGTCACGCCGCCATTCGTAGGGCGGTGAGGTTTTGGAATAAACATAGTGCCCAATGAACGGCCCGTAGCGACCGTTGTCGCCAAAGGCAGGATCCCACTCGGCTTCAGAGCCAGGCATGACGCCCGCATA
>JANYCG010000007.1 GCA_025360385.1 Burkholderiales bacterium | reverse complement strand
TACGCGCCATGCCGATACGACCGGGCACAAGGACAAACCCATTCGCCTGGCCCACACTGTGCTGAATAGCCACAACGTCGCGGCAGGTCTGACGTTTTACGAAAACGCGCTGGGCTTCAAGCTGTCGGACCGCACCCGCATCATGGCCTTCATCCGCATCCCCATGAAGCCCAGCGGTGACCACCACAGCATTGCGCTGGCCGATGCCGACAACGATTGCCTGAACCACATTGCCTTTGTCATGCCCAGCCTGGAGTCGGTCATGCGCGGTGGCGGACGCATGAAGGATGCGGGTTATGGGATCGAGTGGGGGCCGGGCCGGCATGGCCCAGGCGACAATGCCTTCAATTATTTTGTCGGCCCTGCGGGTTTTGTCATCGAATACACCGCTGACGTGGAGCAGGTTGACGACAGTCATGTGGCGCGCGGCCCTGATGACTGGAAATGGCCCCCCGGCCGCGTGGACCAATGGGGCATTTCAGCGCCCCCTTCGGCGCGCCTGAAAGAGGCGCAGCGGCAGATTTCGTTTGCCGAAACATTGAAGTCCTGAGATGGCAGACATTTACGACGTTGCCATCATCGGCTTTGGTCCGTCAGGGGCCGTTGCCGCTGGCCTGCTGGGTGCCCAGGGCCTGCGCACGTTCGTGTGCGACAAATCGCGCGACGTGTATGAGATGCCGCGGGCGTTCGCGCTGGACCACGAAATCATGCGCGTGTTTCAGCAGCTGGGCGTTGAGCAGGAAGTCCTGGCCTACACCGAACCCTTCACACCCTCCGAGTTTTACGGCGTTGACGGGCAGCTGATCAAACGCTTCACTACCGTGGAGCCGCCCTATCCGCTTAGTTTCGAGCCGTCGCTCGTGTTTACCCAGCCGCCGGTGGAGCGTGTGCTGCGGGCGCATTTGCAAAGTTTGCCAGCGGTGGATGTCGCCCTTGGCTGTGAGTTGCTCAGCCTGACCCAGGACGCGGACGGCGTGACGCTCCAACTGCGTGATGACAAGGGCGTCCAGACCCAGGTACGCGCACGTTACCTGGTGGCTTGCGACGGCGCGGCCAGCCCTGTGCGCAATGCGGTCGGCATCGAATTGCAGGACCTCGGTTTTGACCAGCCATGGCTGGTGGTGGATGTGCTGGTCAACGAACAGGGCCTTGCAAAACTGCCGCAAACCAGTGTTCAATATTGCGAGCCGCAGCGCCCTTGCACCTACCTGATTGGGCCCAAGAACCACCGGCGTTGGGAGATTTCGATCAACGATGGCGAAGACCCCAAAGTCCTCGCAACGCCAGAAGGCACCTGGAAACTCCTGTCGCGCTGGATCACACCGAAAGACGGTAGCTTGTGGCGGCAGGCGAGTTACCGTTTTCATGCGCTGGTGGCAGACCGCTGGCGGGTTGGGCGAGTTTTTGTGGCCGGTGATGCAGCGCACCAGCAGCCGCCATTTTTGGGCCAGGGCATGTGCCAGGGCATTCGAGACGTGGCCAACCTGAGCTGGAAACTTGGGGCTGTGCTGCGTGGCGAGGCGCAAGAGGGCTTGCTGGACAGCTACGGCGTTGAGCGCAAGGCCCATGTGACTGAACTGACAACGCGCATCAAGGCCATCGGTCAACTGGTAGGTGAGCGCGACATGGCCAAGGCCCGTGCGCGTGATGCGCATTTGCTGGCCGAATGTGGTGGCGTGGTGCGGTCGGTGCCCCGGCAAAATGTGCAACCGGCTCTGGACACGGGCTTGGTGTCGCTGCAGCCCCATGTGGCACGGGGCACGATTTTTCCGCAACCCTGGATTCTTCTGGGCGATGCAAAAGTACGGCTCGATGCAATCGTCGGTGTGGGCTGGTGGCTGGTGCTTGATGCCAGCGTGCAAGCAGCGCCGGTTGTTGTGGATGCAGAAAGCCGCCTGCAACTTCGCCTGGTGCGCGTGGCTGGTGCTGCCGAAACCGCACACCCTGCTGAAACATTGCGCGAGTCTGATGGTGTGCTTGGCGTGTGGTTCAGGCAATACCAGTGCGTGGCAGCGTTAGTAAGGCCGGATCATTACGTATACGCCGTGGCACGGACTGCCGCTGACGTTCTGCCATTGGTGCGGGCCGCCGCTGACCAAGCTGGCTACCGCGCCAAACCCTGCAATGGTGCCCCATAGCCAACACAGAGACCCGTTCGAATTAACTGGAGACAAACCCATGCAAAGAAGAAACTTCAACACCCTGTGCCTGATGACCTTGGGGGCAATCCCGCTGGTCAGCCCGGTCGCCCGCGCGCAGGCCTGGCCCGACAAACCGATCAAATTTGTGTTGTCCCAGCCACCGGGGTCTGGCCCCGACAACGTGGCCCGGATTTTGGGCGAGCGGCTTGGCAAAGCGTTGGGACAGGCCGTGGTGATCGACAACAAACCGGGCGGCCAAAACATCATTGGCGCGCAGGCCGCAGCCCGCTCTGCACCAGACGGCTACACGTTTTATTTTGCAACCACGGCAGCGCTGGTGACCAACAGCTACCTGTTCAAGACCATGCCCTATGACCCGCAGAAAGACTTTGCGCCAGTAGCCTTCGTTGCCAAGAGCCCGTTTGCGGTGCTGGTCAAGGCCGAGTCGCCCATCGCCTCCATTCAGGATTTGATAGCCCGTTCCAAAGCCAAGCCAGGTACGCTTTCGCTGGCCAATGAGGGGCCGCGCACCTTTGGCGGCATCATTGCCCGCGTGATCAACGCACGTTCACAGGCACAGGTGAATCTGGTGGCCTACGCCAACGTTGGCGTCGCCGTGCAAGACGTGATCGGCGGCCATGCGGATGCGGTGGTGGCCGACCTGGCGTCCACCGCCCAATTGGTGCGCCAGGGCCGCCTGCGCCTGCTGGCGGTTACCGCGGCCAAACGCGTGGGGGGCTGGGAGCAGGTGCCTGCTTTGTCGGAAGTTTTACCGGGCTTCGAGATGATCGGCTGGTTTGGCCTGGTGGCGCCAGTGGGCACGCCTCCTGCCGTCGTGACCCGCGTTAACGAAGAGTTGAACAAACTGCTCGCTGACCGCGAAGTGGCTGAAAAAATACTCACCATCGGCCCGTTGGTTGAAGCGGGTGGCTCGCCGGACAGCTTTGCAGGTTTTCTACGCGAGGAGCATCAGCGTTGGGCCATTGTCTCGAAAGAAATCGGCCTGTTGGCCGAATGATTGACCGCGGGGAAAGCGGCGCTTTAGGCGTCGCCGTCGTCAGCGGTTTCTGATTGGGTTTTAAGTGCGTCGAGCCGGGTTTGGGCCAGCCATTCCAGGCGTTTGGATTGCGTGAGCAGCGTATTGCGCAAGCCCTGTTGCACCTGCCTCTCACTGATGACTTTGGCCAACAGTGAAAGTGTCTCGGCACGTCTGGCGATTCGAGTGTCAGGATGCGAGCGGAGTGCGAAAACTTCGCTGCTGACGATATTGCCGCGCCAACTTGGCGGCTTTGAAAATTTGGCGTTGCGAACCGAAGGTGGCTTTTTCTCGTTCAATACGGCTTTGAAACGCGATTTTTTTAGCAGCGACTGGAAGACGGCGGACTCAAGCCAGTCGAGTTCGGCTTTTGCTTCACCATTGCTTTTGTCCTTTTGCTGATGTTGCGGCAAAGGCCATACCTCAATTTCACGAACTTCGAACGGATCCAGAACTTTCATCGCGACGGCGTCGGTCCGCTGGTTGGTCAAGTGCCTGCGGATACGCGTGCTGAGTTTCTCATTGGTTTGCCCTACATAAATGGGCTCGCCGTCGTAGTCATAAAAGGCGTAGACACCGAACTTGAAATTCCCCAGCCGGCGCTCACTGCTACTGTGCACGTCTGCCGCTTGCTGGTTCAGGAATGAAGTCAGTGACTTACGCAACTCCGCGGTTTCAAACGGCGGCCCAGCCGCATCTCGGACGGGCGTGGATCGCTTTGATGTCACGCTGCGAACGCCAATGTGGCCTGCTGGTTGGCTCGCGCGATGGGCGTGATCAGGTGATCAGCCAAATGCGCCACGGCGGGCACAACAAGGCCATCACCCACCAGATGGTAGGCATCGTTGTATTTTTGCGGCAGCTTGTAGTCCTCAGGCAAACCCATCAAGCGGCCCGCTTCCCTGGGGGAAACAAGTCTTGACCGCACGCTATCGCCTTTGACCACCAAGACGGTTTGCCGGCTTGAACCGCCACTAGGCGTGCGCAGACACCCAGCGATATCGTCGAACCGGACTTCCGCGCGGACGACGCCACCACGAGTGCGCTTGTACAGCGCGCCTACGCGAAGGCGCTTGGTCTGCTGTACGGCTTTGACTTTCGCCCGGTTGAGCACGGACATACTTGCCAGCAGCGCCTGGGTTTTTTCGTCTGAATTCCAGGCAACTCCTAGTGGTTCTGGCTCAATCAAATCCGCAAAAACGTTTTCACGTTCCGGCGGCAGCGCGAGGTTCCACCAAAGCCATTTGTCCTGCAGCGGTTTAGGCAACATGAATTTGGCTTCCACCAAATTTCTCGGATGCCACAAACTGCTTGGATCGGATCTCAATGCGTCAGAGGGCAAATGGACATTGGGGCCGACAGCCAACATGAATAGCCTTGGCCGCGACTGTGGCACGAAGTGCGCCGCGTCAATGACAAGGCATCCCACCCGGTAACCCAGACCACACACCGCCCGCACCAATTCAGAGAAATCGCGGCCGTGGTTTGATGTGATCGCGCCGCAAACGTTTTCTAAAGCGATGATCGCAGGCGCGCGGCCTTCTTTTTTCAAACCATCCATCAATTGCAAAAATGACCAGAAAGTTCCACTGCGCGAACCCTCCAGGCCTTTGCCTTGTCCGGCAAGCGAAAGGTCTTGGCAGGGAAACGATGCCCATGCCAAGTCCGCCTGCCCTTTCAAGTCATGCGGCAGCAGTTGGGCAATGTCGCCAACATGCATCGCCGAGCCGCCATGGTGCTGTTTATAAGCGTCGGCTTTTTTTGGGTCAAAGTCGTTGGCAAAAAGACAGTTCCAGCAACTGCCAAGGCCTAGCCTCGCCATGCCGCCGCCAGCAAAAAACTCGTAAAAATCAAGCACCAGAAAACCTCAAAATTTTTTGAATCAACTTCGTGGGATTGGACGATTCACGCTCCCAAACTGTCAAGACCTGGCAACCTGCCAACCGCAAAACGTTCAAATTGCGGGCGTCGCGCTTTCGATTCCTCTCTATCTTAGCTTGCCAGTAGCTTCGGTTGGACTCGGACAGGTGCCAATTTGTGCATCCTTGGTGCCCATGCCAAAAGCAGCCATTCACAAAAATGGTTTTGCCAAGGTAAGAAAATGCCGAATCTGGCCTGCCTGGCAGTTTTGGCACCAGCAAACGCTAGCGAGAACCCAGCACCTGGAGAAATTGGTGAACCATGGTCACTGGCCGGGTGTTTCGCCCCTCAATGCGGAACATGATCCACGGTCGCTTTTCTCGACTGACGGTGTCCATGATCAATTTTGGGCGTAGGCGCTTAGCGCCGGACGCGGTACGGCTCTTCAAAATCCAGAAAGTCCTTTTCAAGCAGCGCAGCGTCCGTCCAAGCCTTGACGCCGGGCAGTGAGCAGACGCGATCCACGTAGGCCGAGATGGACGGTGGCACCGGCAGGGCATAGGTTTTCAGGCGCATGCAGACGGGTGTGAAGTAGGCGTCGGCGATTGAAAACTGGCCGAACAACATC
Organism: Burkholderiales bacterium; assembly: GCA_025360385.1. Taxonomy (GTDB): domain Bacteria; phylum Pseudomonadota; class Gammaproteobacteria; order Burkholderiales; family Burkholderiaceae_C; genus JANYCG01. Next base: position 18,146 of record JANYCG010000007.1, on the reverse strand, counting down.
GGCCCGCCGTGTTCTGTCAGCAGGCCGCTCCACATCGCGACGATGCGCGTGATCTCGGCTTGCAGCGTCGGTTTGTCGCGCCAGACGAGCTGGCCAATTTCTGGCAGCGAGGCTTCAATGTTCATCGGACAGGCGCTGCGCAGGGCCGTGAAGCCACTGTGCATTTCGGCACAGACGCTGCGCGCGCGAGCCCGCGCTTTTGAATCGGGCGGCCACAGTTTCTTTTCGGGAAATTTCTCGGCGATGTACTCCACAATGGCCAAAGTGTCCCAAATGGCGAAACCCTCGTCCATCAGCACCGGCACTTTGCCGACGGGGTTGACCTGGCCGAGCATTTTTTTGAACTCGGAGCCTGCCTCAAAAGAGTCAAAACGGATCATCACTTCGTCAAAATCAATGCCTGCCTGTTTGAGCAGCACCCAGGGCCGCATGGACCACGAGGAATAGTTTTTGTTGCCGATATAGAGTTTGAGCATGGCGGTTCTTGAGTTGGGTGGCGGCGCACGGTTGGCCGAATTCCACGACGCTATCGTAATGAGGCAGGCACCCGCGATTGATGCAAAAAACCATCATGAATGATGATGAAACCCCGGGCCGCGCAGCGGCACAAGTTGCCAGGAAAACGCGGGTTTCGCAACACCGCGCCGCAGCTCATAAAAAGGATCAAGGCAATTCAGTATTTGAAGCCGGTGCGCCCGCGTCACGGGGGCCAATCAAACCCAGGCGGGCTTTGAGTGATTGTGGTTTTCCAGTGATGATGGCGGCATAAACGGTCGTATTGGCGAGCACTTTTTTGACGTAGTCCCGCGTCTCGGAAAAAGGAACGTTCTCCGCCCAAATTGCCGCTTCAAGCACTGGGGCACCGCTGGCACCACGCCAACTGCGGGGCCGGCTTGGCCCCGCGTTGTAAGCGGCGGCAGCCAAGGGCATTGAACCTGCAAAATCGTCAAGCACGAGCTTGAGGTAACCCGTGCCGATAGCGATGTTGGTGTCGCGGTCCGTGATGTCTTGCGCTTTGAAACCATCCAGGCCTATTTTTTTTGCTGTCCACCGCGCGGTGGCTGGCATCACCTGCATCAAGCCAGACGCCCCCACGCCTGAGCGGGCATCCATGATGAAACGGCTTTCCTGTCGAATCAGGCCATAAACATAGGCCGGGTCGAGTTCGATTTGTTTGGCCCGTGCAATGACCGCGTCCTTGTAAGGCATGGGGAACCGTTGTTCGAAATCCATCACTGACTTGGTCCGTTCACTGGTGTTGATACAGCGGTCCCAAACTTCTTTGCGGCAGGCCAAATCCGCGGCTGCCAGCAACTCGCGATCCGGCATGCCACCTTTGGTGTGCAGGTTGGTGCTGTAGTTCCATTCGCGCACGCCCTCAGTCCGCAATCCCAGCGCCATGGCCGCCAGTGCGCGCTTGAGGCCCGGATTTTGTTTTGCCGCCTCTATCTCATCGGCAGACAGTGCTGAAGGCCGCAGTGGAATGCTGACTCTTTGGCCCAATTCTTCAAGCGCCAACTGTTCGTAAAAACCGCGCGGGCCCGCGATCGTTTGCAGGGACGCCAGCGCATCCGCCCGTTGTGCGTCTGATGGCGCCAGCTTCAGAACGGCCCTGGCCCGCCAGTAAACCCAGGTGCTGTCCTGGCCGGCCTCCGCGCTCATGGCGCTGATTGCTCCAAGGACATCCTTCCAAAGATTTTTCCGAAGTGCTGCGCGGACTTTCCAGCCCAGATGCTCGTCAACCAGATCCGCATCTCTGGCTTTTGCAAAATATGCTGGCGCATCATCGGACAGGCGTTGTGCGGCGCTTTTGCCAATGGCGCCCCAGGCCCAGGAGCGCTGCTCTGCGCTCAAATGCACCGTCCAATGGCTGTCAAGCACCAAGGCCGCCGCATCGGGTTCGTTGCTGGCCATTCGAATCAACGCCAGCACGACCATTTCACGATTGGCTTTTTGTACTGCCACTAGGCGTTTGGACAAATAACGCGCGCCGTTGTCAACCAGTTCGGACAATTGCGCTGCATGGTCGGGTGCGACGATGTCGACGGCCAAGCGCGCGGCTTTGGGCCGATTCGCTTCGACACTTAAACGGGCCTTGCGCCAAATGTCGCTGTCGCTGAGTTTTTTGGCCGTGTAAAGGCGGCTGGCAAGGTAGCTGCAGCCGTCATCCGCATCACGCTGGGCAAACCACAGGCTTTTGGCTTGAATGGACACATCCAGGCCCGCCAATGCGTTCTCGGTCGCCAGGGCGTAACACCGTACTTCCTTGTCGTCGCCCATGCGGTAGTTTGGATACTCTGCTGAAAAGTTGGTCCAATCCCGCTTTTGGCCCAGTTGAAGCAACCAGTCATTGCGCAGGCGATCTTCTTGGTAGCTTCCTGCAAAACGGGTGAAAAAATCCTGAATCTCAGCGGGGCTGGCCGACTCGATCCGGCCGCGCAGCTCCCAATACGCAGCCCAGGGTTCCAATGGGTGGCCCGCAAGTGTCGGCAACAATGTGGCCATGCGCTTGCGGTCCCCTTTTTTAAAGGCCATGTTCATCTCGACCATGGCATCGTCCCCTTTGGCAGACGGGACGCCGAAAGTAGAATTCTGCGCAGCGGCGGGCACCGCAAAAAACAGGGTTCCGCACAGGGTGATCAATGTCAAAATAGGTGTGAACAACATTGGGAGATTATGGACAACTCGATGGATCAACGGGCGCTTGACAAAAAGAGTTTGCGCAAAGCGCTGGTTGAACAACGCCTGAACTTGCCAGATCGCCAACAAAGAGCGGCTCTTTTGCAGCAGGTGATGCGTATTTGGCTGGTCGGCCGGCCGGATGCAGTGATCGGTGCCTATTGGCCTATCAAGGGCGAGTTTGATCCCTTGCCGGCTCTGCACCGTTGGAAAGAGGACGGCGAGTTGCTGGATTCGCGGGAGCCGCGCCGCATTGGCCTTCCGGTGGTCGACAAGGTGCACAAGACCTTGACCTTTTGGGCCTGGTACCCCGGTTGCCCCATGCAGGAAGACGCCTTTGGCATTCCCAAACCCAAAGACACTGAAGTGATCGTGCCCACCTTGTTGTTTGTGCCATGTGTCGGTTATGGCATTGGTGGGTACCGGCTGGGGTACGGCGGCGGTTTTTATGATCGCACTTTGGCCACCTTGCAGCCTAAACCGTTCACGGTGGGACTGGGTTTCACGCAGGGGTTTGTGGATGATTTTGAGCCGGAACCCCATGACATGCCGCTGGATACCCTGCTCAATGAAAATGGCGTGGTTTGGCCCACGGCCTGACCGGATCGCGCAACGCCGGTTCATTAGGCAACCGCCCCACTCAGGGGCTCGCGCAGGCTAGCTTGATGCGAAATCCGTCACACTGCAGTCAAATAATTGCTATGCAACATATAGCAAACTATGCATATCCCACAGGGACTAAAGCTATTTATTGCTAAAAATAAGGCGCTCAAGCCCGCTGTAGCACAGAAAATGGCGATTGGTCGCACGGCCAATCGTGCATAGCCCCAGGCGCTGCGCCACCTGATGCCCCATTTGCGTGATGCCGCTGCGTGAAATCACGATGGGCACACCCATTTGCGCAGATTTGATGACCATCTCGCTGGTCAGGCGGCCCGTGGTGTAGAAGACTTTGTCGGCGCTGTCCATGCCCCGCATGGCCATCCAGCCCGCGATGGTGTCGATGGCGTTATGGCGCCCCACGTCTTCCACAAACACCAGCAATTCTTCGCCGCAGAACAAGGCGCAGGCGTGCACCGAACCGGCCGATTTGTAGGTGCTTTCTTTCAGGCGAATGGCGTTGACAATGCCATACAGCTGGGCCTGGGTGATGCAGGCTGGCGGCAACACCAGCGTGTCGATGTCGGCCATTAAGTCGCCAAACACGCTGCCTTGGCCGCAACCGGTGGTGACCACGCGTTTGGCGGTCTTGCCTTCAATATTGGCAATGCCTCGGCGGGTCTTGACCGCCGCCGCCCCCACCTCCCAGTCCACGGTGATGGACTCAATGTCGGCGGTCGACCCAATCAGGCGTTGGTTGCGCAGAAAGCCCAACACCAGCAGCTCTGGGTGTGCGCCCAGGGTCATCAAGGTCACCAACTCGCGTTTGTCGACGTAAACCGTGAGCGCTCGCTCAGCCGGGATGGCGATGGAAACAGCTTCACCGAACTCGTTGACCGCCGAGGTCTCGTAAGTCAACGGCGCTTTGGCCTGGGTCACTTGCGGCAGGCCCGCAGTGCCGGGCTGGCCAGTTTCAGGCGAGTGGGACAGGCTCAAGACTTTTTGGCAGGCGCAGCAGGCGCAGCAGGCGCAGCCACAGGAGCAGCCGCGCCAGCCACCGGCGGGTAGACAAAGGCACCCACTTCAACACAGGCGGGTGTCGGAGTGGCCGGTTTGGTGGCCTTGCCGGTGCTGGCGGCTGCCTTGACGTAATTGGCAGCGGCCTTTTCCTGAGATTTGCAAAGCTGGTAACTGTCGACCTTGCCACTCCAGGCGGTTTTGGCAGCGGCTTCTGCCGCCTTGGCCTTGGCTTCATCTGACAAAACCGGTGCCGGGAGCTTCGCCAGCACGCCGCCACAAACCAGGGCAAAAACCAGGGGCACAAGTGATTTTTTCATGACATCTTCTAGTCTAAATTTGGGCGGTCTGCGCAGGCGGCAAAGCAAGGCTGCGCTGCGCCGGGATTTTGCCGGATTTCACATCGTCGTACCAGATTTCGTGGTGCTCCTTGGCCCAGGCCTCATCCACATAACCGGTCTTCATGGCGGAATACGCGCCCTCCATGCCCACGGTGCCGATATAGATGTGTCCGATGAACATGGCCATCATCAAGACGGTCGCCACTGCATGGGTCATGTGCGCAATTTGCATGGTGCTGCGCTCAAAAATCAAGCCGGGGACCAGTTTGTCGAGCACCAGGCCGGAGCCCACGACAATCAAGCCCAGAAAGAAAACGCCGCCCCAGAAGATGATTTTTTCACCCGCGTTGAAACGACCAGAAGGAAGCTCTTTGCCAGACAACAGGCCGCCGCCCTTGGCCAGCCAGACCAAGTCACCCTTGGCGGGTAGGTTGTCCTTGATGAAGGTCAGGACGACGATGACCAGGGACACCGCAAATAACGGCCCGGCAAAATTGTGCAGGTTTTTCAGCGCAAAGGCCAACCATCCGAACAGGGCGCTGCCAATGACTGGTTGAATCACAAACTTGCCGAAAGCCATGACAAGGCCGGATATGCCAAGGATTGAAAACGCAATCGCATTGGCCCAATGGGCAGACCGCTCGAACGGCGTGAAGCGCTCGATCACGCGGCCCGTGTTGGGTGCATGTTGCCGGAATGCCCCATTGCGCCAGTAAAACACGCCAATCGCCCCCAACACAATCAGCACCAGAGCACCGCCATAGGGAATGATCCAGTTGTTGCGCACCTGCCGCCAGGCTTCGCCCGCGTTGGTCAAGCGCGAACCGGGGTATTGCGTAAACGGCTGAATCAGCGTGCCCGCTTCAGGCGCTTCGGTTTTTGACAAGCTGCTGTAAGCCTCCTTGCCTGCGCCAACCTGCCGCCACAAAGGCGCATTGTTGCCTGCTTGCACCTTGCCGCGCTCGCCATTGCTTTGGTCGGCATAACCAGGTTCATTGCTGGCATCGGGCTTGACGTCAAAAATATTTTGTGCCTGAACACCTGAAGTCGCGGCCGGTGTCTGCGTCGCAGCGGCCTGCGTGGGGGGGCTTTGCGCGAGCGCAGACGTCACGCAATATGCTATACAAAATAAAGCAAACAATGGCCTGAACATGGGGACTTCCGATCAATTTGCTTTGGAATAATCGTTTTGGCTGTTCTGCATCCGCGTTTTGAGTTGCTGCTCCCAACTGGTTTTGTCACCGACCTTCCACCCCGGCGCAACAAACGCGCTGCCCGTTCCGAGGTAGGCTGCCGAATCTTGTTTGCCGCCGCCTGTGAATGTCTGCGGCTTTTCGCTACAGGCGGCAAGGCAGGCAAGGCAAGTAAGTGCCAGCACGGTGACGCCCATCTTCAAAGTTGGGTTCATGATTTGGCTCCCGTCGAAGCGGCAGGCGTTTGCGCGCCAGCTGCGGGCGGCTGACCGGCTTGTTTGGATCCGTAGGCCGTGCCCCAACCCCAGACCTCGGCACCTTTGCCACGCTTGAGCACGCGGTTGCGGAAGATGTCGGCCACCACGTCGCCGTCACCGGCCAGCAAAGCCTTGGTCGAGCACTGTTCGGCGCAGGCTGGCAGCTTGCCTTCTGCCAGGCGGTTGCGCCCATATTTTTCAAACTCGGCCTGGCTGCCGTTGACTTCCGGGCCGCCTGCGCAGAACGTGCATTTGTCCATCTTGCCACGCACGCCAAAAGTGCCTTGTGATGGAAACTGCGGTGCCCCAAACGGACAGGCATAAGAGCAGTAGCCACAGCCAATGCAGACGTCTTTGTCATGCAAAACCACCCCTTCGTCGGTGCGGTAAAAGCAGTTGACCGGGCACACCGCCATGCAGGGCGCATCGCTGCAATGCATGCAGGCGACCGAGATGGATTTTTCACCGGGCACGCCATCATTGAGCGTGACCACACGACGGCGGTTCACGCCCCAGGGAACTTCGTTTTCGTTCTTACAGGCTGTGACGCAGCCATTGCATTCAATGCAGCGCTCGGCATCGCAGACAAATTTCATTCGTGCCATCTTGTTCTCCTTAGGCTTTCTCAATCTGGCAGACAGTCGTCTTGGACTCTTGCATCATGGTGACGCTGTCGTAGCCATACGTCGTGGCCGTGTTGACGGCTTCACCGCGCACCACGGGGGCCGCGCCATTCGGGTAATACGCCAGCATGTCGGCTCCCTGCCAGCGGCCAGAAAAGTGGAAGGGCATGAACACCGTGTCAGGCCCCACCCGCTCGGTCACCAGGGCCTGCACGTTGAGACGCGCCCCCGTGGGTGATGACACCCAGGCCCGTTCGCCATTGCGAATGCCTTTGGCCGATGCCACTGACGGGTTGATTTCGACAAACATCTCTTGCTGCAACTCGGCCAGCCAGGGGTTGGAGCGGGTTTCTTCACCGCCGCCTTCGTATTCGGTCAAGCGCCCGGAGGTCAAAATGAACGGGAATTTTTCATGCACTTTGTCCGCGATATTTTTGGCCTGGATGGTCTTGTACAGCGTTGGCAGGCGCCAAAAAGCTTTTTTGTCATCATGCGACGGGTACTTAGCCTGCAAGTCCGCGCGGTTGCCATACAGCGGCTCGCGGTGCTGGGGAATGGAATCCGGGAAGTTCCAGACCGTGGCGCGCGCTTTGGCGTTGCCAAACGGATGCACGCCATGCACTTGCATGCACACGCGCTGGATGCCGCCCGACATGTCGGTCTTCCAGTTCTTGCCTTCAGCCGCGGCCTTTTCGGTGTCGGTCAAGTCGTCCCACCAGCCCAATTTTTTAAGCAGGATGTGGTCAAACTCGGGATAGCCGGTGGTGATGTCCGCGCCTTGGGAGTGCGAGCCGTCTTCGGCCAGCAGGCTCTTGCCGTCGCGCTCCACGCCAAAGTTGGCGCGGAAGTTTCCACCGCCGTCCATCATATGCTTGGAGGTGTCGTACAGGTTGGGCGAGCCAGGGTGTTTGAGCTCGGGCGAACCGTAACAGGGCCATGGCAAACCAAAATAGTCGCCTGCCGTGTCGTAACCGGTTTCTTTGTCTTTGCCGCCCTTGGATTTAAGCGTTTTCACGTCAAACATGTGCATGTTGCGCATGTGGGCCTTGAGTCGCTCCGGGCTTTGGCCGGTGTAGCCGATGGTCCACATGGACTTGTTGATTTCACGCAGGATGTCTTCGGGCACCGGCTCGTCCAGGCCTTTGACTTTTTGCAGTTTGTAGTTTTTGACCAGCTCTTTGCCAAAGCCCAGCTTTTCGGCAAATTGGTACATGATCATGTGGTCAGAGCGGCTCTCCCACAGCGGCTCAATCACCTTCTCGCGCCATTGGATTGAACGGTTCGAGGCAGTCACAGAACCCGAGGTTTCAAACTGGGTTGCGGCCGGCAGCAGGTACACAGAGCGGTTCGGGTTCAGCTCATCTGGCTTGCCGGGCATGGCGGCCATGGCGGCGGTCGCTGACGGATACGGATCCACCACCACCAGCAAATCGAGCTTGTCCATGGCGCGTTTCATTTCCAGCCCGCGTGTTTGCGAATTGGGCGCGTGGCCCCAAAACACCATGGCGCGCAGGTTGGAGTCCTGGTCGATCAGCTCGTTGGCCTCCAGCACGCCGTCTATCCAGCGCGACACAGTGATGCCGGGTTTGCCCATCATGGCCGGGCTGGCATAACGCCCCTTGATCCATTCAAAGTCAACGCCCCAGGCCTTGGCGAAGTGTTTCCACGAGCCTTCGACCAAGCCGTAATAACCCGGCAAAGAATCGGGGTTGGGGCCGACATCGGTGGCGCCCTGCACGTTGTCGTGGCCCCGAAAAATATTGGCACCACCGCCGGATTTGCCGATGTTGCCCAGTGCCAATTGCAAGATGCACGACGCCCGCACAATTGCATTGCCCGTGGTGTGCTGGGTTTGGCCCATGCACCAGACGATGGTGCCGGGGCGGCTCTCATTGAGCATGGTCGCCACTTTGAGCACTTGGGCTTCCTTGACGCCGCAGGCTTCTTCGACCTTGTCGGGCGACCATTTGGCCAGCACGTCCTCTTTGACCTTTTCCATGCCAAAAACACGGTCGTTGATGTATTGCTTGTCTTCCCAGCCGTTTTTGAAGATGTGATAAAGCAGACCGAACAGAAAGGGGATGTCCGAGCCCGAGCGGATGCGCACGTATTCATCCGCCTTGGCCGCCGTGCGGGTGAAGCGCGGATCCACCACGATCATCTTGCAGCCGGTTTCTTTGGCGTGCAACATGTGCAACATGCTGACCGGGTGCGCCTCGGCCGCGTTGGAGCCGATGTACATCGCCACCTTGGCGTTTTGCATGTCGTTGTAGGAGTTGGTCATGGCCCCGTAACCCCAGGTGTTGGCTACACCGGCAACCGTGGTCGAATGGCAAATGCGTGCTTGGTGGTCGCAATTGTTGCTGCCCCAAAAACTGACGAACTTGCGCATCAAATACGCCTGCTCGTTGTTGTGTTTGGAAGAGCCCACCCAATAGACCGAATCCGGCCCGCTGGCCTTGCGCAAGTCCATCATCTTGGTGGTGATTTCATTCAGCGCGGTGTCCCAGCTGATGCGCTCGTATTTGCCATTCACCAGCTTCATCGGGTAACGCAGGCGGTATTCGCCATGGCCGTGTTCGCGCAGGGCCGCGCCCTTGGCGCAGTAGCCACCCAGGTTGATGGGGGAATCAAACACCGGCTCCTGGCGCACCCACACGCCGTTTTCAACCACCGCATCCACCGCGCAGCCCACTGAGCAATGCGTGCAGACCGTGCGCTTGACTTCAATCTTGCCTTCACCCAAGGCCGCTTTGCCGTCTGCGGCCTGCGCCTTTTTCACCAGCGACAACTGGGTGGCCGCAATACCCACGCCCACGCCCAGGCCAGAGCGGCGCAAAAACGCGCGTCGGTCCATGGTGGGCAGTGCGCTTGAAAGGCCGCGGCGCAAACTGTGGACAAACGGGGCGTGCGCGCTTGCGTTTAACGCACCGTGAGCACCAGACTTTTTGGTCAACAACATGGTTTTCTCCTGCCGCAAATTTGCGCGTGGGGAACGTGGGCTTGGGGGACGGGGTGCTGGTGTTCAGACCAGCGTGGTTTTGTAATACTGTTTGACGTGTTCTGACAAACAGTAACCCCCGCCTCGGGTGGGCGTAACCCGGGCCACAGGGGACGCGGCAATGTCAGTTTTGACCCATGGAAGCAAGGTGGCAGTGGCGGCAATGGCCCCGACCGTGCTGGCCCCCGCAAACAGCTTGCGGCGCGAAACGGGGTTTGAAGTCTGGGTCATTGTCTTGCTCCTGATTTGTCGCTGCATTGGCGTGAAAGTTGGCGTGAAAGTTGGCGTGAAATTTGACGTGAAAGTCAGCTTGAAATTGGCTGGATTTCTAAATACCCAGAAAATCAATTTCATAACACTGGTTAATGTACCCTTCGCAGTCAGCTTGGACAAGCGGGGGTAACTACCCAGACCGTGTCCTGCAACGGTCTCCTCGTGGAAAACTCATTTTCAGACCAGCATGTCAAAACCCTGTGCCTCCACGCCGATAAAGCTGCGGGTGAAGTCGGCCAGCCGTCTGTAAAACTTCGCTTTGGGGTGGGCTGCCACCGCATCACACAACTGAGCGACCCATGGCTGCAGGTGGGTGGCAAAAAACGCCTGCTGCGCGGTCAGATTGGCCACCGACACGTCGTCAGCGGCGATCAAGTAACGCATGACCTCGCACAGGTAGGCCAGGTGGTCTTCGGTGTCGCTCATCGCTGCGTCGCGCACCAAGCCCAGGTGGGCCAAATCGGTCCGCAGCGCCGCCAGCGGTTTTTCATTCAAAAAGCCGCTCAGGTAATGCGAGCCAAACAAATACACCTCGGGCTTGCCCATGCCGCCAAACAAGGTTTCGTATTCCGCTTGAATGGCCATGTCCGGCATGGCGCGGGTGGCACCGACCAGCTCACGCCAGGGCTCTTCCAGCAAGCCGCCAGGCGCAGGCGTCTCGGTGGCCGCCACGCGGATCTGGGCCAGCATGTCGGCAACCGGCGGCGCATAGTACAAGGCCGACAACAAGCCGTACACCTCGGCGCGTGCGGTTTCTTCGTCCAGCGCAGACGAGTTAGCAGTGCTGGACAGCGGCGCGGCACTGGCGTGGTGTGGTGTCATAAGTCGGTGATCTTTGCCTCGTTGCTGGCCGAATAAATATCTATCACGCGGCAGTCACCGCACATTTTGAGCCGTTCCAGCGCCTCGCCCTGGAACATGCTGTGCCCGGCCAGTTTGCCCAGCATGGCCTCGATCGCCTTGAGTGTGCCAAACGGCTTGCTGCACCGCACGCAGGCATAAGGCTTGGCCTCGTTCAGAACGCGGGCTTCCTTGCGCTGCGGCGTGAGCAACAGACGCGGCTGCAAAACCAGCGCGTTTTCGGGGCAGGTTGACACGCACAAACCACACTGCACACAGTTTTTTTCGATGAACTTGAGCTGCGGCATCAAGGCGTTGTCTTGTAGGGCGCTGGACGGGCAAGCACCCACGCAACTTAGGCACAAGGTGCAGGCCTCTTTGTTGATTTTCAGGCTGCCGAAGGGCGAGGCTGACCCAGGTGCTTCGGCCAATAACGAATGCAATGCAATCTCGTCCGGCCGCTGGCTCGTCTGCGCTATCAAATGGTCCAGCGCCAGGTCCAGCGTGGCGCGTTTGTCCGCCTGCACGGCAAAACTTGCAGCGCGGGCCAGACCTTCTGCTGCGGGCATTTGCAAGGCGGCATCCAGTGCGGCCAGGTCGGGCTGGCCATCAAGGCCCAGGCCAACGTCAATGATTCTGAAGTGGCTTCCCTGGTAACCCAGGCCAGTCAGAATGCTTTGCGCCACGTCCATCTGAGCCCGCAAGGCTTGACGGTATTGCGGCGCATCTTCAACTGTGGCCAACACCCAGACTTGCGACGCGCCGTAGGCGATAGCGCTGAGCCACACGTCCAGCCCGGTCGATGCCGTGTGCCATAGCGCCACGGGCAACACCCGGGCCGGCACGCCGTGGATTCTTGCCTGGCTTGCCGTGATTGAGGCAGGCCCGAATTTGCCCGGTCTTGAAACGCCCAGTGGCTTGCTCAACTGGGCCGCCCGCCCCAACGCATTCAGCAGCCCGGCGCCACCCTCTTGGCTGTGAAAAAGCAATGCCGCTTGTTTGCCGCCCGCCCGGGCATAAGTTGCCAACAGGGTTTTGAGTTTGCCCCCCTGCTCACTGGCACGCGGGTAGGCGTAGCTCAGGGCGCCAGTCGGGCACACGGTGGTGCAGGCGCCGCAACCCACACACAGATTGGGGTTGACTTTGATCTGCTGGCGAGACAGCTCACTGCCCACCGCCCGCGCAGAACACACGTCGATGCAGGCAGTGCAGCCGAGCTGTTGGTTGCGGCTGTGGGCACAAAGTTTCTGCTTGTAGACAAAGAATTTGGGCTTCTCAAACTCCCCCACCAGTTCGCGCAACCGGAGCAGGGTTTGCAGCTCGTTCAAACCAGCCGAGGGCAGCCTGAAGTAACCCTGAGGCGGCGCGTGCTGGGTGAAGCTTGCCGCTGGGCTGGACGCGGGTCGCAAGTCCAGCACCAGGTCAAAGTTTTCAAACTCACGTTTTGCTTCGCGATTGAAGTCTATCGCTCCCGCTACAGCGCAAACTGCCACACAGTCCCTGTGGCTATTACATAGTGTGCTATTGATTTGATAATCAAGCCCAATCGCGCCTTCGGGGCAAACACCCAGGCAGGCGTTGCAGCGGGTGCACACATCCAGGTCAATCGGGTTGTCGCGCAGCCAAGCCAGCTCAAATGCGCCAAGCCAGCCCGTGAGTGACTCAAGCTGGCCTGCCAAAATGGGGAAGCGCCGCTCTTGCTGGCCGCCACTGCGGCCAGGGCCTTGCGCAAAAATGCTCACGTTCAGCGCGTCGTCCAGCAGGGCGGCAAGCCGTTCGGCTTCGTCCAGCGGCCCGATGACCAGCAGGCGGCCTGCGCTTTTGAAAGTGACGGTGGGCACGGGCTCGGGGTCGGGCAGTTGCGCCATCGCCAGCAGGGCCGCCATCTTGGGGCTGGCGCTAGCGGCATCTTGGCTCCAGCCGCCGGTTTCACGGATGTTGACAAATTTGATGGGCCGCTCAGCCAACGCGTTGACACCTTGCGTCTGGCTGGCCAATTGGGTCAACAAACGGGTCTCTTGGGTGCAAGCCACCACCAAGCTTTCGCCAGATTTTTCAGCGGCCAGAACCGCCTGCTGAAAGGCGCCGGCTTCGCGTCGGCAAAGGGCCGAATGGCGCGTCAGATCTTCATGCAGCGCCTCGCCCAGCAACTTGGCTTGCAGGGGCATGGTCTGGTTGCAGTCGCATATCAGGGTCGTCATGTTTGTCAGAAGATTCCAGCGTTGGGGCAGACTGTGCCATGACTTCAGGATGCGCGGTATCGGGATCATCCCGCGAGGCGGCGACAGGGGTTGCACTTGGCGGCAGCGCCCGTTCAAGCGCTACGGTCGGCTCAACCGCATCGGTCACGTTCTCGCCCGCCTTCTCATTCTCATCGAACAAGCCCAAAAACTTGGCGCTCACCATTTTGCGCAACATGGCTTCAGGAATCGGGTCGGGCAGCGAGTAGTCGTCGATGTAAGTGTCCAACCGGTCCATCACGTTGAAGTGCGGGTCGGTGAAGAGTTTTTTCATGGCCGCGTTTTTGACCTCGGCGCTGACCCCACGCGCCATGAAGGGCTTGAAGTCAGAGGACGGCGTGAGGTCGAGCGTGTCGGCAAGCGTGGGCAATGCGGGGGGCAATTCGGGCGACCCAGCATCGGCCGTTGGCGTGAGGTGAGAGCCTGCCCCGGTCGCGGGCTCGCTCAAACCAGTGGTCGCCAAATTGCCAAGACGACTGCCTTCGCCTGACGGGCTCAAAGGCGGGATCGGCGCAGGTGCCGCACCGGGCGCGCTGGAGGAGTAGGAGGAGGAAGTAGAAGCGGCGGCGGCGGGCAGCTCAGGCTCCGCCAACGGCTTGCCTGCCCGTTCATCCAGTTTGCGCTGCGACCATCGGCTTAAAAATCCATCAGCCATCAACCAAGGCCTCCGACGCCCGGGCCGGGAATCACGCCGCCAAATGTCTTCTGCGTTGTCACCGCCGCCGGATTGCCAAAACGGTCTACCAGGGGTTTGAAACTTTCGGGCCGTTTGCGGCGTTTTACTTCCAGCACGTGGTGCTCGTCGACAAAGGCCTGCAGCCACGTCACCACCTCATTCGGCGCAGGCACCTGCTCCACAGTTTCCTGCGCGTCCAGCCAGCGCCCGGCATCGTGGTAACTCAGGGTGACGATCTGGGGCAGGGCAATCGGCAGATCCGCAAATTTGGCTTCTTCTTCCATCCGCCACAACACAAACCAGCATGGTGCCTGCGTGCTCGTGTTCAGGTAATAGCCTTCGGCATCACTCACCAGTAATTCGACCTTAAAGCCCGCATGTAGCCAGCGTTCCTCGCTCTCATTTTTAAGTAAAAGACGCGGCGTTGCGCCAAAGCCTGGCGCATCAGGAACGACTTCCGCCAGCACCCAGCGCCATTCCTGCCAACGGCTTTGTGGGCCTACCACACGCTCGCGGCGCATGATCACGGCGACGTCAAGCGTGGGGCGAAGTGCGGTCATGGTTTAGCTTTGTGACGCAGGCGCAGCAAGTCAAAACAGGCCGGCATCTTTCGCAATTTCTATAAGGCTTGGCTCGTCAAACGTCACGTATTTTTGCTGATGGTGATCGACGGAAATTTCGACGAAAAATCCTTATTCTTGGCTGCAATCGACACCGCCACCTGCCGCGCCACCGCTTTGTAAATGGCCGCGACTTCGCCGTCGGGGTCGGCCACCACGGTGGGCATGCCGCTGTCGGCCTGCACGCGGATTTGCAGGTTCAAGGGCAGGGCGCCGAGATAATCCATTTTGTAGTCGGCCGCCATCTTTTTCCCGCCATCGACGCCGAAGATGTGCTCGATGTGGCCGCAATTCGCGCAGACGTGAACCGCCATGTTTTCGACGATGCCCAGAATCGGCACACCGACTTTCTCAAACATCTTGATGCCCTTTTTGGCATCCAGCAAGGCGATGTCTTGCGGCGTGGTGACAATGACGGCGCCGGTCATGGGCACGCGCTGGCTCAGGGTGAGCTGGATGTCACCGGTGCCCGGCGGCAAGTCCACTATCAAGTAGTCCAGATCACGCCAATTGGTCTGGCGCAGCAGTTGCTCCAGCGCCTGCGTGGCCATGGGGCCGCGCCAGATCATGGCTTCGTCCTGGGCCACCAGGAAGCCGATAGACATCACCTGCACGCCATAGTTTTCAAGCGGCTCCATGGTCTTGCCGTCGTCGCTTTCCGGTCGACCGTCAATGCCCATCATCATCGGCACGCTGGGGCCATAAATGTCGGCATCGAGCAGGCCGACGCTGGCCCCCTCGGCGGCCAGCGCCAGCGCCAGATTGACCGCGGTGGTGCTTTTGCCCACACCACCCTTGCCAGAAGCCACGGCCACAATGTTTTTCACCCTGGGTAACAGGGCCACGCCGCGCTGCACAGAATGCGCCATCACCTTGCTGTAGACATTGACCGACACGTTGTCGACGCCTGCCACGGTTTTGGACGCTGCCACCAGGACTTTGCGAAATCCTGCGAACTGGCTTTTGGCGGGGTAACCCAGCTCTATGTCAAACGCCACCTCGCCGCCCGTGATGTTGAGGTTCTTCAGTGCCTTGGACGACACAAAATCTTTGCCCGTATTGGGGTCTACCACGCCTTGGAGCGCCGCCAAAAGCGCGGTTTCTGCAACTGCCATTCAATTTTCCTTAAGCATGAAAGTAAGGCCGGTAGTCTATCAACCGACAACAAGTTGCCCCGAGGGCATATCCCCAGGCGACAAGGGGTGATTTTCTGTGTTGGCAAATTCACCCAGAAAATCCAGAAACCGCCGCACGGCGGGCACCATGCCCCGGCGCGACGGAAACACGGCATGGACGATGCCGGGCTGTGGCCCCCAGCCCGGCAACACCTCGACCAGCCGTCCGGCCGCCAATTCGCCTGAACACATGTAGTCGGGCAACACACACATGCCGGTGCCGCTTTGCACGGCAAACTTCAGTGTCAGCAAGTCGTCGGCCACCAGGCGGGGAGAGACTCGCAGCAGAAATGGCTCCCCCAGCGGCCCGACCAGGTTCCAGACCGCCTGACCGTCCACCGCCGACATGCTGACGCTGTCCATGCGCGCCAGATCCTGCACGTGCGCGGGCGGGCCCTGGCGGGTGATTTGAGCCGGACTGGCGACCAGCAAACCGTGCGTCAGGCCCAGGTTTTTGATCACCAGGCTGCCGCTGTCGTCCAGCGTGCCGCGCACCCGAAGCGCGACATCAAACCCTTCTTCAACCAAATCGACCACCCGGTTGCCCACCCGCAGATCCACCTGCACCTGGGGGTAACGCGCCAAAAACGCGCCCAAAATCGGCCCGATGGTGCTTTGCGCCAAGGTGACCGGGCACGCGACTTTGACTATGCCGCGCGGCTCGGTGCCGGCTTGCTGCATGGCATCGTCCGCCGCGTCGGCGGTGTCACGCATGGCCACGCAATGGCGGTGGTACAACTCGCCCGCCTGGGTGAGCGAGAGCTTGCGCGTGGTGCGCTGCAACAAGCGCACGCCCAAGCGCGCTTCAAGCTGTGCGATGCGGCGGCTGAGCTTGGATTTGGGCACGCCCAGGTGCCGCCCCGCAGCGGCAAAACCGGCGTGGTCGACCACCTCGGCGAAGTACAGCATGTCGTTCAAGTCCTGCACATTGATGCTTTCTGGGATGTTTTCTGGCCTGCGTCTTGGGTTTGATCTACAGCAATCTGGCCGTATTTTTGTCCTATTTTCAGGACAATGTAGTGCAATATTGTGTACTTATCAAGCATTCGATCCATGGTGACAATTATCCCATCGACAACTACTTTGAAAGCAACACCATGAAACTCTTGCACATCGACTCCAGCATCTTGGCCGGCAATTCTGTCTCGCGAGCACTCACTCACCAAATCGTCGAGCAATGGCGCGCCAGCCACCCCGCGACTTCGGTGGACTATTTGGACCTGGCGGTGAATGCGCCAAGCCACCTGGACACAAACTCCATCGGTTTTCGGGCACCGCCGCAAGCCTCAGCCCTGACGCCGCGCCAAATTGAAGAAAACGCGATTTCCGAAAAACTGGTCAGCCAGTTTCTGGCCGCTGACGTGGTGGTGATTGGCGCACCGCTGTACAACTTCGGCATTCCAACCCAATTGCGGGCCTGGATTGACCGCATCGCCCAACCCGGTCGCACCTTCGGCTACAACGACAAAGGCCCGTTTGGCCTGGCTGGCGGAAAAACCGTGGTCATCGCATCCAGCCGAGGCGGCGTTTATTCCACCAGCGAAGGCGGCCGCGCCATGGAGCACCAAGAGAGTTACCTGCAAACCGTGCTGGGCTTTCTGGGCGTGACCGATGTGCGTTTTGTGCGTGCCGAAGGCGTGGCCATGGGGGAGGTCGCCAAGTCCGCTGCGCTGGCCACTGCAGCCGTCGAAATCCGGGCGTTGACGCAAACCGCAGCCAACCAGGCGCAGGCACAGATCGCTGCTTGATCGTGAATGGGTCAGTAGTTTTCTATAAAGTTATTTATATTAAAACTATTTTTATAAAAACTTTACGGGAATTATTGAGTTAGTTCCCGTAAATACTAAATATATAGCTATTATTTTTGATAAAAAATGCCGTAATTATAGGCTATAAATTACAATAAATATACATTAAACTTAAAATAAATGCCATTTTTTGAAATTTACGTGTCTTTGGCGCTGTCATGCTTGGAAATCGGGCGTGCCGCTGGCGGCTTGGGGGGCAGGCCAATGACAAGGCTGACTGCGTGGACACAATCGCCCAAAGCTGCCCAAAGCTGACCAAAGCGTGCTGCCCAACGGCCCCACCCAAGGGCCCGCCAAACGACACGGGTAACTTGGGATAATCAGCGGTTCAATTGACTTGACCCCTGTGAAACCCGCATGACCACCCCCCGCCAACTCTTCGTCACTACCGCGCTGCCCTACGCCAACGGCAACTTCCATATCGGCCACATCATGGAGTACATCCAGGCCGACATCTGGGTGCGGTTCCAGCGCATGCAGGGCCATGCGGTGAACTTCGTGGGCGCGGACGACACGCACGGCGCGCCCATCATGATCGCGGCCGAAAAAGCGGGCAAAACGCCAGAGCAGTTTGTGGCCGACATCGCCGCCGGGCGCAAGCAATACCTGGACGGCTTTCACATCAGTTTTGACAACTGGCACAGCACCCACTCGCCCGAGAACACCGAGCTGGCGCAGAGAATCTACCGCGACCTGCGCGACCGCAAGGACAGCGAAGGAGGCAGCCTGATCGAGGTGCGCACCATCGAGCAGTTCTTCGACCCTGAGAAGAACATGTTCCTGCCCGACCGCTACATCAAGGG
>JANYCG010000329.1 GCA_025360385.1 Burkholderiales bacterium | reverse complement strand
CCCTTGCACCGGTGGCACTGTCGGCGCGAACAACCAATGTACAACGAATGTCCCTGAGCCGGGCGGCTTGGTCTTGTTGGCCGCTGGACTGATTGGTTTGGTTGCCACTCGCCGCAGAAAGCCACTTGGTACGGCATTGTCAGTTTGAGCAATTTTGGGAAGCACGGCTGCTGGCCAAAAAGCTTTTGACCCCTTAAAAAGGCCTCAAATGAGCAGTCGCCTCCGCCAAAGCAGAATAGTTTGCTCTGTCAATAGCGTGATTTCGTAAGTAGTTTTTGTTTAACTTTTATCTAACTTTAAGGGAGACCGTCCATGATTCGTCAGTTATTTCCAAAAATCGCAGCCGCTGCATTGTCCTTGGCCGCCATGTCGTCTCACGCAGGCCTGTTGGGCACTAACGTGACAGCCAATTTCTATTACCCAGACACCTCGTCGTTTTATTGCTCAAACGGTCCAGCGACTGTGGGGGCTGGCGTTGAATACCCAGGTAGCTGTAGCGGTTTCGCCGCCGTTGGTATTGATGTTGGCGACACGACGATGTCGGTTTCCCTCAGTGGCGCTTTTGCTCCAGCCTCATTCAACGGTTTTGAACTCGACGCGGCCACTGACTTTCTGACGGCGTCCTATGTTGGCGGCACAATGGGCGTCACTGATGTGTCCATTATTGGCGGCAACATCTGGGTCAATTTCTCAGGCCAACAAGGTGGTACCGCGAATTTCGAATTTACCAATGACACTCCGACCGTTCCAGAGCCGTCCACCTTGCTGCTGATGGGTGCAGGCTTGCTCGCTGCGTCACGGGTGCGCCGCCGCTAAGGCAAGCGACTCGTGCAAAAAAACCCGCCTTAGAGCGGGTTTTTTATTGGGATCAGGTTTCAGTTTTGCGCTTTGATTGGAACTATCTTCGCAGAAAATTAAATCTATTTATTTAAAAACTATTTTTATCTATATATCATTTAAATTCAACTGATGTTCCTGTAAATATTGAATAGTATGCTATTAAATTATATGAACTAATTTGTATTTAAAACAGTTTAATACACTAAAAACGAATTTATATTTCTAAAATGTGAATAAAATCGGGTTCTAATCCGTCACCTTGCCATCGCAGGCGCTCTCACCGCCCCTGCATCAACTGAAGAACGTATTTGGATGGAATCGCGTAGCTGATGCCTGACGGGTTCGTCAAGGCCGACTCTTTGGTGCCCTTGACAAACACCATGTTCACAACGCCAATCACCTCGCCCGTCTCTGGGTCAAACAGCGGTCCGCCACTGTTGCCGGGGTAGGCGGTTGCATCGAGTTGGAAGATGTCGAAGCTGCCAGTTCGCAGGCTTCGGATGGTGCGCGCGTCGAGCTGTTGTGAAGTTGCCCCTGGCAGGGCAATGGCGGTGATGGAAGACACCATGCCTCGGTGGGTGACCGGTGAAAACCCAAGGGCACCGCCTATCGGGAAACCCATGAAGGCAATCGCCTGCCCTTCTCGGACGTCGTCCGAATGGCGCACTTTAACTGGTGGCGCTGCCGCGCCGTCAAATTCCAGCAATGCCAGATCGTGCGTTTTGTCACTTGCCACCACCTTGGCTTGCCGCATGTCCAGTTCGTTTTGCGGGTTCCTGACCTGAACGCTTAGCCGCAGCTCGGGGTCTGCATCCAGATTGTCCGGGACAACATGCAGATTGGTGATGGCGAAATGGCCATTGCCCACGACAAAACCAGAGCCACGCAAGTTAAAGCGGGGGCTGTTGGTGGCCTTGAAGGTACCCACAATCACGACTGAGGGTTTGACCAAGGCGATGGCGGCAGGCGTGTCGGCCCAGCAAGGTGCCAGGCAAAACCAAGTCAAAACACCGGCGCAAAGGGCTTGTCCAGACGTTTTCAAGGCCATGCGCATGAAACGGGCCATCGTCTGACGAAAACCACACCGACTACTTTCGGACCAACTTGCCAGCGCTCGCATTGTCATCAATCCTCTTTCTGGCTTTTCAACCCCGCCAAAACCTTGGCGAAAAGATGTGGCAACAGGATGCGCCACGGCATCTTCATCCAATGGGAATGGGCCAAAACCATCCAACCAGCGCAAACGCCAACAAATCCGGAGCCATCAACACCATGCCGTGCGGCAGCGGTCAGGGCAAGTTGCAGCCAGCCGGGCATGACTGGCGTGGCGGCGACCGACGCATTAAAAAGGGTCATTGCAGCCTGGACCGCAGTGTCCACCGGCCGGGTGACGCCAAGGTCCGACACCCGACTGCTCAATTCAGCCTGTTGCGCCGGGGTTGCGGCGTGCTGGTCAAGCAGCAAGTAGAGGTCAAACAAGTCACGCAGGAGTTTTTTGGGCTCACCTTCTTGCAATAGGTGCAAAGCGCAGTGGATGATGCGATCCGTCGCGCACAACACATAAAGCCCTGGCTGGTAGGCTTCAAGCCGTTCAAACAATTTGGCGGGATCGACATAAAACCGGGAGATGGGCGGGTTGATGGCATGGTGCAGGTCAACCACGGTATGGCGTCGGACATGCTCCATCGGCGGCACTTCATGCATCCAGTTGCGGTAGTAGGCCATGTCATAGTCATTCACACGTTTGGGTTTGTAACCCATGGCAAGCAACTGGATTTCAAGTTCAGGCAGATTCGCCCGCGTGACCAGCAAGTCCATATCCGAAAAAAGTCGCCCGACTGAACTGGTGTCGCCAATGGCCGCGTAGGCGCAACCTTTGAGCAGTGCCAAATTAAAACGCTCCGGGATGGATCGCCGGATGCTGGCAACCTCCCACAGCGCGGACTCCGCACGTCGTTTTGCTGTAAGTAACTCGAGGTCAAGGTGCCGCCGAACCGCTGCCGGAACCTTGTCCAGCACCCCGGCACGTTCAAGGTGGCCGGCCAATTGCCCCAACAGTTGATTCTGGCGGGCCTGAACCACCACCAGGTTCCAATCGCCTTCCCGCATGGCTTCCACCCGCTGCGGCGTGCGCAACAACGTGATCAGGTCGATGGTTGGCATGTGGCTTCAACCCATTGAACAATTGAGGCCAGATCGCCGTACTCCACGGCGTAACACTTCGCGTTGGAGATGGCGTGCGCCAGCGCCTCGAACCCGGACGCGCCCATCAGGCCGACATTGAAGGTGTGCTCCATCAATTCGGTCAATGCGGTCGCACGGGACAATGGTTCGGACACCAATTGAGCCCCCGCCTGGAATTTGGGGAGCAAAACGTAACCAATTGGCACGGCCAAAAGCGCAGCGCACGTGGACTCGGCAGGCGCGCGCACATAGGCTATCCGGCCTTTGTGGGTGTCACTGACCGGGTCGGTCATCACAGCAGCCGGGAAATTCTGCTGTATCACGTCAATCGACTGGTTTTTCAGGCTGATGGGGCGGGGAACGGGTTGAACACATCCGCTCGACTGGGACACGATGGTCAGCTCGTCCGACAACAGCCGCCAACCCCGCAAAACCAGCGCAGCGCACAAGGTGCTCTTACCCGATCCAGGTTGCCCTGGTAATACCAATGCCATGCCATTGCGTTCAACGACGGCAGAATGGATGACGGTGTGCGCACCACTTGCCGTGGCAATGCACCAGTTCAAACCCCATTCAAACAATGGGTGGGCGTGGGGCAGCGGCAAAGGCGGAAACGGGCTGCTGCCTTCCCAGTCAAACTCGACGATTTGTTTGCCTACCAAATTCTCGCGGCCCTTGAGGACGTTGACTCGAAAATCATAAAAGCCAGACGGCTCGGTTTCCAAAACATAGTCTTGGTATAACAAATGCAACGGACGAGACAAAAGGCCCGTGTTGGATCGGATCAAAAACCGAAAAGGAGGGATTTGAAGCCCTAGACCAGGGCCCCTCAGCGCCCGCTCAATCTTCGCTTCTGTAAGGTCAAGCCACGTCGCAGGATTCATGCCCTATTGTCCAACCAAATCCAGCCGCGAGACAGCGGATCTAGCCCAAACAGGCTCCCAATTTGACCAGGGCGGCCTTTAAAGCCAACGCCGGATCAGACTGGTTTACAGATGACTCGTCAAACGAACCGGTTGAAGAAACTGCCTCGGAGCCCGGACCACTTTTTGCCATGCCATCCCAGGCTGCCTTGGCACAAAGCAGCACATCGGACGAACCCGGCACAAAAAGCGCCACGTCGTCATCTTCGTCAAATTGAAGGCAAAGGACATCGCCCGAAACCTGGGCATGCAGCGGCATCAGCCCATCCCGCCAAATGTTGCGTTGATCAAACCCAAGTCTGAGCCAAAAACGCCTTGATTTGCACGCTGGTCAAACCCGTTTGAGTTCCCAACTTGCCAAGCGCCAAATCCAGGATTTCCCTATTGGTCATCGGGTAAGTTGGAAAGGTTGCCGCGTTCAGGTAGGCAGCACAAAGGTGGTACTCAACCGAACTGCTATTGTCCAAAAGTATGCGGCTGAAGCTCTTGATCCATAAGCTCGAATTCGACCCGATAAAACTCACGCTCGTAAAAATCTGGTTAAATTTAGTACCCGTGGCCCAATGCGTGTCAGCAGGCAAAAAACCCGTGTTGTTGCTGCCGGACGCGTAACCGTCAAACGGCACACACATGGACGGCCAGGAGGTAGTGATCAAGCCGTTACCATTGGGCTTCCAATTGCCTGGTGACACGCCGACCGTGCGGGGAGTCACGGAATGGGATGCCTGCACACAGCCGTGCGCCCCATTATTGGTAAGCGAATTCCAGGCCAAGGGCGATAGTCCGGCGACACAAGGGTCTCCGGCACCCGCCATGGCAGAGCGCCCGCTAACCGCCAGCAAAACTGGTGTGGCCGCCAAACCAGCACGCAGCAAACGCCTGCGGCCTACGCCTGAGGCAAGCACCGGCACCGGTGCGATTTGGGGAGATTCTGACTGTGAATTGATAGACATTTTGCACCACCCAATTTTGAACTTAAAACCATCTTGGCATGATTAAACACCCGGTAGGCGCCAACCTGCGACAAGCACTTGAACGATCAATAAAGCAGCTCGGGCCGCAACCCACCTCTGTTCGACAGCTCTGCCTCGCTCCTATCACTTATGCTCAACCTGTACATTTTAATAAAGCAAATTTCAAGCCACAATTTCTAATTTATCGCAAGTTGTTGATTTACATAAATAAATCATTCTCAGCCACTAATCGAGCCATTTGAAACCGCTTGACCCGTAAAGTTTTCCGACAATTGGGAAACGCGGCTTGTAGATTGCCGTTTTGCTTTACAGGGCTTTGAGCATGCTGGCAACTTCGGCTTGAGCAGGAAATTTGTCCCCCAACTTGACCAATTCATCCAATTCCTTGCGCGCCAGGTCTTTTTTCCCACCTTTGACATGAATTTTGGCTAAGTTCAGTTTGAACAGTGTATTTTGCGGCTGTGCAGTAATGGCTTTGGTTTGCCATTCCAGCGCTTTGGCATAGTCGTTTTTGTCAGACAGCAACATCGCCATAGTGTCCATAAAGGCGGCCTGGCCCGGTGCCAGCTTGATCGCTGATTCTGCAAATCCGATTGCAGTGTCTTTGTTGAGCCGCCCACTGACCCAAGCTAAATTATTGAAGGCTGCGGCATTGTTAGGCTGAAGCTTGATCACCGCGTTGTAATTTTTCTCAGCAGCCGCGTAGTCTTTGCGGGCAATTGAATAGTCACCCAGGTAAAACAGGAAGCCCGCATCAGTTGCATGCCCTTTGGCCCAGTCGGTGGCAAACTTGTCGGCCTCGACCGTTTTATTTGCCGCCATCAACGCAGAATGTGTTTTAAGCGCCAATTCGGAACCGGGTGCTTCTTTCAGCCCTACTTGATAGGCTCGGGCGGCACCGTCCCAGTTTTTCTGGGCCGCATTGATGTCGCCTTCAAGCACATACCCGATTGACTCTTTGGGTCGCTGCTTTTGCACGTTTTTGGCCATCGCGCTGGCTTCTGTGTATTTTTTATCCTCCACGCTCAGCATGATCAAACCGCGGTGCGCTTCAATCAAGTCGGGCTTGATCTCCAGGGCTTTTCGTAGGCTTTGCGCGGCCGCATCCTTATTTTTCGCGGCCATGTTTGCGTCCGCTAGCCGCAGCAAGGGTTTGGGCGACAGAGGTTGCATGCCAGCGAGCTTGTTGAATGTCGTTACCGCCTGGTTTGCCTCGCCAGCGGCTTGCTGAACCCGCCCCAGTGCATCCAGCAAATCGGCATTGTCCGGCAGGGCCGCCACAGCATTCTGCGCAACGGACATGGCCTGTTTCAAATCTTTATCGTTCAAATAGAAATCAACCAACAAAAGGCGAGGGCCCGGTTCGGTTGGGTTCGCATCAACGGCTTTAACAATCAATGCAGCCACCTCCGCTCTGGGGGCACCAGAGCGCGAAGCGAGCTCGGCCAAGGCCAGCAAAGCCTGCCCGTTTTTTGGATCTTTCACCAGCACGGCTTCAAAGCGCTTTTTAGCGTCTTCGGGCTTCTTGTCGGCCATGTCCAAACCCGCCAAGCTTGCCACGGCCGGGAAAAAACCGGGGTCGATTGCCAGTGCCTTTTCAAAGCTCTTTCTGGCACCCTCCGAGTCCTTCTTGGCCAACAGGGTTCTTCCGCGCAAATTGGCGGCCAAAGGTTTGTCAGGCTGCTTTTTTTCGAGGCCGTCGATGGCTCTGAGCGCCTTGTCAAGGTCGTTGCGCCGCAACAATGCGCTGATCAGCGCCAAGTCTGCGGAGACACCATTGTCGGACTGGGCGATTTCCTGCAACTCCGCGAATGCCGCGTCTCCCTTGTCCCCCATCATATGGGTCAACGCAAGCGAGGTGCGTTTTTTGGCATCTTTTGGGTCAGCCTTGGCTGCTTTGGAAAAATACTCCTCAGCTTTTTTGACATCCCCGTTTTGCAAATAGACCTCGCCTGCCACAGAATTGATCTCAGGATCGGCGACTCCTTTTGCAATGCCCTGCGTCAGCGTCGCCAAAGCCTTCGTCGGCTGCCCGGTTCGCAAATACGTCAATATCAATAATCTACGGGCGAGTACAAGCTCAGGAACGGCTGTGATCGCCTTGTTCAGCAAAACCTCAGCCTGCAAAAATGAGTTCAGCTGAAACTCGATGGCCCCAGCCAATTGCAGGCCTTTGGCATTTTGAGGCGCAACCCGCAGAACCTGTTGTGCCAAGTCACGCGCGGCCTTGAAATCCCGTTTTTGATACGCAAGCTGGGCCTGGAAAAATCGCGTCTGGGGGTGATTGGGAGCGATTTTTTTCAAGGCTTCAATTTGCGCCGCTGCTTCGTCCAATTTATTCTGTCCAAGCAGTAGCGTCAGAATATTGGCGTGGGCCGCTGGCAGGTCTGGCCTCAATTCAACGACCTTCCGATAGGCCGCCAACGCCTCTTCAGTTTTGCCTTTGCTGTAATTCAGCAAATCGCCCTTCAAGCGCCAAGCTTCGACATTGTCTGGCGCCTTTGCAATCATGGCATCTGCATCGACGAATGCCCCGTCAAAGTCATTTTCAGCCGCTTTGCGTCGTGCTTTTGTGATCAGCGCAGGTGCATACCCAGGGTCTGCCGCGAGTGCATCGGCCAGTGCGGCCTTGAACAGATCAATTTTCCCGAGCGCCGCGTAAGCACCAGCAATCGATGTCAGCAGATCGGCCTTCGCGGAAGCAGACCCCAATTGCATTTTGGCAAACTCGTCAACAACTTTTTTGCTTTGCCCCTGCGCAAGCAGGGCGCGTACCAGGTCGGGAACGACCAGGTCAGGTGAATACTTTAAATCCAGCGCTTTGCGCAACTCCACTTCAGCAGGCCCCACGTCGCCCGTTTTCAACAAGGTCGAACCGAGCAAATATCTCGCTTCCGCAGAGTCCGGCGACTTTTGGATCGCATTCTTGATTTGGATGACTGCCGCTTTTTCGTCCTTTTTGGCCAGGTAATCTTTAGCTGACGCCAACATCGACTCGGTGCTGCCACCGCCGCAACCCGCAAGGATCATAGCGACACAGAGGCTGGACACGACGACGCCAATGCCAGATTTTTTTAAATTAATGTTCATATGTTTGGTCTACTGATTGATGTTGCTGCTTGCTTCTTATTTCAAACCCAGCCGGTGCATCAAGTCATACAGTGTCGGACGGCTTACGCCCAACAATTCTGCCGCCTTGACGATATTGCCATTGACTCGCCCCATCGCCGTAATGATCGCGCTCTTTTCAGCTTTGTCCCGAATTGTCCGCAAATCAAGCGACTGGTCGGTTTCATCAAACTCCGGCACCTTAAGTCCGATATCGGCTGCCGTGATTTGATTGCCATCGACCATGATGACAGCACGCTTGACGCAATTTTCAAGCTCCCGGATATTGCCGGGCCACGGGTGGGCCTCAATTGCCCGGATCGCATCTTCGCCCAAAGTCAAAACGCCCCGATTTTGCTCCTGCGCAAAACGCCGCACAAACGAATGGGAAAGCAAGGTCGCATCACCCAGGCGATCGCGGAGCGGTGGAATGTTCACCACGATTTCTGCCAGCCGGTAATACAAGTCCTCCCTGAATCGGCTCTCACGGCTCAAGGCGTTCAAGTCTTGATGGGTCGCGCAGACAATTCTGACGTCCACCGCGATCTCCTGGCGACCCCCAATTCTTTCAATCGTGCGCTCTTGCAAAAACCGAAGCAGCTTGGCCTGCAAGGGAAAAGGCAGGTCGCCAATTTCGTCCAGCATCAAAGTGCCACCATTGGCTATCTCAATTTTGCCCAATGTCATTTTGAAGGCCCCGGTAAAGGCACCTTTTTCATAACCAAACAACTCACTTTCGAGCAAGTTTTCCGGGATGGCTGCGCAGTTGATGGCGACAAATTTGCCAGACCGCCTGCTTGACGCCTGGTGTAGTCCACGTGCCAGCACTTCTTTGCCCGTCCCGCTTTCACCCAATAAC
The DNA here is from genome assembly GCA_025360385.1 of Burkholderiales bacterium. Classification (GTDB taxonomy): domain Bacteria; phylum Pseudomonadota; class Gammaproteobacteria; order Burkholderiales; family Burkholderiaceae_C; genus JANYCG01. The sequence continues at coordinate 14,886 of JANYCG010000329.1, read as the reverse complement.
ATGACCGTGGCGTTGCTGCTAGCAACCTTTTCAATGGTGCGGCAGATTTTCAGCATCGCCGGATCCCGCGTCATCAAGCCTGAAAGTGAATCCGGTTGCGCCAGCTCCAGCAGCCTGCGGTTTTCACTTTGCAATTCAAACAGGCGAAAAGCGCGGTCAATCGTGAGGTTCAAAAGTTCGGGTTCAAATGGCTTTGCAAAAAAATCATAGGCCCCCATGGCGACAGCACGCAGGGCGTTGTTTTGGTCATTCTGACCTGTCAGCACGATGACTTTTGTATTCGGTTCGGCCAGCAGAATCTGCTCAAGCAGTTTGAAGCCTTCGGACACTGAATCCGCGTCTGGCGGTAGGCCCAAGTCCATGGTCACCACAGCCGGTGAATGCCGACGCAGCTGAACCATGGCGCTTTCACGGTCATGGGCGGTGACCGCTTCAAACTTGTCCAGCGACCACTTAATCTGTTTTTGCAAGGCCAGGTCATCTTCCACGATCAGAAGCGAACGCATTTTTTCTGTTGTCATTGGGCTTCCAGAACGTGAAGATCCGATTCTTTCTGTATTTCAAACAACGGCAGCAAGATGGTCACTTTTGTCCCTTTGTTCAATTCACTGTCCACCTCAATTTTGCCGCCCAGTTCCTGCACGTACTGGAAACTTTCATAGGCGCCAATCCCCATGCCGGCCTGCTTTGTCGTTTGAAAAGGCTTGAACAGGCGATCTCTGATAAACGCCTGCGTCATTCCATGCCCCGTATCGGTCACTTCAAGCCGGGCCTGTCCACCTTGACGGCCGAGGGCAAGCTGCACCCTGCCCGTGCTAACCGTCGCATCAAACGCGTTTTGCACCACATGGCCGATGATGCGCTCCAGCCGCTCCTCATGGCCCCGGGTGCCTACCCGATGATGAATTTCAACCTCCAGAGTGCGCCCACGCCCCAGGGCAACTTTTTCGATCCGGGCCACAATTTCGCAAAGGTCCACGCCAACCGCCGTGCCAGGCGGTGTGGCACCCTCGCGCAATTGCAGCATAAGCTGGCGCATGCGCTCAAGGGAATTTTCCACAGTTAGCAGCATGTCTTTCTGAAATTCCGGGTTTTGGCTGTGCCGCTGCGCATTTTTCATCATCAATGATAGCTGCGTCACAATGTTTTTCAGGTCATGAACGACAAAAGCGGACATGCGATTGAACGCATCGAATTTTCGGACTTCCAACAAGGCTTCAGTCGCCTGCATTTGCGCCAGAAAACTCGCGGCTTGCCGGCCCGCCGTTTTCAGAAGGTCATTCACTTCCCAATTCACCTCCAGACGGGTTCTGGCTCGGGCCAGCACGACGAAGCCAATCATTTCCTCGCCCACGTTCAGCGGCACAATCAACCAGGCCTGCGCAATGCCATGCAACCAGGCAGGCAAACTCAACTGACCGTATCGCCGTGGAAAAGACCGGTACTCCTCCAGGTTGATGACCCATCCGCTGCTGACCATGAACTGGCACAAGGCAGAGTTGGCCTCTTCCTTCACTTCGGTTTGCGCCATATTCCAGCGCGCGGTCTGGCTGAAGGTGGCTTCAACCCGGCTCTTCATCCAAAGCCCGCCGGCCGGGCTTTCCAGCAAATCTGCCAAGCCTCGCACAACCTGCTGTCCCATTTCCTGGGGTGAGTTTTGGTTGGACAAGGTGTAAGTGAACCGCAGCCATTCTTCACGGTAATCGTAGCGGTAGCGAAAAAAATGCTTGCCTAAAAATACTCTCAATTTGGCCCTGACGGTGCCCGAAACCGCCAATACGATCAGCAGTACCAGACCAAAAAATACCAGACCCAATTGCAAGGCACGGCCATATTCCCCGCCGAAATAGCGAACGTAGTAACCCACTGCAGACACAAAGATCAAGTACAGCCCGGCGATCAGCAATGTGGCCGAGTGAAAAGCAGCTTTTCTGGACACTTGGATTTTTGAAATCCAGTCGCTGCGCCGAGTCGTGGCCAGCAGGATGAACGGCACCATCAGCGCATGAACGGCACCCCGAATGCTGGCCGCATCGCCGTCCAACCGGTTGAACAGCACGGCTTGCGAATACAGGTAAACGTCAAACAACGCAGCGCCCGCCAAGCCCAGGCAAAGCGGTTTGACGTTCCAGCGTGAATCCTCAGATACGTTGCGGAACAGTTGCTCCACCAGCACCAAGGTAAACATCGGCAGCGCCATGGAACTGAAGAGCACCAAGCGGGCAGGATCACCAAAGCGCGAATTGTCGAACGCAGCCAGCCCGCGCGCAGCCACGCCAAACGCCAAAAGAACCAGCGTCACCGGCTGAATCCAGCCCATGGAGGCTGTGGCGGACGTGGACAGATTGCCCGCATCACGCCCGCGTAGCAGCAATTGCAAAAACACGAACCAGCATCCATACCTGAACAAGTCAGCCAATTCGCCCCATTGCAATAATGCGCGCTGCGACCACACCAGGCCGGTCAGTTGCAGTGTGCCCCAAAGCGAACAAAAAGCGACCGCCGCAAACACAGCTGTTTTGGAGCTTGAGGTGGGTTTTCGCAGATACCCAAGCTGCAACAAGCGAAGCACCAGCCCGAAGTAGCTGACCGTTACCAGGGCGTAACTCCAGCTATTCAAACTTGTGTTGCCAATATCCATAGGTCACCGATCCAGGTCGGCATAGAATTTCAAGATCACCCACAAAAGACTACTGGGCACCTTTGCCGGTCAGCACGACGCCCACGGTCTCAAACAACACCACCAGATCCAAAAACCATGTGTGGTTTTTGACGTAATACAGGTCGTATTGGAGCTTCTCTGCTGAATCCTCCATGGTGGCACCATAGTGATAACGAACCTGGGCCCACCCCGTCAGGCCGGGTTTCACGCTCAAACGAACAGCGTAATAGGGGATCTCCTGGGTCAATTTATCGACAAAAAAGGGCCGCTCCGGCCTGGGGCCAACCAGACTCATGTCGCCGTTCAATACGGTAAACAGCTGAGGCAGCTCGTCAATGCGCAATTTGCGGATGACCCGGCCAATGCGCGTGACTCGGTCATCCTGTGCCGACGCCCAGCGTGGCGTGCCGTCTTTTTCAGCGTCGGTTCGCATGCTTCGGAACTTGATCACGCTGAAAAGCCTGCCGTTCTGCCCGACACGCTCCTGCAAATACAACATCGGACCACCACTCTCCAGCAAGATCAAAATCCCGGTGATCAACATCAATGGTGCCGACAAAATGATCAACACCGTGGCAAACACAATGTCAAAAATGCGTTTGACCAGGGTGCGCACCCAGTCCTGGTTGAAGCCGTCTCCAAAAATAAGCCAACCCGGGTTGACCGAGTCCAGCCGGATCTGGCCCAGGGTTTTTTCAAAGTGCGTGGCAATGTCAACCACCCTAACGCCGTGAAGCTTGCAATCAAGCAGTTCGCGCAGGGGCATGCTGCCGCCACGGCGCTCCTGCAACGCCACCACAATTTCGTCAACTTGTTCGTCCACCACGATATCGGTCAGCGATTTGTCAGGCGTCAGCACACCCCAGGCCGACACCTCGGTGATCATTTCGTTGGGACCGGCAAAATACCCTACCAAGTCCACACTTGCGTCTGCTTTTTTGAGCGAACGTCCGACCAGTTTGGCGCGGGTTCCAGTGCCAAACACCAAAATTCGTTGGCGCACCATCGACTGGGTGGTCGAATGCACGGCATAGACCCGGTGTGCCAAAACCAATACGATGCAGGCAGAAACGACTATCGCAAACATTTTCCGGTCGGCCAGATGCAATGGCACCAAACTGAAGATGCCATAGGCAAGCGCCAAGGTCAGCAACACCGACAACACCGCACGCGCACGAGACTGTCCCACGGTGCGGTTGTGCACGCGCTGGTAAAAGCCCAGGCCAGTGTTGATGGCTAGCATGCCCAAGGCCAGCAAAAACGCGGTCGCTATCGCTGTCGAAAGGCCCGCCGTGACATCGTTGACCTGCCACAACATCGAAAAAATGACGGTGATCACCACCAAACCGAGATCCAGGAAGACCTGGAAAAGGGTTCGTTTGTGCAGATAGTGGCTGAATATTTTGATCACTTACGATTTTTCCTGTCTCATGGGTCTGGCAGTCATTCCTGCCTTTCGGAACAGCACCACGCGAACGCTGATGGTACACGCCAAGCGAGGGATTGGGCTCAAGCCCACGGCAAATTGAATTGCAAAATTCACATTGTCGACGCAAGGCTATGCCGAACGTCGATTGGTCTGGCCGGAAAATATCAGAAGCAAATAAAACATGAACGCAACACGCGGCGCGTCCAGGAAGCTGCTGACCACGCCAATCATCAAGCCACCCAGCAAGGCGGCACCCAATATGGCATTCAAGGTATCGCCCTGACCCACGCCACGCCCCCTGACCAAGGATTGAACAGCAACCGCCACCAGCAGCCCTGTCGCCGCCAGGCCCGCCAGGCCACGCTCAATCAGGAGTTCAAGGTAGAGGCTGTCGATATGCCAAGGCAAAAAATACTTTTGTGCAGACGGCAACCAATGTGCCATGCCGTTTGCAAAACTGCCATTGGCAAGCAAAGGTGCCCGGCCGGCGCCAAGCAAGCGGATATCGGTGACATCGACGCGACCGCCCGCGCCGAGCACAGACACTGTAAACACGCTCGGCCGGGCCGCCAGCTCCCCCGGAAAATCGCTCGCCTGGGCCCAGCCGTCACCCAGCAGCGTGATAGCAAGCACTTGCCAGTCATCACCTGCGCCACCCTCCGTTGCGGGTGCCGCCGCCAGCGGTGCCCCCTGTGACAGAGCGGAATGTGGCGCATGCCTAGGTTTGGACAAAGCAGCAGCGGGTCTCACGCCAAAATACCGGTACTGGCAATGGCCGTCATACAGCAAATGCGCTTGGCAGACTTTCAAGCGCATTTGGGTTGGCTGGGTGACGCGCACGCGCATTTGGACCTTGTAACGGCTACCAGCCACCAGATCCACGCGCTGGGTTAGACCAAAAGTGTCGGCCAAACTTGGGTTGGACGCAGGCCCTCGCAGCGTGACATAAGACATCGGGCCGTCCGCGAAATGGCGCACTTTACCCGGCAATTCGCTATGCGGCCCTAGCGACGCCATGCTGGCAGGCAATCGGCCCAGGCCAATCCCAAGCACCCAGTCTGCAGGCGTTTTGAGAAGGCCCACGCCGCTGCGCCAATGCGCCATGCGCTGGTCAAAATCTTCATCAGTCCGGCTCAGTCGATCCAGCATGAACGACCCGGTGCCCAGCACCACCGCAATTTCAAAAACCAAGACCAATGCCAACCAGGCACCACGGCGACCGTGCCAGAGCTTTGCGGTCAACGACAGACTGACGCGCTGCCCCAGTGCGCCCAGATCAACACCCTTGTGTTGCAACCAGCGCAGAAGTGCCAGCATCGCCATCGGCACAAAAACAGCCCCATAAACGCCCCGCGAAAACGTCGTGAGCGCGGCGTAACAGGTCAGCGCTGCAAGCAGCGCCGCCAGCAACCAGTGCCGCAGTCTCTTGGCCGACCACAGCGCCCACACGACAAACGGTGCCACCAGCGCCAAATAACTGTCCAACGCGCCACCGCCCACATGCATTTCCCAGAACCAAGCCACCGTTCGATAACGCTTCGAAAAATCGAACAAGCCCGGAAACGCCGCACGCTCCCACAAATCGATGCCAATGACAAAAGCAAGGCCCGCGAGCACGCCCTGCCCCAGCAATTTGCCCGCCTGCTTCACCCCTGCCGCAGTGCGCATTTCGCTGTGCATCAGCGGCAGCAGGGCCAAGGCAAACCCCAGGCTTTTGAAGACCCGAAGGCTGTTCATCGGGTCGGTGTAAGTTTGTTGCAGCAGGGCGTCAATGCCGGCAGGGCTGGCGGCAAAATCCGCAGGTGCCGCGCCCAATGCGCTCAGGAATCCTTGAACCAGACCAACGCCAGCCAAAACTGCTGTCAGGCCAATCACCCACTCGTACACACCGTCATTTCCTGGTTGCCTGGGGGCACCGAGTCGGGTGTCAAACCCGCGCCAGGACTCGATGGGTGGCATGCAAGGCGTTGGACTTTTCGACCGTTTTAGCGCTAAGGACTGAAGCTGACACCACGCCAAGCGGCTGTGACCGCCTGCCAATGTCCCCAACAAAAGCAGGTCAAACTCATCAAAAATTTGCCAGCCCGTCCAGGGTGAAAAATTGAGCCATGGCAGGGCTGCTGGCACCGCCAACAGCCAAATTTTGGGACGCCAGGCAACGGCCAAGGCCCAGGCGTAAAAAGCGCAAAGGACCAAGGCAGGCCACAGCGGATGGTGCAGCGCGAGCAAAACGCCCAAAACCATGCTCGCAACCGCCCCAAATGCTGTGATGGTGAGAAAAAATGTCGTATGTTCCCGTGGAATCGACATAGTTAGCTATATAAACAATAGCAAACAGTTTTAAAAAACAAAACCATGCCGGCACAGAGGCCCGAGCGCCCTGGCGCTTAGGTCAGGCCAACTTTTGCGCCAAGGTCAAACCAGCACCTCCAGACAAGCTGGATGGCCCAAAAACCCCTGGGGGCTGGCACTGGCTCCGTAGGCACCCGACTGGAACACAACGAACAGGTCACCCGCTTGTGCCACGGGCAAATCCATGCGGTCCGCCAACAAGTCAAGCGGCGTACACAAGGGGCCGACCACGGATGCAATTTCCTTTGACCTAGAGTCCATGCGGTTGCCAATAGCGACCGGGTAGTTTTTGCGTACCACTTGCCCAAAATTGCCGGATGCCGACAAATGGTGGTTCAGCCCGCCGTCGGTCACCAAAAACACTTGGCCGCGCGACAGCTTGCGGTCCAGCACGCGAGTGACGTAGACACCGGCCTCTGCCACCAGGTAACGGCCCAGTTCCAGCACCAGCGCGGCACCCGGCAGTTCCGCCTCTGCACGTTGTGCCAGCAGATGCAAATTCTCGCCAATCAGGGCCAACTCCAACCGCTTTTCTCCTGGGTAGTAAGGCACCCCCAGGCCACCACCCAGGTTGATGCTGCGCACCGGGGCGGGTGCCAAGGCCGACAATTGCAGCGCCAGTTCAAAAGATTTTTGCTGCGCCTCGCAAATGGCGTTGGCTTGCAATGACTGGGAACCGGCAAAGATATGGAAGCCCTCAAACCCCAAGCCCGCGTGGGCAACGGCCTTGAGCATCTGCGGAATTTGCTCAACGTCCACCCCAAACGGTTTGGCGCCGCCGCCCATCCGCATGCCTGAACCTTTGAGCTCAAAATCAGGGTTGACACGCAGCGCCACACGGGCAGTCAGACCTGTGCTGGCACAGATCGCCTCAAGGGCCGTCACCTCGCGAAACGACTCCAGGTTAATCAAAACGCCAGCGTTGACAGCCGCCAAAAGTTCGGCTTCGCGTTTGCCAGGGCCCGCAAAACTGACTTCTAACGGATTGGCGTGCGCCGCCATCGCGACCTTCAACTCGCCGGCCGAGGCGATGTCAATGCCATCCACCAGGCCCACCATGAACTTGACCAATTGAGGCAAAGGGTTGGCCTTCATGGCGTAATGAAGCTTCAGGCCCACAGGCAAAACCGCCCGCAATTCTGCGACGCGTTGTGCCATCAGCGAGCGGTCATAGGCGTAAAACGGCGTTTGCCCAAGCCTGCCGACAAGTTGCGTCAGCCGTTCGCCACCGATGACCAAGTCGCCATCTTGAACCTGAAACTGGTTCATGGCGCAGTGCACCGGCATTGCTGCTTTGGCGGGCGTGGCGTTTACAGGGATGTCCATCGCTGCGCCCCGTTCAATTCACGGCTGCCGGGTGTGGCCCGGCGCTCAAACCATTGGCGGGTGAGCAAGTTCCGGTCGATCTTGCCATTCGGGTTGCGCGGCAAAGGGCCCGGCACCAGCTCGATGCCGGCCGGCAGCATGTAGGCAGGCATCAGAGTGCGACAGGCCGACAAAAGAGCACCCTCTAACTCATTCTCGCCAGAAGTTCCCGTAGATAGGTCATTAGTAGCTATTATTTGTATAGCTTGCCCCCACTGAGGATGATCCACGCCAAACGCCACACATTCGGCCACCAAGCCGGTTGAATACAAAATTTCTTCCACTTCAGTTGGACTGACCCGGTAACCCGAGGTTTTGATCATGTCGTCACTTCGGCCCACAAAATATAGAAATCCGTCACTGTCCCGGCGCACGGTATCACCTGAGAACACCGCGATTTCAGGCAGTTGCAGGCCGGCCCTGCTGCCAGTCAAGTCCCGCGGCAGGGGCTTAAAGCGTTCTGCAGTTTTGGCGGCATCGTTCCAGTATCCCAAGCCGACAAGGGGGCCACGGTGCACCAGTTCGCCAGGCTCATCGGCTGCGCATTCAGCGCCGTCGGGCCGCAACACCAAAATCTCGGCATTGGGGATGGCTTTGCCGATGGAGTCGGGCCGCCGGTCAACGTCTTCGGGCGGCAAAAAAGTTGATCGAAACGCTTCGGTCAGTCCGTACATCAAAAACGGACGGGCCTTGGGCAATTTTTGCCGCAACCGGGACAGGGTATCCAGCGGCATCCGCCCGCCGGTGCTGGCAAAGTAGCGCAAATGCTCGCCCGTCGCCCCAGGCCATTCCTGCTGCGCCAACTGGATGTAAAGGGGTGGCACGGCTGTCAGCCCAGTTACGCGCTCGCTGGCCAGGGCTTTGAGCACGTCCCTGGGCATCAGGTAATTCAGCAACACTACGCGGGCCCCGGCATGAAACGCTGTGGTCAACTGGCTGAAGCCCGCGTCAAACGACAGGGGCAAGGCGGCCAGCAAGGTGTCATATTCCGAATTGCCGAGGTAGGACGCCACGCTTTTGGCACCCGCGACCATGTTGCGGTGTGACAGAACCACACCCTTGGGCGAGCCGGTGCTGCCAGAGGTGTACAGGATGGCGGCCACGTCGGTGTCAATCACGCGGTGGCCTGGTTTTGCAGGACAGTCCAGCAGTTGATGCCAGAGCATTTGGGTCCCATGCGGCGCAGCGCCGACGGGCCGCGCGGCCACCTCGGGCACGGTGCCGCGTGTGACCGCCTCAGTCAGAACGATGTGCTTCAATTCCGGGCAATTGGCGAGAGCTGCGGCCAGGGCATCGAACCGCTGCGACGACGTGACCAACACGCGAACATTGCAGTCCCGCAAAATAAACGCGACCTGATCGGGTTTGAGCAGGGGATTGACCGGAACGAACACGCCACCTGCAGCCACCGCCCCAAAACTGGCGATCACCGTTTCAAACCGCTTTTCAAGGTAAATGGCAACACGCCCACCGGCCTCTAGGCCCAGGGCCCCGAGTCCGTTGGCAAACCGCCTTGTCTCTTCTTGCAGTTGCCCATAATTCAAGCTTGCACCGTCAAGCGTGAGGGCGTTGCCCTGCGCCCTGGCCTGCGCAGACACAGCAATCAACTCGTGCAGCAAGACGGATTCAGTCATGGGTGGAACTTTAGCTGCAAATGCCCGGTGCCAAAAGTCACGCGGGCACTTTGAGCGTGGGCATCCAGGCGACGACGGCCGACGCCACTTCATCGCGCCATATGGCGCTTGAGAACGTATGGTCGGCCATGGCAAGGTCAAGGCGCTGCAAGCCCGGTCGGTCCAGCAAGCCGCGCCATTGGGCGTCCGTGGCGGCGTATTCCAGAAATTCTTTGGCGGTGTAATCGTTGCCGCTCAGAACCAGCAGCACTGGGCCTGGAAAACGTCGCAGGGAGATCGCCATTTGCGACTGAAAGGGCACCGGGCCATCGACAGAAGCAGACGCGCAGGCAAGACTGGCGTTGGCGCTAAGGCGGGTACGGCCTGCCAGAAAATTGGCGTGCAGGCTGCTCAACGACCGTCGCCAATCCAGTTGCCCCCGCCCCAACTTGCGCCAAAAGCCAAGCTGCAAGAGGCGCTCGCGGTAATAGTGTTTGACGGTAGTGCGGGCCAGGCTGGCCTCGGAGCGCACCCAGGGGTTGAGCAAACACAGCCCCGCCACGCGCCCGTCACGTTGCCGACCCGCATACAACAGGGACGCAGATGCGCCATCACACAAGCCCCACAACGCGACGACTTGCACTTGCGGGCAGTGAACTTGCAGCGTATCGATTGCAGCGGCAATGTCCTCATCAATGTCCTCAAAACTGCGAGGGCTGCCCCCGCTGTCGCCCATGCCCCGGTAGTCAAACCGCAGGACGGCATGCCCGGCTTTGGCCAAACGGCGAGCCAGCAGCAGGAATTGGCGGTGACTGCCAACCCGGTATTGCGGGCCGCCGACCACAATAACCAGTCCGAGCGGCGAAGGCGTCTCGGGTTTGGACAGAATGCCCAGCAATCGGTCGCCGGCGCAATCCATGGTCACCGGAACCTCCGTAAACATCATTGCGTCGAGTCCGACACGTCAGCCAGCGCGGCCTGCAGCGCCAAAGTGCTGGCTTGAATCAAAGCCAAGCTCAACGGCGCCTCGGGGTTTTGCCAGAACGGCGCGCCGAAAACCACGTGTGCTTGGGCGTCAAAACCCTGCAACTTCCAGCGCTTGACCTGCGCCGCCAAGCCGGGGGAGATGTCCGCAGCGGCGGCTGCCGCACCGTCAATCCCATCGCCCGAATCTGGCGCCGATGTGCTGGCCTCCTGCTGGACAAGTTCAAAACAAATGATTTGCCGAACCCTGGCGCCAAGTCCATCCAGGTCAAGATGCGCTGCCGCCAAGCCGTGCGCCAAACCGGGCGACACGGTGTAGCCCGCCACCTCGATCGACCGACCCGCTTGAAGTTGCGCCATCAAAGCCTCAGTCCCACCCTTTTTTCTGCCGTGCACCAAATCGACCGCAAACCCCAGCCGCAAAAACTGCGTCAGGTGCTGCTGGCCCGACGTCACAGGCTGCCAGAACAAACAATTCAATGGCATGACACTGCTGCGACGGGCGACCTCAGCGGCCAACAGACAACCGCCGCGCACACCCCACAACCAGAGGTTTTGGCGGGTTTTGGCGGGAGCCAAGCCGGCGTCAATGTCGGCTTGCATTTTTGTCTGCAGCCAACCCAGCGCCAAAGTGGCATCTTCAATCCACATTGGCCAGCTTGCGCTGCCAAAATCACCCGAGCTGTCGCCGCAGCCGCCCAGATCGATTTGCAGCGCCACAAACCCCGCCTGTGCAAGCGCCCTGGCCTGCAACGCGGCAAGATGCCTTGAACGGTTCAGTTCTTCGGCGAAGGGATGAATGCAAAGTACTGCACCCACGATGGGCCGGCCTGCAGGCGGCGCGTGGTGCAGGCAAAAACGCGACCCTGATGGGGTATCGAGAAAGAACGCGTTCACTGATACGCCACGGTCTAACCAGCCAGCTTTGCGGATACAAAATCAGTCAGCGACCCCAGGGTGGCAAAGGTCGCGCCATCGATCTCGTCGTCGTGCACCGTCACAGCGAACCGATCTTCTATCGCGGTGATGATGCTCAAGACAGCCATTGAATCGAGTTCCGGCAGGGCACCCAACAGGGCCGTGCCAGCACTAAAACCGCTGGCGCGCCCGTTCAGGGTCAAAACTTCGTTCAATAGCCGCACCATCTCTTGTTCTACTGTCACCTCAAATCCTTCCACGTTGATCTGCCACCCGCGTTGCCAGTATTGCCCACGGCACCTCGTTATGATACCGACTGGCATGTGTTGATCCCTTGGGTTGACCCGATTTGTTGATCTGACTGGGCGAACTATGAAAATTACGGTGGTGGGCACGGGTTACGTGGGTTTGGTGAGTGGCGCCTGTCTGGCAGAGGTTGGCAATGACGTGTTGTGCCTAGACCTGGACGCCGAAAAAATCCGCATACTCGACGAAGGCGGCATTCCCATTTATGAGCCAGGCCTGCAAGACATGGTGCGCCGCAACGTCGCTGCAGGGCGCTTGCACTTCACGACGAACGTCGAAAAGGCGGTGCAACACGGCACGATACAGTTCATCGCCGTGGGCACCCCACCCGACGAAGACGGCTCAGCCGATCTGAAATATGTGGTGGCCGCGGCACGCAATATTGGACGGCTGATGACCGACTATAAGGTCGTGGTAGACAAAAGCACCGTGCCCGTTGGCACGGCGGACGTCGTCCATGCCGCCATTGCCGAGGAACTGAAAAAGCGCGGCGTTGCTGCGCCTTACAGCGTGGTGTCCAATCCGGAGTTTCTGAAGGAAGGCGCTGCCGTCGACGACTTCATGAAACCTGATCGCATTGTGGTCGGCGCGGACAACGAGCAAGCGATTCACCTGATGCGGGCTTTGTACGCCCCGTTCCAGCGCAACCATGAGCGCCTGATCGTGACGGACGTGAGAAGCGCCGAGCTGACCAAATACGCCGCCAATGCCATGCTCGCCACGCGCATCAGCTTCATGAACGAGTTGGCCAACCTGGCTGAAGTATTGGGTGCCGACATTGAAATGGTGCGCAAGGGCATCGGCTCCGACCCGCGCATTGGCTTTGATTTTCTATATCCCGGTTGCGGCTATGGCGGCTCGTGCTTTCCCAAAGATGTGAAGGCGCTGATAAAAACCGCCTCCGACAAAGCCCAGATTGAGCTCAAAGTGTTGACTGCGGTGGAAGATGCCAACGACCTGCAAAAACATGTTCTTGCCAAAAAGGTGAAATCCTATTTCGGCAACGACTTGGCCGGCAAACACTTTGCCGTCTGGGGCCTGGCCTTCAAACCCAACACAGACGACATGCGGGACGCGCCGAGCCGCACCTTACTGGCCGATTTGTTTGCTGCGGGTGCCAGCGCCACTGCCTATGACCCGGTCGCCATGCATGAGGCCCAACGCATCTTCGGCGACGAAGCGCGCCTGCAGTACAGCACCCATGCCATGGACGCGCTTGAACATGCAGATGCACTCATCATCGTGACCGAGTGGAAAGAATTCCGCAGTGCTGACCTGGACACCATCAAACAAAAGCTCAAGGCACCTGTGATTTTTGATGGCAGAAATCTTTATGACCCGAAATTGGTTCGCTCCCAGGGGATTGTGTATTTCCCAATTGGGCGTTGACTAAATTAACGCAAAAGGACGTGGGTGGTCAATCCAGACGTCAAAGAGTTAGACAGTTTTGTAGCGCTGCGCGAGTTGTTGAAAAATCGTCGCATCGAACCTCAAAGCAATCCACTTGCAGATATTTTTTATACGCTGGAATGGCTTGAGAGCCTTTACCACCATGGATTTGAGGCAATGGCCACGGCGTTGGGAGCCAAAATGCCAAAGCTCAGACTGTTTGTCGCGGAAGATGGGGGATCAAACAGGCTGGTTTGCCTTGCGCTACTTGATGGCAATACGCTGTGTAGTTTGAGCAATTACTACAGCAGCCTGTTCGGTCCATTGGTGTGGCCACTGCCGGCTGAAAAGAGCTCTGCCCGTGTGGCCACACAAAACGCCTGGGTCGCCCTTGCGCAACAGCTGCGCTGCAGTCCACGACGCTGGCCAATGCTGACGATGTCGCCCATGGATGCGGAATCAGCCGATTTTTCGGCCATTCAGGCTGCATTGAAAAGCCAAGGCTACCAAGTTGACACCTACGCCTGTTTTGGCAATTGGTACCTTCAGGTCGTTGGAAGAGGTTTTGACGAATACCGCAAGACCCTGCCATCGGCATTGCGCCGCAGCGTGGAGCGTGGCCAACGCCGGCTGACTGCGCAGAGTCCTTGGAATATTCAAATCCAAAATGCCGACGACGACCAACTCGAATCAGCCATCGCCAATTTTGTGCACGTGTATGCAAAAAGCTGGAAATCTCCCGAACCCAACCTTCAATTCGTCCCCAACTTGGCACGCATGGCAGCCCGACAAGGCTGGCTACGGCTGGGTGTTCTAAAAATAGAAAATTGCGCCGTGGCAGCACAACTTTGGCTCGTCAAAGACGGCAAAGCGAATATTTTCAAACTTGCATACATTGAGGGCTACGAGCGATTTTCGGTCGGTTCCGTTTTGACCCATGCCATGATGAAGCATTGCATCGACCTAGACCTAGTTCATGAAGTTGACTACCTGACAGGTGACGACAGCTACAAAAAAGACTGGATGTCACACCGCCGTGAGCGCCGGGGAATTGTGGCGTTTCATTTGGGGACGGCCAGGGGGGCGTGGCAGGCAGGCAAGCATTTTGCAAGTAAGTACCTCAGGCTCTAATGGGAATTGACCCGCAAAATGACCACCGCCAAAGAAACCAGCCAGGCAACTGCGGCGCAAAGTGCGGCCCCCAGCATCTTGCTGTGGACATCCATAGTCATCATTGTTTACGGCTCACTCTTTCCCTTTGACTTCGTCAGCGCGCCGAAACCGCTGTCCGATTTTTACAAAGACTGGCACCTTTTCAAAAGCATCCCGGACGCAGTCGACAATTTTTTGCTTTTCGTGCCTTTGGGCGTCGCGATATACGCCTGTTACCCCAGGCTTAAAACGCGAATGTTGGTTGGGTGCCTATTGCTCCTGTTGTTGGCAATAGGCCTTCAACTGGTTCAGCTGTATCTGCCGAGTCGAACGTCAGCGATTTCAGATTCTGTCTGGAATATTGTTGGGACAATTTTTGGATTGTTGGTTGCGTCATTTGCTTGGACGTTCGTGCTCGCGCGCTTAACTTCCGCTGAATCGAGCCATGACAGTTTTGCCATGCTGTTGACGCTCTTATGGTTCACCTACGAGTCTTACCCTTTTGTTCCCACGCTTGACCTGGGGCTGTTGAAAACTCACGTCAAACCACTTTTCCTGGACGCGGGATTTGACGCGTCAAGATTTCTCCAGCATTTCGCCGCAGCCATTTTGGGCGGGATCGCCATCCACCGTGCCAATCTGCTCAAACCCAGGTTAGCAAACGTGGTCTGGCTCGGTGGGCTCGCTGTGTCGCTTGAGGTTTTTGTAGCCTACGG
>JANYCG010000281.1 GCA_025360385.1 Burkholderiales bacterium | reverse complement strand
GCCGAGCTGGACAAGGGCATCGTGCGCACCTTGTGGATGACGCCACAGGAGATTCGTGACAGCACTGCCAGGCATCGCAGTCCGCTGCTGCTACGCTGCATGGAAGATTATCTGGCCGGGCAACGCTTGCCCCTGAGCCTGGTCTACACAGACTCGTCTGTAAAAATATATAAATGATCAGTAGTGTCCCAACGTTGTCACATCGGAACGCCGTAAGCTAATGATTTACTTGTTAAATTTGGTGTTTCAGTCTGGTTTCGATTTGAACGTCGAAAGCCAAACTTGGGGTTTTCCGCGGATTTCCGCCCAAAACCGCCATGCACCAAGGCAATCTCGTGTTCGCGCAGATCATGCTCTACCTGCCTCTGAGCACGTTTCGTCGCTGTGTCGCCGAGCACCGGGGCGAACACAAGGTCAAGGACTTCTCTCGCCTGGACCAGTTCTTCGCTATGGCCTTCGCTCAGTTGACCTACCGCGAGTCCTTGCGAGACATCGAAGTCAACCTGCGTGCTCAAGCCCGACGGCAGTACCCCATGGGGTTTAGCTGCTCTACGATTTCGCGCAATACGTTGGCCAATGCGAACGCCACACGCCCGTGGCAAATCTATGCAGACTTCGCCCAGCACCTGATCGGCTTGGCCCGTCCGCTGTACGCAAAGGAGCCGTTTGGCGTGGAACTGGATGCTGCGGTCTACGCGTTCGATGCCAGCACCATCGACCTTTGCCTGTCGGTATTCGCCCGAGCACCGTTTCGCTCCACCAAGGCCGCCATCAAATTGCACACCCTGCTGTACTTGCGCGGCAATATCCACAGCTTCATCCACATCACCGACGGCAAGACGCACGAGGTCAATGTGCTGGACGATCTGGTACTGGAGCCAGGGGCGCTTTACCTGATGGACCGGGGCTATCTGGACTTGGCCCGGCTGTTCGTGATTCACGAGGCCAAGGCTTTCTTTGTGACCCGAGCCAAGAGCAACACCAAGTTCCGCCGACGTTACTCGCATCCGGTGGACCGCATCAACACGGCCGTGATCTGCGACCAGACGGGTGTGTTGAGGACACATTTTTCGAGCAAAGATTACCCCACGACGCTGCGCCGAGTCGTTGTGAAAGGCGACCAGCGCAAGCGCCTGGTGTTTCTGACCAACAACGTCACTTTGGAGCCGACGTTGATCTCAGACCTGTACCGCCAGCGCTGGCAGGTGGAGTTGTTCTTCAAATGGGTCAAGCTGCATTTGCGCATCAAGGTGTTCTTTGGCACCAGCGAAAACGCGGTCAAGACGCAGATATGGATTCCCATATCTACCTATGTACTGATTGCCATCGCAGAGAAACGTCTGCATCTTGACCATCACAGCCTGTATGAAATCCTACAAATCCTGAGCCTGTCCATGTTTGAAACGATGCCTAGAAATCAACTACTGACGCCGCCCTCAATGGATTCAGACCCGCGCAACCAAGCAAATCAGCTCGCTCTCCTCTGAGCAACGTTGGGACACCACTGAAATTCCACAATGGCAAACCGCCAATTTTTCCCTGTACATTGGCCGGAACATACCAGAGTGTGTATGTACGCCATTTGTAGGACGTTTTCGACCGCTGGTGCCAACAGCCTCAGTTACAGTCACAGCATGAGTTCCTGTGCCCCAGCAGCCCGCCCCCATTTGATATGCCGCTGCACCGCAGCACCCCGCGCCATGCGGCTAATGGGTATTTTCCAGCACCGACCCAAGGTGGCATGAACTACTCCCCCGCGCAATTCACCTGGGCGCTGCAAACCATTTGCGCTGTTTACAAACAGCCGTACAACGCTGATTTGCTGCTGCAACAGTTCCCACCGCCGCACGACGCAGCCTGCCTCGTCCGCGCAGCGCGAGCCTTGGGCTTCAAATGCCGATTGCGCATAGCATCCGTCGCCGAGCTGAGCCATCTGCCGTTGCCCTTGCTGGTTGAAACCCTAAACAGCGAAGGTGAAGGTAAGGATGCTATGGGCCTGGCCCTGCTCATCGCGCAGGGCGAGGGGCAGGCAGTGTGGCTGCGTGGAGAATCGCAAACCCCCGTCACCACACCCTGGGGTGAACTGGCCCCACAACTCAGCGGCCAGGTGTTTCTGCTCCACCCTGAGGCCGAAGCCCTGCGCGATCCGGACGCCACCGCTGCCATCGGCCCCCCCTTCAGCTTCCGTTGGTTCGTGCCCGAGCTGTTGAAGCACAGCAAGGTCTGGCACGAGGTGCTGGGCGCCAGCTTGGTCATCCAGCTGCTGGCCCTGGGCCTGCCGCTGTTCACCCAGGCCATCATCGACAAGGTGGTCGTCAACCGCACTGAAAGCACGCTGGTCGCCTTGGGTATCGGCATGGGAGTCTTCATGGTGTTTTCGGCCCTGCTCACCTGGTTCCGCCAGTTTGCCGTGCTGCACACCGGCAACCGGGTAGATGCGGTGCTGGGCGCCGCAGTGTTCCAGCACCTGTTCCGCCTGCCGCCGCGCTACTTCGAGCACCGCCCCACCGGCGTCATCGCCGCGCGCCTGCATGGCGTTGAAACCATCCGTGAATTCATCGCCTCGGCGGCGGTCACGCTTATTCTGGACTTGCCATTCCTGCTGATCTGCGTCGGCGTGATGTTGTATTACGCGGTGCCGCTCACGCTCATTGTGCTGGGCATTTTGGGCGTCATCGCCTTGCTCTCGTTTCTGATAGCGCCATTGTTCCAGGCACGCCTAAACCAGCAGTTTTTGCTGGGCGCACGCAACCAGGCTTTTGTGACCGAATACGTGGCCGGGCTGGAGACCGTCAAGAGCTTGCAACTGGAGCCGCAACTGCAAGTCAAATACGACGCCTATCTCGCCGCCTATCTGCAATCAGGCTTCCAGACTAAGCAGATTGCCAACACCTACAACGTGGTTGCCAACACGCTGGAACAGTTGATGACCATGCTGGTGCTGCTGGTGGGTGCCTGGGTGGTGATGCACCCCGACCCTAAAGACGTGTTCACCATCGGCATGCTGGTCGCCTTCCAGATGTTCGCCAGCAAGCTCAGCCAGCCCGTGCTGCGCATGGTGGGCTTGTGGCAGCAGTTGCAGCAGGCGCGGTTGGCGGTAGACAGGTTGGGGGATTTGATGAACGCCCCCGCGGAGCCCTACAGTGTCAGCCCCAGCCGCCAGACTGCGGCTCACGGCCATATCGAGCTGGCGGGCGTGGGCTTCAAATACGCGCCCGAGCTGCCCTGGCTCTACGAAAACGCCTCGCTCACCATCCCACCCGGCCAGGTGGTCGCCATCATGGGGCCCAGCGGCTCCGGCAAGTCCACACTCACCAAACTGCTGCAAGGTTTTTACCGAGCCAGCGAGGGGCGCATTTTGCTGGACGGCATTGACATACTGCATCTGAGCGCCAATGAGCTGCGCGCCCACTTTGGCGTGGTGCCGCAAGACACCGTGTTGTTCAGCGGCACCGTGTTCGACAACCTGGCCCTGGCCAACCCGCTAGCCACGTTTGACGACGTGGTGCAGGCCTGCCAGATGGCCGAAATCCACGACGTGATTCAGACCCTGCCCAAAGGCTACCAGACAGAAATTGGCGAACGCGGCGCTGGCCTGTCGGGCGGGCAGAAGCAGCGCCTGGCCATCGCCCGCGCCTTGCTCAAAAAGCCCAAGGTTCTGATTTTTGACGAAGCCACCAGTGCGCTGGACGAAGCCACCGCCAACGCCTTCGCCAGCACCGTCAACGCCCTGCGCGAACACGTGAGCATGCTGTTCGTGACCCATGCCCTGCCCAAGGCCCTGCAAGTGGACGACGCCTACCTGATCGCCAACGGCCGGATCACCCGCATCGCCCGCCCCGGGGCCCAACCCGTTCGCCCTGAGCCTGTCGAAGGGCTGTCTCCATGATCCCATCACACGCCACCCACGACGCCGCGCGCGACTTTTTGCCCGGCCTGCTCGCCATCCAGGAAAGCCCGCTGCCGCGTCTGCCCCGGCTCATCTACTACATCGTGGCCATGCTGTTCGCCATCCTGCTGGCCTGGGCGCTGCTGGCCAAGGTGGACGTGGTGGCCGTGGCCGAAGGCAAGCTGGTGCCCGCCACCTACACCAAGATCGTGCAACCCGCCGAGGCTGGCGTGGTCGCCGAAATTTTGGTGAAGGAAGGCGACCTGGTGCAGGCCGGGCAAACCCTGATCCGGCTCGACGCCACCGTCAACACGGCCGACGGCCGCAGCCTGCAGGGTGACTTGGCGCAGAAGCGGCTAACGCTGCGCCGCGTAGACGCTGAACTGACCGCGCAGCCCCTGCAAGCCCGGCCGGGCGACGACCCGCTGCTGCTGGCCCAGGTGCAGGCCCAGGCCCAGGCCCACCGCCAGGCCTACACCGACGCGCTGGCGCAGGAGCAGTCCACCCGCGAACGCGCGCTGAACGAACTGCATGCCGCGCAGGAGACCCACCGTAAGCTCGAAATCACCTTGCCCGGCTACGAACAAAGCGCCCAGGCCCATGCCCAGCTGGCCAAAGAAGGCTTCTTAAGCCCCATTGCCGGCAACGACAAGGAGCGCGAAGCCGTCGAAAAGGCGCATGACCTGAAAGCCCAGACCGCCACCGTCAAGGGCCTGCAGGCCACCATCGCCGCGCAGGACCAAAAGATCGCTGCGCTCACCAGCAGCTACCGCAGCCAGTTGCTCACTGAACGCACCGAGGCCATGGCCGTCTTGGGCAAGCTGGAACAAGACCAGGCCAAGATGGGCTTCAAGACTGGTCTGTTGGAGTTGAAGGCGCCGCAGACCGGCATCGTCAAGGACATCGCCACCACCAGCCAGGGCGCCGTGGTGCAGCCTGGCATGGTGCTGCTGAACCTGGTGCCCGTGGGCGAGCCGCTGCTGGCCGAGGTGCAGGTCAAGAACGAAGACGTGGGCTTTGTGCACAAGGGCCAGCCCGCGCACATCAAGGTGGCGGCCTACCCATTCCAGAAATACGGCCTGCTCGAAGGCCGCATACAGAACCTGGCCCCGGATTCACAGGCCCCGCCCGCCACCTCCGGTCAGGCCACTTCTGTCAATGGCTTGCAGGGCTACAAAGCGCTGGTGAAGCTGGACACGCAGCACCTGCCTTCCCTCGCCAAAGACGACAAGCTGCGCAAAAGCCTGGACGCCGGCATGCAGGTGACCGCAGAAATCCACCAGGGCCGCAGGACCATCATGGAGTACCTGCTGAGCCCGGTCCAGAAGGTGGCGGCAGAGGCAGGGCGGGAGCGGTGATGCTGCATTTCAAGGAGAAAGACACTATGTAATTGATAGCTATCTGCGTACGCCCCACGGGGACCCGAGGCCAAAATAGCACCCAAACGCTGACCTGCAAACGCCGCCACCGGTTCGCCGCCATGCGCAAGCTGCGCACCCAAAGTCCATGCGACCCAGAACACAAGGGAATGCGCTATGCGTGAATCACTGGTCGACTTGCGAAGAGCCATGCGTTTGGGGTTGGGCCTGGGCCTTGGGCTGTTTCTGATGGCGGCGGCTCAGGCTGAGACACCCGCCAATGGCGTAGTCAAGCCGGACAAACGCCTGCAAGCCCAAAACAGCGCCATCAAGGGCAAATTCATCAGCACCTTTGAGGCCACCGACAACCCGGTATGCAAACTCTTTACACGCAACCTCAACGAGGTTCGACACTTGTCATTCAATAGCTGCAATCCACGTTTGTCGCCCAAATACCCGGAATTCTCTCGCCCATAGTGGGAGCAAATCCCGTTTGATCTGGGACTCGCGAATAAATTCATAGAGGGACGTTATGGGCGCATCGAGAGCCCCCGGAATGGCCAAGCTGGCAGAGCAGCGCTGGCAGCGTTGGCAGCGTTGGCTAGCGGGAACCGGCCCGATCCGCAAAGCCGGTATCGCCAAGATGTGGCGGACACAGATTGATGTGGATGGCGATGGAAAGGAAGAGACGCTGATTCGCCTTGCACCAAATGGCAATGCACTGGAAACCGAACCACCGTACAACTGTGATTACAGAGTCGGCGCACTTCATATGGCCGAAGGCGCTGACCAAATCATGATGGATTCATTCAACGGTAGCGGAACTGTCGACATCATTAAGTTCACTGACGACAAGCGAGCATTTTTGATGGAATGGACTACCCCTGGAGGGTATCCAACAATTGAGCACGAAGTCGGTGGAACCCATGTAGTGATCCTCTCCACCATAGGCAGAAACATTGGCGGTGCGCAGTGTCGCATCGACTGGGTGCCCGCCAAAAAGCAGCGCGCCACCCAACCGAAATCGATCACCAAGTGATTTCAACCCACACTTTCATAAAGGGGATTCAACATGGCTTTTGCATACAGCACTTTTACTGGAAATTACCTTGATCGACGCTACCCCGTCGTTCGCAATCTGGAACAGCCCGGTGGCGTTCCGCACGTTCAGGTCTATGTGGACTCAGTTGGCTACGCGACCATCGGGGCTGGGTTCAAGGTGGACAGTTGGGCTACATCCATCCTGGCGAGAATGGATTTGGCTGGCGTGGGAACGCGGGAGTCTGCAGGAAGCAATTTCAACAAAGCCCGCGATGCCATCTTCATGGCCACCCGTGATAATAAATTCGCCAGCGCCACTGGTGCCCAAACCGCCATCAACGATGCAATGAACAATGCATTGGGTCTCACAGGCGCAAACAGACTGAGCTTTGCGTTTGCAGACAACAACCAAATCAAAGCTGCGTTCTCGGATATTGCGGCCACCTTTGAAAACACAGTATCCGACTGGCTTGGCTACACCCCACCTGAAGGCCGAGAACGCCTCGCGCTCGTTTCACTGGCCTACAACAATCTGATCAAAGTCGGCAAGTTGACGGACTTGCGCAACGCCATCATCAACGGCAACCGTGCAGAAGCATGGTTTGAAATTCGTTACGGCCTTAACGGTGGCGACAGCAAAAGTGTTGGCATAGCCAAACGCCGTTTCTATGAATCCAGCTTGTTTGGTTTGTCAGCCGACCTCAATGCGCTCACCGAACAAGAAGCCAAAGATGCGTACAAGATGCTTACCGCCCATCGTTCCGCCATCATCGATTACGAAAAACTGTGGGGACTGATTCCAAGTGGAACGGTAGGCACTAACAAAGATGCAAGAGGTCGCACCGGCTTGCAGGCGATTGCGGCTGACTATGAAAGCATCTTGACGGATGCCAACCTCAGCGCCGGCAATCTACCCAGTCTGCATAACCAATTCAACAACCTCAAAACCGCACTCCTAACCGACCTGCGCACCACCAATCCTACCCTGGCCGATAAACTGCAAGACGGCCAATGGCTGTCCACCAACATCTACGTTGCCAAGACGCCCTCGGTCATGAACAACGTGGGCAGCACGTTGGACAGCACGGGCTATGAATTTGAATCGTTCAGCGCAGTTTCCCTGGCCGACCTCATGCTGGGCGATTCGGGCAACGACACGCTCATCAGCAACAAAGGCAACGACCTTCTGATCGGTGGCGCTGGCGACGACACCCTCAAAGGCGGTGAAGGCACTGACACCTACACCTTCACAGGCACCTGGGGCAAAGACACCATCACCGACAGCGACGGCCTGGGCAGCCTTGTGGTCAACGGCCAAGCCCTGGGGGTTTTCAGCGGCCTGGGCAATGGCCAATACGGCACCAAGCTGGCCGAT
>JANYCG010000277.1 GCA_025360385.1 Burkholderiales bacterium | reverse complement strand
CGCGGACTGAGCTTCGACAGCTACGACGCGCTGTGGCAGTGGTCGGTGGCCGACCTGCCGGCGTTCTGGCAAAGCATCTGGGACTATTTTGAATTGCAGTCCCCCAGTGCGCACAGTTCGGTGCTGAGTGAACCGGCCACGGCCGATGGCAGCCGGCGAATGATTGATGTGAAATGGTTCCCCGGCGCTCAGGTCAACTACGTCAGCCAGGTGTTCCGGCATGTGGACGCAGCCAATGCGGCGGGCTACAAGGCCATCGTCAGCCACAACGAAAAGAGCCTGGGGTCTGCGCCTGCGCAGGCGTTGACTTGGCCCGAGTTGCGCCGCCAGGTGGCGTCGCTCGCCCTGCACCTGCGGGCGCAGGGTGTCGGGCCGGGCGACCGCGTGGCGGCTTACATGCCCAACAACCCCGAGGCGATGGTGGCGTTTTTGGCCACCGCAAGTATTGGGGCGGTGTGGAGCATCTGCGCCCCCGACATGGGCACCAACGCCGTGCTGGACCGTTTCAAACAGGTTGAGCCCAAAGTTCTGTTCGCGGTGGATGGCGTGACGTATGGCGGGCGGGACCTGGACCGTCGTGCGGTGGTGGCCGAGCTGTGCGCCGCATTGCCAACGGTGACCCATCTGGTGATTCACGCGGCGCTTGGGCTGAATCTCAATGATGCTAATTTAATAGCAAACTATTCACTGTTTACGGGAACTTTCGGCATAAATAGCGTTGACGTGGCGAATTTCATGCCGGTTTGGCTGCCGTTTGACCACCCGCTGTGGATCGTCTATTCCAGCGGCACCACCGGACTGCCCAAGCCCATCGTGCATGGCCATGGCGGCACGGTGCTGGTGGCGCTGATGGGCCAAGGTTTGCACAACGATCTGGGCGCAAGTTATGGCACTTACCCCAACGGTAAAAGAGCGGAGCCCGCCGACGCGCCGGGCCGCCCCAAGCTAGGCACGGCCCCCCTGGGGGGCAGGGAGCCACACGAAGTGGGCGACCGTGGGGGCGAACGTTTCCACTGGTACAGCTCCACCGGCTGGGTGATGTGGAACGCCCAACTCAATGGTCTGCTGTTTGGTGCCACCTGCTGTATTTTTGACGGCAACCCGGCGGGCCGCGCCGTGGACGAGCTGGGCAACAAACTGGCGCCCGACTGGACGACGCTGTACCGCTTTGCCGCAGAAGTTGGCGTGACTTTTTTTGGCGCGGGCGCGGCCTTTTTTGCCAGCTGCATGAAGGCCGGCCTTGACCTCAGCGCCATCCCTGGCCTGCACACGGTGCGGGCTTTGGGCACCACCGGCTCACCGCTGTCCGCCGATGTGCAAAGCTGGGGCAATGCGCAGTTCGCGAAGATTGAAAGCCAGAAAAATATCTGGTGGGCCAATATTTCTGGTGGCACGGACTTCGCCGGAGCCTTTATCGCCGGCAACCGCGAACTTCCCCAGGTGCCGGGTGAAATGCAATGCCGCGTGCTGGGCTGCGCGGTGGAGGCGTGGAACGAACAGGGCGACCCGGTGGTCGATGAGGTCGGCGAACTGGTTTGCACCCGGCCCATCCCGTCGATGCCGTTGTATTTTTGGGGCGACGAAGGCAACAAACGATACCTGTCCAGCTACTTCGACACCTACCCTGGCAAAAACGGCTTGAGTGCCCCGTGGCGCCACGGCGACTGGCTCAAGATCACGCCCCGGGGCGGCTGCATCATCTATGGCCGCAGCGACGCCACCATCAACCGTTACGGCCTGCGCATGGGCACCAGCGAGCTTTACAGCGCGGTGGAGGCCTTGCCTGAAGTGCTGGACAGCATGGTGGTGGACTTGGAGTACCTGGGCCGCGACAGCTACATGCCGCTGTTTGTGGTGCTGCGTGAGGGCGTGGCGCTGGACGACGCCATGCGCGGCAAGCTCAACAACGCGATCAAGGTCGCCCTCTCGCCGCGCTTTGTGCCCAACGACATCTTTCAAGTCGCGGAAATCCCGCGGACCCTGTCAGGCAAAAAGCAGGAGTTGCCGATCAAGAAACTGCTGCTCGGGCAGCCGCTCGACAAGGTGATCAACCGCGAAGCCATGGCCAACCCAGGGTGTTTGGCCTGGTATGTTGAATTTGCGCAGAAGCACTTGCAGGCTGCGGGTACGAGCGCATGAAAAAGATAACACCGCCGCAGCCGGAGCAAAGTGTTGAGTCCATGCTCCTGTATGGCGCATTTCGCCAAGCCTGGTTGAACGCCTGGACAGCGATTGGCGTGGCCATTGTCGGCGCTTGGATTTTTTGGCCGTATCTTCCGTCCAGTTCCATGACGGCCTGGCTGTTGGCGGTGCTGGCCAGCAACGGGTTGGGTGTTGCGGCCTGCCTTGCCTTTAAGCGGTATTCGCCCAAGGGCAGCCAATTGGCAAGATGGGACAAAATCTTCCTGATCCTCGCCGTGCTGCGGGGCCTCGGGTGGGGACTCGGGCCAGCGTTGTTGATGTGGCAGTCCACTGGTGCGGCGTCGGTCGTGTTGGTTGGCACCTTGCTGTGTGTCTGCGCGGTCGCCATGATTTCGATTGCCGAACACAAAACGGCCATGCAGGCCTTCATCGTCGCCGCCCTGGGGCCAACGGTTGTGTCGGCCTTTCTGGCTCGGGGCGAGATTGAAAACCTGGTGGGTTTTGTGCTGTTGGGGGGCATGTTGACCTGGATTGGCGTTGGCCGAAGGTCGGCGCAAAACATTCGCAGCGCCCTGGAAACACAGGTTCGCGTCCAGGCCATTTTGGACAACGCCCAGGATGCCGTGATCGGCATGGATGGCGTTGGCCGCATTTCCAGCTGGAACCTGCGCGCCGAGGCGCTTTTTGGCTGGCCCGAGGCCGAAGTGATGGGGCGCAAGTTCGACGACATCCTGATGGTGCCCACGGCTTGGGAAGCGCCACCGGACGCACTGAAAAATCTCTGGGTTGCGCAGGAGTCTGGGGCCGGGCGCCGCGTCGAGATGGCCATGCAGCATCGTGACGGGACGCGCTTGCCGGTGGAGATTGCCTTCACCCGGCTGTTCATCAACAAAGGCATTCTGTTCACCGCGTTCATTGCCGATGGCTCGGCGCGCAAAGCGGCCGAGGAAAAACTGGCCTTGTTCCGGCGGGTGATTGACGCCAGCAACCAGTGCGTGGTGATTTCCGATGCGCGGGGGCGCGGCATTTACCAAAACCACGCCCATGCACAGACTTTGGGTTATGCGGACTCCGAAATGGCGGGCGAGCACTTTGCCCGGGCGTTGCCGGCCGAGGATGGGGCGCAAACCATGGCGACCATCATGCAATCGGTGGTTCAAAGCGGAACCTGGTCAGGCCCATTG
Organism: Burkholderiales bacterium; assembly: GCA_025360385.1. Classification (GTDB taxonomy): domain Bacteria; phylum Pseudomonadota; class Gammaproteobacteria; order Burkholderiales; family Burkholderiaceae_C; genus JANYCG01. The sequence goes on along the minus strand of JANYCG010000277.1, from coordinate 2,099 downwards.
CAATTGGTGCGCAAGGACGGCAGCCAGTTCATGTCGGCCAGCAACATCGGCTCTATCGTGGACGACAAGGTTGAAATTCAGTACCTGTTCAATATTTTCACTGACATCACGCAGGAGCTGGCCCGGCAGGACGAATTGAAGCTGGCAAAAGACAACGCAGAACGCGCCAACCATGCCAAGTCTGATTTCCTGTCCAACATGAGCCACGGGTTGCGCACCCCTTTGAATGCGATTCTAGGGTTCGCGCAGGTGCTGGAAATCGACAATAGCCTCAGCGAAAGCCAGAAGGGCAGCGCAGCGGAAATCCACACGGGCGGCCGTCATCTTTTGAAACTGGTCAATGAATTGCTTGACCTGGCAAAAATTGAATCGCGCCAACTCAGCCTGGCGCTCGAACCGGTGCGGATGTTTGAAATCGTGGATGACTGCTGGCGGCTGATGCAGCCGCTCGCCATCGCAAGGCAATTGACTTTCCATCAGCATGTGCCCAGGAGCGCCGTGGTTCGCGCTGATCGCGTGCGCCTCAAGCAAGTCCTATTGAACCTGATGTCCAATGCCATCAAATACAACCGCCAAAGCGGCGATATTGGCGTTCGTGTCTTGCCCGCTGAATCCGGCCGATTTCGGATTGAAGTGACGGACACTGGCACGGGCATTGCGCCTGCGCGGCTGCCAGAGGTGTTTCAGGCCTTTAACCGCCTTGGCATGGACCATACCGCCATTGAAGGCACCGGCATTGGCCTGAGCATCACCCAGCAGTTGGTGGTGTTGATGGGTGGCACCGTGGGCGTTGAAAGCCAGTTGGGCAGCGGCACCACATTCTGGGTTGAATTGCCCAGCGCCGCCATCGACGTGGCTGCGCCGCGCGATGAGCCCGACGGTGCCATGACGCGATTTGACGCCATCAGCGACGGGCAATGTGTGCTTGCCATTGACGACAACGCGGCCAACCTCAAACTGATTGCGCAGATTCTGGCCAAGCGCCCGCACATCCGCCTCATCACCGCGCAGAACCCCGGGCTGGGGATTCAGCTTGCCATGAGTAAAAAGCCGACCCTGATTTTGTTGGACATCAATATGCCGGGCATGGACGGGTACCAGGTGATCGAGGTGCTGAAGACCTATGCGCAGACCCAATCCATCCCCATCATCGCGGTCACTGCAAATGCCATTCCCAGGGACATTGACAAAGGCGCTGCGGCGGGGCTCGCCGGTTACATCACCAAGCCGCTGGATGTCGCCAAGTTTCTGGCGGCGGTCGATCGCTGTCTGGAACAAGCCCTCGTGTCAGCCAGCTGAAGTGGCCACCGTGGCGGGCGGCTGCGTTTATTTAAGCGGCCACTTGGCCTCAATGGCCTGGCCGGTGACGCTCAGGCGCATCGCCATATCGCCTTGTTTTTGGTCGTTCAACAAACTGCCGATGGCATAACCCATGAAGGCGCCGGCCACCGTGTCTGAAGCCCAGTGGTCGCGTTGCTGGATGCGCCCGGCAGCAGTGGCCGCTGCCACGCCGTACAGCCAGGGCATGTGGTAGGTTTGCGCAAACGGCGTCACCAGCGCGAACGCCAGCGCCACGTGGTTGGAGGCAAAGCTGGAGGCCACCGAAGCCGAGCTGAAACCGTCGAACTGGGTGCTACCCTGCTCGGCGGACGGACGCGCCCTACCCACCACATATTTGGTCATCAGGTTGGCACCCAAGGTGTAGCCCGCTGCCTTGACGGCGGTTTCTGCCGTGCTGGCTGAGCCGGGGCCTGCTATGCCGGTATAAAGCAGGCCTGTGCCTAGCGCCAATGCATAGGGCAAAGCATTGCTGGCGTTGGCGATTTGGGCACCCGTGCCTTGCTGGTTGTCTACGGCCCATTCATCGAGCGATTTGTCCAACAGGCTGGATGCCAGGATGGCTGCGCCGGCCAGCAACCAGGTCGACCCGGGAACGTCTGCAATTTGACGGCCCAGGGTGGCGGTGGTTTGGCCCAGGTTGGCCAGCAGGCCGAGCCGGGGTTCGGCCAGAATGTAGCTGTTGTCTTCTGCGGACATTGGCGACGCAGGTGAGGCCGAACGCCATTGCAGCGAACGCGCATCTTGCTTGGCGGTCAGAT
>JANYCG010000274.1 GCA_025360385.1 Burkholderiales bacterium | reverse complement strand
TGGATTTTGCATGCCAAACACCAGGCGAACCAGCCCATTCCCACGCTAGCAGTTAGACCAAAATCGCATAACTAACCTCTTGTTATGCAACAATTCAAGGCATAAAGAGATCGCCATGGACTTGAAACAGCTGGAATATTTTGTGCGCGTTGCCGAGCTGGGTAGTTTTACCCGCGCAGCCACCGCGCTCAACATTGCGCAACCCGCCCTAAGCCGCCAGGTGCGCCTGCTGGAGGTGGAGCTGCGGCAAAACCTGCTCACCCGCAATGGCCGGGGGGCCGTTCCGACCGAGGCCGGCAAACTGCTGCTAGAACATGGGCGCGGCATTTTGCACCAGGTGGCGCTGGCCCATGAAGAGTTGGACAACACACGCGGCGCGTTGGCGGGCAAGGTGTCCATCGGCCTGCCGCCCAGCCTATCGAAGCTGATCACCGTGCCGCTCACGCACGCGTTTCGCGCGGGTTTGCCGCAAGCGCGGCTGACCTTGACCGAGGGGTTTTCGCTTTTGATGCTTGAAGGCTTGCGCATCGGCAGCCTGGACATGGCGGTGTTATACAACGCGAATGCCTCGCCTGACCTGGAGGTGGCGACCTTGTATGAGGAAGAACTGGTGCTGATCTCGCCCCGTTCAGCCTGGCCAGCTCAGCCCGGCGCCTGGAGCACCCCAAATGGCCCGCAAATTACCACAAAGGGGATAAAACAAGCCAAAGTCCCCTTAAACAAAGCGTCAACTGCTATTAAATTAGAGTTGACCGACCGTCAGGCTAAGGCCGCCCAAGCTGCGGCGCAAGCGCCCAACAACATCAGCCTGGCAGAGGTTGCAATGCTGCCGCTGATTCTGCCCAGCCGCCCCAATGCGTTTCGCGTGCTGATCGATACCGAGCTTGCCGCGATCGGCCAACGGCCCCAGATCACGATGGAGGTCGACGGCCTCAACGCCATCCTGAACCTGGTCGCCGAGGGCTTGGGCCACGCCGTGTTGCCCCGCTACACGCTGAGCAATTTTGACAACGTGGAGCCGTTTCAGGTGCGCAGCATCAGCAGCCCGCGCATCATGAGCCGCCTGGAGCTCGTGACCTCCTCACGCCGGCCCAGCACGCAAACTCAAAAAAAGGCGCTGGAGATTGTCAGGGCGGTGGTGCTGCGGATGATTTCCAAGTAAAAACTGTTGATGCTATGGTTTTAATTGCAACTCATCCAATATTTACAGGGACATGCGTCAATTTCTTTGTCAAATCGGCTGGCTTGCGCCTGCTGTCAGGTTTCGGCGTCAATTTGTCGATTTTTTTTACAATGGCGCGACTGAAACAACAGATTAAACCTAAATCCTCATATATTTCAATGACTTAAAAATGTGGCCCGAAATTTGCTTTAAATTATTTGAGACACTTTCCAAATCAATTTTTTATACCCGGAGACCTTCATGTCAATACGCAAACTTGCAGCCATCGCCCTTCTGATCGGTTCTGCCGCTGGCTTTGTCGGCAACGCTCAGTCTGCCGCCTTGATTCATGACTACCAGCTCAATGGCAGTCTGGCAGACTCCCTGGGCGGGCCGTCATTGGTGGCAGCCGGTGGCGTGTTGTCGGCCAACGGCTATGCGTTTGGTGCCAATCAGGGTTTGTCTTTGAGCAATGGGCTGGGCGACAACGGCAATTATTCGATTGAATTGCAGTTTTCGTTTTCGGACGTCAGTGGTTACCGCAAGGTGCTTGACTTCAAGGATCGCGCGGACGACAAGGGTTTTTATGTGTTGACCAGCAATTTGAATTTTTATCCCTTTGCTTTTCCAAGCGGTGACCCCTTCACCGCTGACGTGCTGGCCGACGTGATCCTGACGCGCAATGTTGACACCAACCAAACCAACGGTTATGTCAATGGCGCCCAGTTTTTCAGCTTCACCGACGGGGGTGGCGATGCCGTATTCAATGCTGCCAATGGCATCATCCAGTTCTTCAAAGACGACTTCGTAACCCAAGGAGGCGAAGCCTCTGCGGGCTGTGTGCGCCGCATTCGCGTGTTTGACAGCGCCTTGGATATTACCGAAGTGACCGATGCGCAAGCCCCCTTGGCGGGCAGCTGCGGCACCAACGACGTACCAGAACCCGGCTCTCTGGCCCTGCTCGGCCTCGGCTTGGCTGCGCTGGCCACGCGCAAAAGCTTCACCAAATCGGCTTGATCACGCTCAATCAATTTGAAAACTCACCTTTTGCGTTAACGCAGGCCCAGAAGCCAAGCGGCACCGGCAGCTTGCACCCATCAATAAGCGACCCAATGTCATGTTGGGCCGCTTTTTTTATTGCTATTATTTGTATATCAAGCTATTCAACAACCACGGGAACATTCGTGGCATTTGTCCGTCAAATCTCAGACGAAGAAAAATCAGCTGTCCCCAGCGGACCGGACCGAATCAGCGACTGCCTAATGGCCTGCCAGAAACTTCAAGGTCAGCTGATTGAACTTTGCAACGTGTTCGATCATGGGCACGTGGCCGCAGTGGTCGATGACGGCGGCCTCTGCACCCGGCATCAGCCCCATAAAGGTTTGCAGGTGGCTGAAAGGAAGAAACTTGTCTTGCCGCCCCCAGACTACGAGGGTGGGTGCCTTGACGCCGCGAATTTTCTCGTGGGTGTCGTCGAAGAGCTCTGCCTTGAATCCGCCCAGGCCCAACAGGCTACACAGGGCCTTCAAGAAAGCCTTGCGGGTGCCGGGCAGCTTGACCAGGGAAACTTTTTCGTTGGCCAGCGCCTACGTCACAAACGATGGATTTGCAAAAGCGTTGCGCCAAGGCATGGATGACGTGTTCCCAGTCCAGCAGGGAGCAGCTGGTGCCATAAATCAGCATGATGGGCGATCCCTCGGCACCGACAGTCCAGTACGGGTTGAGTAACGGGTTGAGTAACGGGTTGAGTAGCGGGTTAAGTCGCCAAGCACTGACGCAAATTGATCAGCCGGGCAATTCATCTGGTTTTCCTGAGGTTCAATAGCCAGCTTTTGGGCCGATGATGGCGGGCATAACATGGGGCGCGAGATGAATTTTGGCTTCAAATCCCCGGTCCGCAACAGTAAGCTGCCTAAAATGCCATGCCAATACGCTATGTTTAATATAACAAACTATTCAATACCCAAAGGGACTTGGCCTAATTTTATCTGGTCAATTGGTTTTTTTCTGCCGTTGCAGGCCGCGATAGCCCAAACGGCCAACCCAGCGAGCTACCCGTCCAAACCCATCCGCATGGTCGTGCCTTTCACCCCCGGCGGCTCCACCGACATTCTGGCGCGTGCGATTGGCGTGGAATTGACCAAGGCCTGGGGCCAGGCCGTCATCATTGACAACGTCCCTGGCGCGGGCGGCGCCATCGGTGCAGACCGGGTCGCCAAGGCCGCCAATGACGGCTACACGCTCTTGATGGGGCACATTGGCACCCTGGCCGTGAACCCTTCGCTTTACCCCGCCCTGCCCTATAACCCGCTGAAAGACTTTGCGCCTGTGGCCTTTGTGGCCCGGGTGCCCAATGTTCTGGCGGTGCACCCATCCGTCAAGGCGGCCAGCGTGAAGGAGCTGGTGGCGCTGGCGCAAAGCCGGCCGGGGCAGCTTAACTATGGCTCGGGCGGCAATGGCAGCGCGGCCAATCTGGCGACTGAGTATTTCAAGCTGCAAACCCATGCGTCGCTGCTGCACATTCCGTACAAAGGCACTGCGCCCGCGGTCACAGACTTGGTGGGCGGGCAAATTCAGGTGTTGTTCTCTGGTGCGCCTGCCGTGTTGCCTTTTGTCAAATCAGGGCAGTTGCGCGCGCTGGCAGTGTCCAGCCCCAAGCGCCTGGATGCCTTGCCCGAATTGCCA
>JANYCG010000149.1 GCA_025360385.1 Burkholderiales bacterium | reverse complement strand
CTGTCTACGGGCCTGAGCTCCCTGTCGACTTCAACCTCGACTGGGATCACCTCCTTGTCGACCGGTGTCTCGTCGCTGTCGACAGGTGTTAGTTCACTATCGACTTCTGCATCAACCGGAATTTCGTCGCTATCGACCGGTGTCTCGTCCTTGTCAACAGGTGTAAGTTCACTGTCGACCGGCGTCTCGTCCTTGTCGACGGGTGTCTCGTCTTTGTCAACGGGCTTGAGCACGACCGTCAGCAGCGTCAGTTCGCTGTCCACAGGTGTTTCATCACTGTCCACCGGAGCGTCATCTTTGTCAACGGGTGTGAGTTCACTGTCTACGGGCCTGAGTTCCCTGTCAACTTCGACCTCAACGGGGATCACGTCCTTGTCTACAGGTGTCAGCTCGCTATCGACCGGTGTCTCGTCCTTGTCGACAGGGGTTAGTTCACTATCGACTTCTGCATCAACCGGAATCTCCGCACTGTCTACAGGAGTCAATTCGCTGTCGACCGGCGTCTCTTCCTTGTCAACAGGTGCTAGCTTACTGTCTACGGGCGTCAGTTCACTATCGACTTCGACCTCGACTGGGATCACCTCGTTGTCGACTGGCCTTAGCGCAACCACTACCCGGATCAATTCGTTGTCGACCGGTGCCAGTTCGTTGTCAACGTCTACCTCTGTTGGTCTAAGTACGGCTACAAGCGGGATCACTTCGCTGTCGACTGGTGTCAGCTCGTTGTCGACCGGGTTGAGCACGACGAATACCGCCGTAACTTCGTTATCAACCGGGTTGTCAACCACCACACAAGGGCTGGCCGCTTTGGCCCCCCTCGTCAATGCCGGCAATTCTGCCGCAGCCAATGGGGGTGCCTTGATCGGCACCACAATAGGTGGAGCGGCAGGCGCTGGCTCTGTTCTGACGCAAGGATCTGTATTGAATGGAACGTCGTTAAAAACAGTCGTTCCAGCGGATTGCGCGGTTGCGAACGGGCCGGATTCAACCGCCACGGGCCTGTGCGCCAGTGCTGGAACCCGTGCGGGCGTAAATGGGGCGACTGTCACTACGATCGCGTCAGGCGCAACCGCTTACGGCTCCCAATCATTGGCTCAAAACACCAACACGACTGCCATTGGCTTTCGCGCAACAGCGATTTTCGAGGGGTCAGTCGCGATTGGCTATCAAGCCCGGGCAATTGCTGATCCAGCGACTGCCGTCGGATCTAACTCACTTGCTTCTGGCAATGATTCTGTGGCTTTAGGCGCTAGCGCATCGGCGCTGGCAAATCGATCAGTGGCGCTGGGCGCAAACTCGGTCGCTGATCAACCCAACACTGTATCGGTTGGAGCGCCAGGGAGCGAGCGGCGCATTACCAACGTTTCCCCCGGCATTGCACCAACTGACGCTGTCAATTTGTCGCAACTTCAAGATGTTGAACGGCTGGCCTACTCGGGCGTTGCTATGAGCATGGCAATGGCCGGCAGCTATATGCCGAATCTGGAAGCTGGTGAAAAAGCGCTTGGAATTGGCATCGGAGGCTACCGCGGGTACGGCGCGTTGGCGCTGAATTTTAGAGCCCTCAACACGGACGGTACAACGACTTGGGGTTTTGGAATCTCCACCACCGGCAGAGACTGGGGCTTTAATTTGGGCACAAGTTGGAAGTGGAAATGACAAAGTTACGCTTTAAGAGTCCTCGGTCGCCCTAAGGAATAGACCCATAGCGGCAAGGAAACGGGTTGAAATGAGGCTCGATTAGAGCGGTAGCTAAATTTGAAAGCGTTCATGCGAATTGGTATTTCTGTTCTCACGCATGCTGGTCAGAATATATGGGAAAACGGCCTGGGTCAAAATGTCATTTTTTTAGCCCAGATTTTTCAAAAATTGCCATTTGTCCAGTCGGTGGCGCTGCTCAATGGCGGCGATCAACGCACCATGCCCCCTCAGGTCGACATGAGCTCTTTGGGCTTGGCTTTGCTGCCAATTTCAGAAGCTGCGAACCAAATTGACGTTGCAATAGAAATGGGCGGTGCGTTGGATGTCAAATGGCTTGACCACTTGCGTGCGCAAGGGAAAAAAGTGATTTGGTATTGTGCCGGACATCCTTATGCCGGGCTGATTGAAACATCGATTTTTGGGAAACCGGGTTACTTTAACCGGGCAGATCGGTGTGACGAGATTTGGCTATTGCCTGAATATTTCACAGCATTTTCTCCCATGCTTCGCACGCTCTATAGGTGTCCTGTCATTGAAGTGCCTTACGTATGGTCGCCTCAATTCCTGGCGCAGCGCGTCGCTGAAATTGAGAAAGAAGGCGTCGAATTTGGCTATAAAACCCGCGTCGCCGATGCTTTAGGTCGTAGACCTGGCCTGCGCGTGGCAATCTTTGAGCCCAACGTTTCAGTTGCCAAGGCATCAACGATTCCGATGCTCATTTGCGATGAAGCTTATCGCGCTGAACCGGATAGTGTTGACTTCATGCATGTGCTAAACACATTGCATCTTAAGGATCATCCAACCTTGCTCTATCTGGCCAACTCGCTGAACTTAGTGAGGGAGCATAAAGCAGTGTTTCAGGGCAGGCATGACTTTGCCTGGTACATGGTGAATCATGCCGATGCGGTTCTAGCGCATCAATGGACAAACGACCAGAACTACAACTACCTTGACGCGCTATATGGCTCTTACCCCTTGATCCACAACTCACCGTGGCTCAAAGGTGCTGGCTATTTCTATCCTGACTTTGATACGCAAGAGGGCGCCAAACAGCTAGTGCTGGCTGCCAGCGTCCATGATTCCCAGTTGGATCAATACAAATGGGCTGCGCAAAAAGTCATTGCCCAAGTCAACCCGCTGTCGCACCAAAACCTCCAGACGTATTCGCGCTTGCTTCTTAGGCTTTGGCACGCCAAGGCGTTAAAGTCGGTGGCGCCATGAAAAAGACTGTATCTTCTCCCGTTGATTTAGGTAAGGAAAAGCGAATTGACAGGACTCGTTTAAAAGTCGGGATATCGATATTTGTGCGCAAGGGAGAGCAGTCTCTCTGGGAAAACGGAATTTATCAAAACTGCCTATTTTTGGTCATGCTTTTGCTGAAGTCCCCGAACGTTGCGGCGACCTATCTTGTTTTTGGCGGTGGGGATGGTGACTCCACCGATGCCAGTCGTTTCATCAAGGACTCACCGGCTCCAATTATTGACATGCCCGCAGCCGCTGACATGCTGGACGTGATGATTGAAATGAGCGCCCAGCTTAGCCGCGAATGGGCCGTCACTTTTCGTGAGCGAGGGGGAAAAATTGTCACGATGCGCGTGGGCAATGATTATGTGATTGACATAGAACGCATGATCTTTGACAAACCGCATGGGATGCTGGTTGCAGGAACACCCTACGACGAAATCTGGACCCTTCCTCAATATGAGCGATCCTGCCTCCATTATTTTGGAAGTGCTTTGCGAGCCCCTGTGCGGCTGATGCCGCATCTTTGGAGTCCATTGCTGCTGGAAAAGGCGTCCTCATCCCAGGCGGCAGACTGGCGCTTTGGCTATAAGCCAGGACGACTGAAGTGGCGTGTAGGCATTTTTGAACCCAATATATGCATGGTCAAAACCAGTCATTTGTCGATGTTATTGGTGGATGTCGCCCATCGTCATACCCCCCGCGTTATTGAAAAACTAACAGTTTTCAATGCTTTTCATATGCGGGAACATCCTACTTTTGTCGGCTTTGCCAACAGCCTGGACATCGTCAAACACGGGCTGGCAACTTTTGAGGGGCGTTTTCCTATCTATCAAAGCTTGACAACCCAGGTCGACGCCGTTGTTTCACATCAATGGGAAAACCCGCAGAATTATTTGTACTACGAAGTTTTGCATGGCGGTTATCCCCTCATTCACAATTCGACATTTCTGGCGGATTGCGGCTATTTCTATCCGGATTTCGATTGCGAAGAAGGTGGAATGGCATTGCTGCAAGCCTTCGCACAACACGACGCTGATTTGGGCAGCTACAGTGACCGTGCAAGCGCCTTGTTGAAGCTGTTAAATCCCGAAAGTGAAGACAACATTCAAATTTATAGTGAAGCACTGCAAAACTTGTTTTCACTTGCGTGACCATGACGTGCCAATGCTTACGGATTTCTCATGCACCTTATGTCACTTTTGCAGCGGCCGTTTTCCTGTTGTTTGGTGAATCACTCGCCGTAGCACAGGTGCAACCCGCCAGCCCGCAATTGCCTGCGCAAGTCGCGAAAAGCACGGCACTTGACACCCTGACGCTGGCTGCAAAAAATGTGGGGGTCGTTCGTTGTTTGCCGGCCATTTCCAGACTTTCTTCGCTGGTTGTTAGTGGCAGCACCGGCAATGATGTTTTGGTTGACTGGGATCGAAAGAGCGCCGATACCCGCCCGTTTTTCTCGCTTAGCGGCGTTGAATATAAAAACGCGTCGTTGGCATTCTCGCTGACTGCCGTGCCAGACAGCCAAGGTGGTTGCTCGGTTGCCGCCGAGAGAATATCCGTGGCACCGTTTACCTGTTCCAGCATCGCACAGCAAGAGCTGCCTGGTTACAGCGTCAACCGTTTGCTGGCAACGTTCACGGTCTATGTCAGTCCACAAGACCCAGGCGCTTCAGTCACTCTGATAGATTCAGCGCCAGGATGTCTGATTATTCGACGCCATGTTGAGTTTGACTGGAAAGACCCGTCGTCAAAGGGCACAGGACAATGAGCACAGCGCGATTGCGAATTGGTATCACGATTGGCCTGCGTTCTGTGGATGAAAGTCTGTGGGTCAACGGCATCAAACAAAATGCTGTTTTTCTGGCTGAAGCGCTGAAGAATTCTGAACTGGTAGCGTCTGTCACCTTGGTCAACACCACGGACGTTCCCATCACACAGGCGCTTCCATGGGACTTGCGCCGTTGGCCAACCGCAAGTTTTGATGCCGTTAAAGATCGGCTTGACGTGTTGATTGAATTGGGTGGGCAAATCGATGAAACCCAAACCAGCTACCTCAAAAGCCGTGGCACCCGACTTGTCTCCTACTGCTGCGGGTCTGAGTATGTGCACGCGATGGAGTCAATATTGTTTGACAAGCCCTTGTGGGGGTACAACTTGTTCATCAACCCGCGATACGACGCTGTGTGGGTGATCCCGCAGGTCGCATCAAATAGCGGCGGCTTCTTTTCCACCTTGAGGCGGCAGCCCACCCTGGTTGTGCCATTTGTCTGGCATCCGATGTTTTTGGAAGCCCGAAGTGTTGCTTTGCAGAATCAAGGGGTGTACCGAGCCAAGCCCGGACCTCGACGCTTGAGTGTGATGGAGCCCAACTTGAATGTCGTCAAATTTTGCCTCTACCCCATCTTTATCGCTGAAGAAGCCTTTCGCCTGGCACCCGAACGCATCGCCCATTTGCACGTTACGAATTCAGAGCATTTGGCGAAAAACAGCAAAGAGTTCATCGTTTTAATGAACCAACTTGACATTGTCCGGGCCCGCAAAGCAATTTTTTTGAGTCGGTATGACACGCCAGTTTTCTTGAGTGAATTCACGGATATCGTGATTTCCCACCAGTGGGAAAATGCCCTGAATTATTTTTACCTTGAAGTCTGCTGGCAAGGATATCCCCTGGTTCACAACGCCCATCTTTGCGCTGATCTAGGCTATTTCTACCAAGGCAATGACGTGAAGGCTGGATGCGCTCGGGTGCTTGAGGCGCTGGAAGGCCAGGACGGTGGTTCTAACGCCTATTTGGCCCGGCAGCGCCGCCAGATTGGGCGCTATTTGCCGCACAACCCTGACTTGATTCAATCGTATGAGACTTTACTGCTGCGCCTGATGGCATCACCCATCACCTGAGCTCTTGCAATTTGCGATGTTAGAGTTACTGCACCAACCTTGGAAGGCCAGAGTTCATGAACGCACCACTTCCTGACCCTATTCGCAAAGCCCTGGAAGCCGTCACGCTCGACGACAAGTACAGCCTTGACTATGGAAGCGCCTTCATGAGCGGCGTGCAAGCGCTCGTGAAGCTGCCCATGCTACAACGCCTGCGCGACCAATTGGCAGGCAAAAACACAGCTGGTTTCATCAGTGGATACCGTGGCTCACCGCTTGGCGGGTATGACCAGGCATTGTGGAAAGCCGAAAAATTCTTGAAGGCGCAAAATATTATTTTCCAGCCTGGTGTCAATGAAGAGTTGGCGGCGACCGCCTTATGGGGCACCCAACAACTCGGCTTTGCACCGCCAGGCAGCAACAAGTTTGATGGCGTTTTTGGCATCTGGTATGGCAAAGGACCGGGCGTGGACCGCTGTTCGGACGTGTTCAAACATGCCAACATGGCGGGCACAACTGAATGGGGCGGCGTCATCGCGGTGGCAGGTGACGACCACATCAGCAAGAGCTCCACGGCCGCACACCAGAGCGACCATATTTTCAAAGCCTGCGGCACGCCTGTATTTTTTCCGTCGAGTGTGCAGGAAATTTTGGACTTGGGTATTCACGCCTTCGCGATAAGTCGGTTTTCGGGCGTGTGGGCTGGCATGAAGACAATTCAGGAAATCGTTGAATCTTCTGCCACAGCGATGATCGACCCTGATCGCGTTGAAATCAAAATTCCGACGGATTTTGCGATGCCGCCAGGTGGCATCCACATCCGCTGGCCAGATGCTGCGCTGGACCAAGAGGCGCGCTTGTTTGACTACAAATGGTATGCGGCGTTGGCCTACATTCGGGCCAATCGCCTGAACTACAACGCGATTGAAGGAAAAAATGACCGGTTTGGCCTCATCGCAAGCGGCAAGGCCTACAACGACACACGGCAAGCGCTGGCGGATTTGGGATTGGATGATGCAGCTTGCAGGCAACTGGGGATCCGGCTGCATAAAGTTGGCGTGGTCTGGCCACTGGAAGCGCAACTCACCCGTGAATTTGCGACAGGGCTCAAAGAAATCATGGTGGTGGAAGAAAAACGCCAGGTCATCGAATACCAACTCAAGGAGGAGTTGTACAACTGGCGAGCCGACGTGCGGCCAGCCGTTGTGGGCAAATTCAATGAAATGGATGATTCTGCGGTCGGGATGTATGGCGGTGGCGGCGAGTGGTCCATGCCCAACCCAACCGCCAACACCTTGCTTCGCGCCAACGCTGACCTGTCGCCCGCGATCATCGCCCGAGCCATCGCGCTGCGCTTGAAAAAACTGGGGATCGATGCGGCCACCAGTGCGCGCATTGACGCTCATTTGGCAGTCCTTGATGCCAAAGACCGCTCCATGGTCAGGCTCGAAGTTGCGGGCGTCAAAGGCGCAGACCGCCAGCCTTGGTTCTGTTCTGGCTGTCCCCACAATACCTCGACCAAGGTGCCCGAAGGCTCCCGCGCCATGGCCGGCATAGGCTGCCACTTCATGAGCCTCTGGATGGACCGCAGCACGACGGGATTTACCCAGATGGGCGGGGAAGGCGTGCCGTGGGTCGGCCAGCAACCCTTCAGCAATGACCAGCACATGTTTGCCAATTTGGGCGATGGCACCTATTTTCACAGCGGCCTGTTGGCGGTGCGCCAGGCGATTGCTGCCGGCGTGAACATCACTTACAAAATACTGTACAACGATGCAGTGGCCATGACGGGCGGTCAGGCCATTGGCGAGCGGCCAGAAGGACATTCTGTCGTCCAGATCGCCATGTCCATGCGCGCGGAAGGAGCGGCAAAGATTGTCATCGTGACGGATGAGCCTGAAAAATACGATGGCGTGACCCTGGTGCCAGACGTGGGCGTGCGCCACCGGGATGAACTTGACGCCATTCAAAAGCAGTTGAGGCAAATCAAGGGCGCCACAGTCATCATTTACGACCAGACCTGCGCCACTGAAAAACGCCGTCGCCGCAAGCGCGGCACCTTGGTGGACCCAGCCAAGCGTGTGGTCATCAACGAATTGGTGTGTGAAGGCTGTGGTGATTGCGGCGTGCAAAGCAATTGCTTGTCCGTCGAGCCTCTCGAAACCGAATTTGGCCGCAAACGCCAAATTAATCAAAGCACCTGCAACAAAGACTTCTCCTGCGTGAATGGGTTTTGTCCAAGCTTTGTGACGGTGGAGGGTGGCGTGTTCAAAAAATCCGGCAAATCTGCGCCGGACGTCAGGCTCGCGCCGCACCTTGCTTCACCTTTTGAAATGCCGCCATTGCCAGAGCCTCAGTTCGCTCAATGTTTTGCGCATGCCAACGGTGTATGGGGCATGGTGGTGTGTGGCGTTGGAGGCACCGGCGTCATCACCATTGGCCAGTTGCTTGGTATGGCGGCACACATGGAGGGCAAAGGCATTGTCACGCAAGATGCGGGAGGTTTGGCGCAAAAAGGCGGGGCCACTTGGAGCTACATCCTGATCGGCCAAACGCAGGGCGACATTCGCACCACCCGCGTCGGCAACGCCGGGGCAGACCTTGTCATTGCCTGTGACCCGATTGTGGCGGTGGCCAAGGAGACCTTGCTGCGGATGCGTGAAGGCCGCACCCATGTGGCCATCAACTCCTACAGCACGCCGACGGCCGCGTTTGTGAGAAACGGCAATTGGCAAAACCCGGCCGAGCAGTGTGTCGCCGAAGTGGCCGAAGTGGTCGGCGCGGCGCTGGTTGCGTCTTTTGACGCCAACGCGGCGGCAACCGGGCTGATGGGGGACAGCATTTTCACCAACCCACTCATGATGGGTTACGCTTGGCAAAAGGGCTGGATTCCATTGGAGAAGGCGTCATTGATCCGTGCCATTGAACTCAACGCCGTGGCGGTCCAACAAAACAAGACTGCCTTCGAGTGGGGTTGCAGAGCTGCGCACGATACGGGGGAAGTAGAGAAGCTGCTGGCTTCCATGAATGCCACGTCCAGCGTGATTACTTTCAAAAAACGCGATTCACTGGCCGACATGGCGGCCCGGCGGGCCGACTTCTTGACGGCCTATCAAAACAGCACCTACGCAATGAGTTACAGCGCGTTTGTGCAAAAGGTGAAAGCAGCAGAAGAAAAAATGGCGGCATCGCCGGGCCATGGTTCATTGCCCTTGACGGAGGCGGTGGCCAAATGCCTGTTCAAGCTGATGGCTTACAAAGACGAATACGAAGTTGCGCGTTTGCACACGGACCCCGGCTTTCACGCCCGCATCAAGGCCATGTTCGAAGGCGATTTCAAGCTAAATTACCACTTGGCCCCGCCGCTTTTGGCAAAAAGCAATGACAAGGGTGAATTGCAAAAACAAAAGTTTGGACCGGCGATGTTGATCGCTTTCAAAGTGTTGGCGCGCCTCAAAGTCCTGCGCGGCAGCCCGTTTGACGTGTTTGGAAAATCCGAAGAGCGTCGGCAAGAGCGGCAACTGGTCATCGATTACAAGGCTGACGTGCAGGAAATCATCCAAAACTTGACGCCTGCGAATTTTGCCCAAGCGCTCGAGGTAGCGAGAATTCCCGAGCAGATCAAGGGTTTTGGCCACGTCAAAGCGCGGCATCTGAAAGCAGCACGCCTGAGTTGGGCGAACGCGATGGGTGGATTCCGCAGTTCAAAACAGCAAAAACACGCAGCCTGAGGGGAAAATATGCCGAATGTCCCTATAAATAGGGCGTGAATAGCTATTAAAAATATAGCTTTTTCGGTTCGATTGCCCCGCTTACAATGGAAGGCTGTCTTGGGGCAGGCGCTTCACTGTGCCCGACCTCTGGAAAATCCATGTGTCGACCTAATTTTGTACTTGCCCTTTGGAGTTGCCTGTGTTTATTTCTTCCGCATTTGCCCAAACTGCACCTGCTGCTGCCGCAGGTGGTGACATGCAATCTTCTTTGATGAGCATGTTGCCATTGGTGCTGATGTTTGTGGTTCTTTACTTCGTGATGATCCGCCCCCAGATGAAAAAGCAAAAAGAGCACCGCAGCATGATTGACGCGTTGGCCAAGGGCGACGAAGTTGTGACGAGCGGCGGCATGCTGGGCAAAGTCAGCAAGATGGGTGACAGCTATTTGGGTCTTGAGATCGCGAATGGCGTCGAGGTGCAGGTGCAGCGGGGTGCGATTGTCCAGGTGCTGCCAAAAGGCTCGATTAAATAATCAGCCGGCCAACAAAGCCGTTCAATCCGCCGTTAGCAAAGCACCCTCACGCCATGAATCGTTACCCGGTCTGGAAATACGCCCTCATCCTGATAGCGTTGCTGATAGGCAGCCTCTACACCTTACCCAATTTTTTTGGCGAAAGCCCTGCGGTGCAGGTGTCCTCGGCGAAGCCGGCCATCAAAATTGATGCAAGCACACAGGGCAGGGTAGAAGACGCGCTCAAGGCCGCCGGCATAGTAGCCGAGGCAGTTTCTTTTGAGGGCGCGTCTGTCAAGGCGCGGTTTGACTCAACCCAAACCCAGCTTAAAGCCAAAGACGCCATTCAGAAAGCCCTTGTGCCTGACTCTGCCGCAAGCGGCTATGTGGTGGCGCTCAACCTGGTGTCGCGCTCACCCGCCTGGCTGTCGGCATTGCACGCGGCACCGATGTACCTTGGGCTTGACCTTCGCGGCGGCGTGCACTTCATGCTCCAGGTGGACATGGCCGCCGCTCTGACCAAAAAAGCGGAATCGCTGACCGGCGACATCCGCACCGCATTGCGCGAAAAAAATGTGCGCCACAGTGGCATCAGCCGCAATGGGCAGCAAATAGAAATCCGTTTTCGTGATGCAGCGACGCTGGACGCTGCCAAACGCGTGATCCAGGACCAGTTCGTCGACTTGCAGCTGGCTGATGCAGCCGACGGCGCTGAGTTCAAACTCACTGCCATGATCAAACCGGTATCGGCGCGCATTGTTCAGGATCAGGCGCTTAAACAAAACATTACCACCTTGCACAACCGCATCAACGAGCTTGGCGTGGCTGAACCGGTGATCCAGCAGCAGGGGCAGGACCGCATCGTGGTGCAGTTGCCTGGTGTGCAAGACACAGCCAAAGCCAAGGACATTTTGGGCCGCACGGCGACGCTTGAAGTGCGCATGGTCGATGAAAGCGCTGAGGCCAGGGCCGCAGAAAGCGGCACAGGCGCCGTCCCTTTTGGTGCCGAGAAATTCCTGGAGCGCAACGGGCAGGCTGTCATTGTCAAAAAACAGGTGATCCTAACCGGCGACAACCTGACCGACGCGCAGCCCGGGTTTGACAGTCAGACCCAGGAAGCCGCTGTTCACCTCACCCTGGATGCCAAAGGCGCCCGAATTTTCCGCGATGTGACGCGTGAAAGCGTGGGCAAACGCATGGCCATCCTTTTGTTCGAAAAAGGCAAGGGTGAAGTCGTGACTGCGCCGGTGATCCGCGGCGAAATCAGCGGCGGGCGCGTCCAGATATCCGGCCGCATGACCACCGTGGAAGCGGCTGACACGGCCTTGCTGCTGCGGGCCGGCTCTCTGGCTGCACCCATGGAAATCATCGAAGAGCTCACGATTGGCCCGAGCCTCGGGGCTGAAAACATTGCCAAAGGGTTTAGCAGCGTGACCTGGGGGTTTCTGGCGGTGGTGGTGTTCATGTGCATGTATTACATGCTGTTTGGGGCGTTTTCGAGCATTGCGCTTGCCTTCAACCTGCTGCTGCTTGTAGCGGTGCTGTCGATGTTGCAGGCCACCTTGACTTTGCCTGGCATGGCCGCCATGGCGCTGGTCCTGGGAATGGCAATTGATGCCAACGTCCTGATCAACGAGCGGGTGCGCGAGGAACTGCGCAACGGGGCCTCGCCGCAAGCTGCCATCCGTGCGGGATATGAGCGCGCTTGGGCCACCATACTTGACTCCAATGTCACCACCCTGATCGCCGGACTTGCTTTGCTGGCATTTGGCTCCGGGCCCGTGCGAGGCTTTGCAGTGGTGCATTGCTTGGGCATTTTGACCAGTATGTTCTCGGGCGTATTTTTCTCGCGCGGTCTGGTCAACCTTTGGTACGGTCGGCAAAACAAACTTAAAACCGTGTCGATTGGCACGGTCTGGCGGCCCCAGGCCACGGCGCAGGCCGACATGCCGCCACGAGCCAAACTCGGCTGAATCGACAACACTTAAAACGGGAAACAGGCATGGAGTTTTTCAAGATTCGACGGGATATCCCGTTCATGCGACACGCGCTCGTGTTCAACCTGATTTCGCTGGCCACCTTTTTGGCCGCCGTGTTCTTTTTGTTCTCACGCGGGTTGCATCTGTCGGTAGAGTTCACGGGCGGCACCTTGATGCAGGTCAATTACGCCCAAAGCGCCGATCTGAACTCGGTTCGCAGCTCGGTTGCGGCCCTCGGCTTCACTGACGTGCAGGTGCAAAATTTCGGCACCACACGTGACGTGTTGATCCGGATGCCTGCTGCCAAAGGAGCCAGTTCCGCCCAGCAAAGCGACAAGGTCATGGCCGCGTTGAAGAGCGCCGACAACACGGCCAATTTGCTGCGAACGGAGTTCGTGGGGCCGCAAGTCGGTGATGAACTGGCCACTGACGGACTTAAGGCGCTGGCCTTTGTGGTGGTGGGCATCATGCTCTATCTGGCGATCCGGTTTGAATGGAAATTCGCGGTCGCAGCCATCATTGCAAATTTGCACGATGTCATCATTATTCTTGGGTTTTTCGCGTTTTTCCAATGGGAGTTTTCACTGCCGGTGTTGGCTGCAGTCCTCGCCGTATTGGGGTACTCCGTCAATGAGTCTGTGGTGATCTTCGACCGGATTCGTGAAAACTTCCGCCGGTTCCGAAAAATGACATCGGTTGAGATCATTGACAACGCCATCACGTCGACCATCAGCCGCACCATCATTACCCACGGCTGCACCCAGCTCATGGTGCTGTCCATGCTCCTGTTTGGCGGAGCCACCTTGCATTATTTTGCGCTGGCCTTGACGATTGGCATTTTGTTTGGCATTTACTCGTCGGTTTTCGTCGCAGCCGCTATCGCCATGTGGCTGGGCATTTCGCGCGAAGACCTGGTCAAGGGAGGGGTAAAAAAATCGGATGATCCGAACGACCCAAACGCAGGGGCTTTGGTTTGAAGATGGGTGTGAAGTAAGGCAAAATAAGCGCACGCCATGGCCACCGATTCATCATTCAAACGCAGCCAGCTGATGCCGGAGCTGCGTAAGCACTTCGTGCTTGACGCCGGTCGTGCGATGCGGGACATCTCGGGGGCTTGCCAAGAGCGCCTGACCAGCCTGTTGGGTGAAACAGTGCGCCTTCGCGAGATGCAAAGCCGCCGGGACGCCTGGACTTTTTATCAAAAAGCAAAATTGCCATGGCTGGAAGGCACCCTGCAGGCATGGCAAAAAGCACTGTTGCCAGCGGCACCTCCGACAAGCGCCAAAAAACTGGACAACGAGAGTTTCCAACTGGTCGGCACGGACGTTGTGGAAGACAAGATTCTGTCGTCCAGGCTGGTTCGCGGCGTGATGGACAAAGTCGGCTCCCAAATTGACGATCTGAAAGTGCGCGTGCGCCTGCTTGAGGACATCGTTGAATTTGAAGAACATGATGTCCTGCGGCTGGACGTGCTGATTCTGCCAATGGTCGAACAATGGACGCGCGCCGGAATGCCACGTGACGCCTGGCCGTTTGTCCATGAAGTGGTTCTGCGCATGCTGGCGGAGCGCCTGCTGGTCGCCTACACCAAGGCCAACGAGTATTTGATCGAACATGGCATCTTGCCAAAAATTGACCTCAAAGACCGGGCCAAACGCACCACCAATTCCAATGCGCCGTTGCCGCAACGCGAGCCACTGCGTGCCCAAGCCCGAGGCGGTGATCCCACCGCCTCAACGTTTGGTATTGACGCTGGCACCTACAGCGGCAACAGCACCACGGCCTTGACTCCCGGCGGCCAACGTGGGGCTGCCCCGTCCAGCGGGGCGGGCTCGGTCGGCGGGCACAGCGGTTTCGGCCATCCTGCGCACCCAGGCCCGCAAGGTGGTTATTCGGGTGGCCAAGGCGGCCAATACAGCCAGGGTAGCCATCAGGGCGGTGCGCATGGCGCTGGCGCTGGGTTCGCAGGCGGCTTGACGGGACACGCCAGCGGGGCCAGTGGTGTACGCGCGGAGGGCGCTTTTGGCGGGCGCATGGGCTGGGGTGGCGACGCGCCGGAGGGTTCAGGCGCTGGTGCACCGCAGGGCCAGAATCAGCCTCGAAATCCCTCCCAAAATCAACCTGCTCCCCAAGGTTTTGCCGGCCAAGCAGGCGGACCGCAGGGCTCGTACGCCGCAGAGGGCCAAAATTTCGGCGGAGCGCATCAGCACCATCACCAGGCGCCGACGGGCTACAGCAACGCCCATGAAGAGACCCGCATGCTGACCGCCACCACGCCGCTGGCCCGCGCGCGCAGCCGGGCGCAAGGGGTGATGGGTCAACTCAAACGTTTGCTGGTTGGGCGCATTGGCTCCGACGGTGATGACACCCAGTACCAACCGGCATCCCCAGCGTTGGCGGCGGCAATTGCGGTTCGGCCGAACCGTGAAACTGATGGGTATGGCGACGGCGGCACGGTGGTGGACGAATACTCGCCGGCGGGGGTGGCCAAAGTGGCCGGTCGCCTGCGTGAGCAAACGACCGAGCTGAAGAAAAAAGCGGAAACCAAAGGCGAAAAAGCCACGATCGAAATTGTGGCCCTGATGTTCCAGGCGATCTTGCAAGAGGATCGCATCCCGCCTGGCATTCGCGTCTGGTTCGCCCGCCTCCAAATGCCCGTGCTGCGCGTGGCGCTCGAGGAGCCTGATTTCTTCGGCACACTGAACCACCCTGCCCGCCAGCTGATTGACCGCATGGGTTCCTGCGTGATGGGTTTTGACGCAAGCGGCGTCCACGGCAGCGCGATAGAAACCGAGATCAAGCGCGTCGTCCAGGTCATCGAGCAGTACCCTGAAACCGGCAAACGCGTCTATCAACTGGTCTATGACGAGTTTGTCAAATTTCTGGGCAAATTCCTGACCGAAAAGGGCTCGACGCAAAAGGTGGTCAGCGTGGCCCAGCAGGTTGAGCAAAAAGAGACACTCACCATCCAGTACACCATTGAGATGCGCAACATGCTCAAGGATTTACCGGTGCGCGAGGAAATCCGGGAGTTTCTGTTCAAGGTATGGGCCGAAGTGCTGGCCGTGGCGGCCGTGCGCAAGGGCCCGCAACATGCCGAAACCCTCGAGCTGAAAAAATGCGCCACCGACCTGGTTTGGGCCGCTAGCGCCAAACCCAACCGCAGCGACCGTGCCAGAGTGATCGGCGAACTGCCCAAACTTTTGCAGCATTTGCGCACGGGTATGGGCCTGCTCGGCCTGCCGCCGTCTGAGCAAGACAAACACGTCAAAACCGTCAGCGACACGCTGGCCGACGCATTCCTGTCCAAAACCCAGGCGATTCCGCAGGCGCAGATTGAAATGATGGCCAAACGCCTGGCCAATCTGGAAGACTTTGTGTCTGAGGATGGCATGGGCGACTTGCCGCTGGACGCCGACAGCATTGAGATCATGCTCGGCATTGACGCCTCGTCGATTGACGTCGTCACCGACGGTGGCTCCAAACCCACCGTCGCCATGCTGGCCTGGGCGCAAGAGCTGCAGCTGGGTGCTTGGTTCACGCTTGACCACAGCACCCGCGTCACCAAGGTGCAATTCGCCTGGCGCAGCGAACGCAAACACCTCAACCTGTTTGCCTCGCCCGATGGCCACAGCTACCTGATCCAGGCGGGCCGGCTGGCCGCCTACTTGCAGGCCGGTTTGTTGTTGCCACAAGAAGAAGAAACCTTGACCGTCCGCGCCACCCGCGACGCCTTGGCCAAACTTGAAGCGAACCCCGAACGCCTGTTGGGTTGATTCTCAGGTTTTGACGATGCGCTGAAACAAGCCGCCCGGCAGCCGGGCGACTTTTTCATCCAGTTCCAGCGTCATCAATTGGGCTTGCAAGTCGGCCGTGCTTGTCCCCGTGCGGGCCTGCAAAGCGTCCAGGCTGACCGGGTCGAAACCGAGCGCTTCCAGCAGTGCCGTTTCTAAGTGGGTAGGCTCAATATTGCCGAATGTTCCCGTTGATATTGAATAGTTTGCTTCGTTTTTAGTAGCAATTTCAATCTTCAAATCTTCCAAAATATCTTGCACGGTCTCGACAAGTTTAGCCCCTTGTCGAATCAGGGCATGGCAGCCGCGCGATTGGTTGGAATGAATCGAACCCGGAATCGCAAACACCTCCTTGCCTTGTTCCGCCGCCAGCCGCGCGGTGATCAACGAACCTGACTTGAGCGCCGCTTCCACCACCAAAGTGCCCTGCGCCAGGCCCGCAATGATGCGGTTACGCCTGGGAAAGTTGGCATCCAACGGCGGCGTGCCCAATGGAAACTCGCTCACGATCAAGCCGTTCTGCGCAATGCGGTGCGCCAGGTCGCGGTGGCGGCTGGGGTAGACGCGGTCCAGGCCGGTGCCAACCACCGCAATCGTGGCCAGTTGGCCAGAGCCGCCCAAGGCGGGGCTGTCAGCGCAGGCCAGCAAAGCCCCTTCATGCGCCGCCGCGTCAATGCCCAACGCGAGGCCAGACACAACGGTCAAACCGGCCTTACACAACGCGTGCGCAAACTCGCGGGCGGTGACAGCGCCTTGCGCCGTCGGGTTGCGGCTGCCCACTACGGCAATGCTCTGGTTGCAAATGTTTGCTATTAAATTAATATCTAACTGCGCACTGTTGATAGGGATATTTTGGGTTTTTTCCTTTTCGGAATAATTTTTGGCGGCGCGACCCTGCAGGTACAGCATCAAGGGAGGGTCTTCGATATTGAGCAGCGACTGGGGATAGGCTGCGTCACCCAGGGCCACGACCTGGCGCGTCAGACCCAACGGGTTTGCAGGCCCGCTGGGTGAAATGAAGGAAAGCCAATTCCAGGTGGTCTCCAGCAATGCCGACAAGCCGTCAGGCAGCCTTTGCAAGGCCAGTGCCTGTTTTGGGCTGACCACTTGCGAGAGCGCGGCATTCGATTGCTGAAATACCGCCTCTGGCGGCCCAAATGCGGCCAGCAGCTTGCGCGTCGATTCATTGCCAACCCCTGGTGTCAGGGTCAGGCGCAGCCAGGCAGTGAGTTCGTCACGGGTCATGCCAGCGGTTGCAGCCCGAAATCAGCGCGGGTTGACCAGCCGGTCGCCAACTTTGACGCCTTGCGGCGTTTCCAGCACCAGCGCGTAAGAGATATTGTCGAAGGTGCGAAACACCATCATCAAACCGTTGCGTTCATTCGGCAGCTTGAGCTCAGTCCTGGCGGTGTCCGTTTTGTCAATCAGGCGTGCGCCATTGGACAAAATCGCCAGCACATGGCCAGATTCCATGCCGTCCTTGCGGCCGCGATTGATCGCCACCACCTGGTTCTGCGCTGCATTGGTGACGGCGCTGCCGTAAACCGACACCACCCGCGCGTCCACCACGCCGTCCGGCGCACGTGGGACATAACTGGTCAACTCGCGCACGGGCTCTGGCAGCAGACGGTCGCCCACGCGCATCTCCTCTTTGGCGCTCACGATGTCAATTGTCGCGGGGATCACGTCCATGCGTGGTTTGCCGTCTTTGTCAGTGGACTCTTCGGTCAACTCACCGCGCACCAATTGCGCTTTGCCGACGTATTGGGCTTCGTAGCCCAGGATGGCCCCTGTCAGCGGGTCTTTGAGCGGCGTTGCATTGCGGAACACGCGAAAGGCGGGCAGATTGCCAGGGCCCGTCGCAATGCGATTCTCGACCGGTCCGCGCGCATAGGCCCGGTCACCCCGGCTGAGCATGACGCGGCCTTCTTGCGTTGCCACAATGCGCGGCGCCAGGGCCAAACCGGCTTCATCGACGATCAGGGGTTCAGTCAGGAACGGCTCGATAAACTGGGACTTGAGCGTGCGGATGAACTCATCAGCCAAGCCCTGGAAACGGGTGCGGGGCGACACTTTGACGGTTTCAATACCACTTTGGTCACCGGCTGCGCCGGCCGGCCGAGTGCGCAAGGTGGCCCGGCCATTGGCGCGGTCCAGAAACAATTGCTGACCTGGGTAAATCAGGTGCGGGTTCTTGATGTCGGCCTTGTTCATGCCCCACAGGTCAGGCCAGCGCCATGGGCTTTTGAGAAACAGGCCCGAAATCGCCCACAGAGTGTCCCCGCTTTTGACGGTGTAGTTGTCCGGCGCGTTGGCTGCCAGCTCAGTCAGGGGAACACCGGCTTGCGCCACTTGTTCAGCGCGGCTGCGTTGCTCGGCGGTGATCGGCAGCGTCGACTGGCCCCAAGCGGGCACGGCCAGCATTGCCAGCAGGCCACCAGCGGCGAGCCATTTGGCAGGGTTTGGGTTGCGCGCCAGGCACGTGAGTGTCGCCGTTGTCATTGTGGAAGTTGCCATCATGTAAGTTATGCTATTTTCCTGCATTGCTCAAGTCCTCCAGAGCCAAGTCAAGAGGCAGCCCCAACGGGCAGCAATCTTGATAAATTACACACGATTTTGCGCTCAAGCCCTTGATTGGGCAACGATTTCCAGCCGTTTGACGGGCCGAAGGCGAGAAAAGTAGCGAAAATAGCGACATCTTTGAAGAGTTTCCATGGCTTTACTCCCCATTCTTTGTTATCCCGACCCCAAACTGCACAAAGTGGCCAAACCGGTGCAGGCCGTTGACGCGCGTGTCCATCAGCTTGTTTCAGACATGCTGGAGACCATGTACGAGGCCAAAGGCATTGGCCTGGCGGCGACCCAGGTGGATGTGCATGAACGCCTGATCGTCATCGATGTGTCAGAAGACCGCCAGCAACCCCTGGTGCTGATCAACCCGGCGTTGGTATGGACCAGCCCCGAGACCCATTTGAACGAAGAGGGCTGTCTCTCGGTGCCCGGCATCTACGACGGCGTGCAGCGTTTTGATGCGATCAAGGTGACTGCGCTGGATGGGGCTGGCAAATCCAGAACGCTGGAGGCCGACGGCATGTTGGCCGTTTGCATCCAGCACGAGATGGACCATTTGCTGGGCAAGGTGTTTGTTGAATACCTCTCGCCGCTCAAGCGTAACCGCATCAAGACCAAAATGCTCAAAGCCCAACGCGAAGAGCGTGACGACAAGGACTGATTTTGCGCATTGTTTTTGCCGGCACCCCAGAATTTGCGCGTGTCGCACTGGCCGCGCTGCAAGAGGCAGGGCACACCATCGCGCTGGTGTTGAGCCAGCCAGACCGGCCCGGTGGGCGTGGCATGAAATTGCAGGCCTCCGCCGTCAAGCAATTCGCGCTGCAACATGCCATGGCCGTGGCGCAACCGCGCAGCCTGCGGCTGGACGGCAAATTCCCTGAGGACGCCGCAACAGCCCAGGCCGACATCGCCGCGGCCAATGCCGATGTGATGGTCGTTGCCGCCTACGGCCTGATCTTGCCGCAATGGGTGCTGGACATGCCCAAGCTCGGCTGTTTGAATATCCACGCCTCATTGCTTCCGCGTTGGCGCGGCGCTGCGCCGATTCACCGCGCCATCGAGGCCGGCGACACCCAGACCGGCATCACCATCATGCAGATGGATGCTGGCCTGGACACGGGCGACATGCTGCTGACCCAGGTCTTGCCAATCCAGCCGCAAGACACGACCGCCCTGTTGCATGACAAGCTGGCCGCGCTGGGTGGGCAAATGGTTGTGCAGGCGCTCCGACTGGCGGCCAAGGACGCGTTGGAGCCTGTCAAACAGCCTGCGGTGGGCGTCACCTACGCCCACAAAATTGAAAAATCTGAAAGCCTCATCGACTGGTCACACACTGCCGACCAGATCGTGCGGCGGGTTTTGGCGTTTGACCCTTTCCCTGGCACCCACAGCAGCCTGAACGGCGAAGTCATCAAAATTTGGTCGGCCACCGCCAGCGCCGCAAAACCGCCGCCAACGGCAGCTATAGGGGAAATAATAGCGCAAGTCCCTACGGGTATTGCGGTTGTTGCTATTAATTCAGTAGTGGTGTTGACGCAACTCCAGCGCCCGGGTGGCAGGCGCCTGGCAGCGACAGACTTTTTGCGCGGCACCGACATCCGGCCCGGCATGCGTTTTAGTGGCCCGGCGATATCGACATCGACATCGACACCGGCATTGAACCCGACCCCCACTTCTGCCTGAACGTCGCCATTCAAAATTTTTGACTCAACCCCCTCAAAGGCCCTATGCAATTCATCCGTTTTTCAGACCTGTGCCAGGCCGGCAAAGTCAAAGGCCAGCGCGTGTTCATCCGTGCTGACTTGAATGTGCCGCAAGACGATAGCGGCGCCATCACCGAAGACACCCGCATCCGCGCCTCCATCCCGGCGATCAAGATGGCGCTGGACGCCGGCGCAGTGGTCATGGTCACCTCCCACCTGGGCCGCCCGACCGAAGGGGCCTTCAAACCTGCGGATTCGCTCGCACCAGTAGCCAAGCGCCTGGGCGAGCTGTTGGGGGCACCCTACCAAAACGGCGTGCCGCTGGTGCCAAACTGGGTCGATGGTGTCACCCTGAGCGGCCAGGCGCTTCAACCCGGCCAGCTTGTGTTGCTGGAGAACTGCCGCGTCAACACGGGTGAAAAGAAAAACGATGAAGCCCTGGCCCGCAAAATGGCCGCGCTGTGCGATATTTTTGTGCACGACGCTTTCGGCACGGCGCACCGGGCCGAAGCCAGCACCTATGGCATCGCGCAATATGCGCCCGTCGCCTGCGCGGGGCCGCTATTGGCAGCGGAGATGGACGCCATCTCCATGGCCCTGGCCAACCCCAAGCGCCCCTTGGTGGCCATCGTGGCGGGCTCCAAAGTCTCGACCAAACTCACCATCCTCACCAGCCTGGCGGCCAAGGTGGATCAATTGATTGTGGGCGGCGGCATCGCCAACACCTTCATGCTGGCGGCGGGGCTGAACATTGGCAAAAGCCTGGCGGAAGCCGATTTGGTGGCCCAGGCCAAAACCGTGATCGACCTCATGAAAGCCCGGGGCGAAAAATCGGGCAACGTTAACGTCGCGGTGCCCATTCCGGTCGATGTGGTCACTGCCAAAACCTTTTCTGCCGATGCGTCCGCCACCGTCAAAGCGGCCAACGATGTCGCAGACGATGACCTGATTCTCGACATTGGCCCGCAGACGGCCGCCCTGTTGGCGCACCAGCTCAAAAGCGCTGGCACCGTGGTCTGGAACGGCCCGGTCGGTGTTTTCGAATTTCCAGCGTTTGAAAACGGCACCAAAACCATCGCCCATGCCATCGCCGGCAGCGCTGCGTTTTCCATCGCGGGGGGCGGCGACACATTGGCCGCCATCGCCAAATATGGCATTGAGGACAAAATCAGCTACATCTCCACGGGCGGGGGCGCGTTCCTGGAAGTGCTTGAAGGCAAAACTTTGCCAGCATTCGAGATTTTGCAGCGACGTGCCTTGGGCGGATTGCCGCAACGATAAATTTTCAAGGGGCTGGCCCGGCGGCCTGACGCCCTGATGTAACTCAGGGCGAGCCTTCCGTGCCAAAATTGAAGACTTCATTCAAACAGGTTGCACCCCAATGGCCATCACCACTCCCACTCAGGTCTTGCCCCGCCGCGCTACAAAAATTGTGGCAACTCTCGGGCCAGCGTCAAGCGACCCGGCCCTGCTGGAGCAGATGATCCGCGCCGGCGTCAACGTGGTGCGGCTCAACTTCAGCCACGGCACGGCCGAGGACCATATTGGCCGAGCGCAAATGGTGCGTGAAGCTGCCCACCGCGCCGGGCGCGAAGTGGCCATCATGGCCGACCTGCAGGGCCCCAAAATCCGCGTTGGCAAGTTTGTCGATGGCAAGGTCATGCTGGAGACCGGGCAAAAGTTTTTGCTTGACGCGTCGCGCACTACGCTTGGGGACCAGGGCGGCGTGGGGCTCGACTACAAAGAGCTTCCGCGCGATGTGAAGCCCGGCGACGTGTTGCTGTTGAATGACGGCCTGATCGTCATGACGGTCGACAGCGTCAAGGGCGAAGTGGTCAATACCACCGTGACCATGGGCGGTGTGTTGTCCAACAACAAGGGCATCAACAAGCAGGGCGGCGGCCTGACGGCATCGGCCCTGACAGCCAAGGACATGGAAGACATCCGCACCGCGATGGCTTTCCAGGCCGATTACGTGGCCGTGAGCTTTCCAAAAAACGCCACCGACATGGAAATGGCGCGCCAGTTGTGCAATGTGGCCGCCGCAGAATACCGCCACAAGCCGCACCTGATCGCCAAGATCGAACGCGCCGAGGCGATTCCCAAACTGCTAGAGATTTTGCTGGCCAGCGACGGCATCATGGTGGCGCGCGGCGACCTGGCCATCGAGGTCGGCAACGCCATCGTGCCGGCCCTGCAAAAACGCATGATCAAGCTGGCGCGTGAGCATGACAAAACCGTGATCACCGCCACCCAGATGATGGAGTCCATGATTGCCAACCCGGTGCCCACCCGCGCCGAGGTCAGCGACGTGGCCAATGCGGTGCTGGACGGCACCGACGCGGTGATGTTGTCGGCTGAAACAGCCGCCGGCAAATACCCGCTGGAGACCGTCATCGAGATGGCCAAAATCTGCCATGCGGCAGAGGGCGCGTCTGATGTCGGGCTGGATGCCGATTTCACCGGCAAAACCTTCAAGCGTATCGACCAGTCCATCGCCATGGGGGCACTCTTCACCGCCTACCATCTGGGCGCGAAAGCCATTGTGGCCATGACCGACAGCGGCTCCACCGCCTTGTGGATGAGCCGCCACCTGGTGAACGTGCCGATCTACGCCTTGACCGCCAACGTCAGCACGCAGCGCAAAATGGCGCTGTACCGAAACGTGCGTCCGATTTTGATGGACGCCAGCAATGACCGCGACACCGCGCTGGTGCAGGCCGAGAACCACCTGAAAAAACGCGGCATCGTGCAAAAAGGCGATGTCTACGCCATCACCTGCGGCGAGCCCATGGGTGCGCCGGGCGGGACGAATATGCTGAAGATTTGCCGGGTGAGTTAAATACCTTTCTCGAACATAGCCGCTCGGGCCGGAAACCTGCTCGGGCAGTAAACCGTTCGGGCTGAGCTTGTCGAAGCCCTTGTGCTGCCTGCCCGCTGCCCGCCCGCCACGGCGACAGCGCAATGCGCATGCGGTTTTGGGGCGGAAGCACGCGCGAGAATGAAAAATGGGTCAAGCTGTCGCTTGGCCATTTTTTTAGGTGCACCACGATTTACCCCGCGCGCATTCCACCCCAAAGCCCGGTCACATTGCACTATCCCCCTGCCGTGCGGGCAGCTACCCTTGTTGACTCAGTGCGGTGGACGTGGTCTTTCAACAAGCTCTTCCAGTTTCGATTTTTCCCCTTTGACGCCTAGAATCGTCCGAGACGGGCTGCGGTGTTTGTCGGGATTTTTAATGCGATACAGGTATTTTTGAAAACCACGCACACCAAGCTCGGAAGCCATTTTTGAGAGATTTTCGTGAACAACATATGGAGCATCGGCCAACTTCTAGAGCAGACCATGCTCTGGACATTGCGTTATCCATGACTGAACGCCGCGTGCCGTCATCTTCGCCTTCTCGTCTGGTGATCACAGGCGTTTGGGTTGGTGGCATCGCCGCCGTTGGCGCTATCGTGGCAATGGCGTTCATTGCGATCGGGAAGATTGCGAACGCGCGTGGTTCTGAGATGCTTGGGTTGTCTACGCAACCATCAAACAATTCAACCAGTGAGGCCCAATGATTTACGACCCGCTAGTGTAGTGTTTCACGCTGTTTGAACCGTATTGAGTTTTGCCTTCGCGCGGATGACTTTCTCCAGAATGTCACGAGCGCTGGCAGTCCAGATGAATGGCTTGGGGTTGTCATTGTGAGCCAGCACAAAGAGCTCGAT
>JANYCG010000095.1 GCA_025360385.1 Burkholderiales bacterium | reverse complement strand
GTCGAGGAAGAACGTCACCGTCTTCGGGAACGCGATCACCAGCACGACCATAATGATCTGCAAGCCGACCCAGGGCAGGGCGCCCCAGTAGATGTCGGAGCTCTTGACCTCTTTCGGCGCGACGCCGCGCAGATAGAACAGTGCGAACCCGAACGGCGGATGCATGAACGATGTCTGCATGTTGACGCAGAGCATCACCCCGAACCAGATCAGCGCCGCGTCGGCGCCGACCACGGGGGCGAGGAGTTTTTGCGCCACCGGCGCCAGCATCGGTACGATGATGAAGGCGATTTCGAAGAAGTCGAGGAAGAAGGCCAGGAAGAACACGAAGATGTTCACGGCAATCAAAAAGCCGATCTGCCCGCCAGGCAGGCCCGCCA
The DNA here is from genome assembly GCA_025360385.1 of Burkholderiales bacterium. GTDB lineage: Bacteria > Pseudomonadota > Gammaproteobacteria > Burkholderiales > Burkholderiaceae_C > JANYCG01. The sequence continues at coordinate 18,277 of JANYCG010000095.1, read as the reverse complement.
GCATGTGCTCGATCCAGATGCCGCCATCAACACCCTGGAACACCAAGGAAAACACGCGCGAACCGATCAGGATGTAAACCACCATGGCGGTCAGACGCATGGTGCCGGCCATGGCCTGCCAGGTCAAATCCCAAGTCAGGCGCTTGCTCAGCCAGGCCAGTAAAAAGGCGCCCATCGCACCCATGGCACCGGCTTCAGTGGGCGTGGCCACAGCGACATTCAGGCCCGGCAGGCCGCCCATGCTGCCCAATACCGTGAAGATCAGCACGGCCGACGGCACGATGCCCTTGAGGCATTTGCGGTACAACGGCCAACCATTGAGCTCGCGCGACTCCTTGGGCACGCCGGGCAAGGCGTCAGGGCTCAGGCGTGTCAGGATGAAGGTGTAGGCGGCGAACAGCGCCACTTGCAAGATCGACGGGCCCCAGGCTCCCTTGTACATGTCACCCACCGATTTACCCAGCTGGTCGGCCAGCACGATCAGCACCAAAGACGGCGGCACCAACTGGGTGATGGTGCCCGACGCCGCCAGCACGCCGGTGGCGTAACGTATGTCGTATTTCCAGCGCATCATGACGGGCAGCGAAATCATCGCCATCGCGATCACCTGGCCTGCCACCGTGCCGGTGATGGCCCCAAGGATGAAACCGACGATGATGACCGAATAACCCAGGCCGCCCTTGACGGTACCGAACATCTGGCCCATGGAGTCGAGCATGTCCTCGGCCAGGCCGCAGCGCTCCAGAATCGTGCCCATCAGGGTGAAGAAGGGGATGGCCAGCAGCAGGTCGTTGGACAAAATGCCAAACACGTTCAGCGGCAGCGCCGTCATAAAGGTCTGCGGGAACCAGCCCATGTACACCGCAAAGTAGCCGCTGCCCAGGCCCAGCGCGGCCAGCGAAAACGCGACCGGAAACCCGATCAGCATGATGGCGATCAGCCCCCCGAACATCATCGGGGCGAATTCTTGCATGGTCATTGCAGGGGTCTTTCGTAGTGGAAGTCGCCTTGGTACTGGCCAGCGAGCCAGGCAATGCGTTTGATGATTTCAGACAGGCCTTGCAGCAGCATCAAGCTGAAACCCAGAGGCAAGAGCAGCATCACCGGCCAGCGGATGAGGCCGCCCGCGTTGCTCGACATTTCGCCGGTCTGGTACATCTTGACGAACAGTGGCCAAGAGTAATACAACATCACGGACATCGACAACATCAGGAAAAAGATGAAGCCCAGCAAATCAACGATGGCCTGCCCCCGTCCGCCATACAGGCCGTACAACACGTCCACTCGCACATGCTCGTTGACCCGCAGCACCTGGCACGCGCCCAGCATCACCACCACGGCAAACAGGTACCACTGGATTTCGGTGTAGCCGTTGGAGCTGTAGTTGAACGCGTAACGCACGATGGCGTTCAGGGCGCTGATGGCGCACGACGCCAGCACCGCCCAAATGGCAATGACCGCAGTTTTGTCGTTGAGCTTGTCGATGCCGCGCGACAAGGACAGTAAAGCATTCATAGAAAACTCCAGGCAGTCTGACAAAAATCCAGACAGGGTGAATGACACAAACAGGACGATTAAGGTTAACCGGTTAAACGCGGAAAAGCGCCAGGCATCGAAATTTCGGGGCTAAGTAAAAACCCGATGGGCGCCGCTTTGTTTGGAAATCGGGCGGCGCTCATTCAAAGCCAGTGCCGAATTTTTACGCTACAACTTTAAGAGCTACCCGGGCATATCCCACGGGGACATGGAAGCATTTTTCGATTGAAACCTGAATGCCGGCGGCATCCAGCCCCTGCATGGCCATGAGTTTTGCCGGGTCGCCGTGTTCGACAAAGACATCGGGCAGGCCCAGTTGCAAAACGGGTTTTTGCAGGCCCGCTGCGGCCAGAGCTTCCAGCACGGCACTGCCGGCGCCGCCCAGGATGGCAGCGTCTTCCACGGTGACCAAGGCATCGTGTTCTGCGGCGACCCTGAGCAGCAGCGCCACGTCCAGAGGCTTGGCCCATCGCATGTTGACCACGGTGGCGTTCAGCTTTTCAGCGGCGGCCAGGGCTGGGTGCAACAAACAGCCGAAGGCAACTATTGCAATGCGTTTTTGCGGTTGTTGCGCCGGGGACTCCAGCCGGATTTCACGGCGGATTTCACCCTTGCCAAACGGCAGGCTTTCCAGTCCGGCCGACATGGCCGCACCCACGCCTGCGCCGCGTGGGTAACGCACGGCCACGGGGTGGTCTTGCTCAAACGCGCTCGAGAGCAGGCCACGGCATTCGTTTTCATCGGCCGGGCAAGCGATGCTCATGTTCGGGATGCAGCGCAGGTAGGCAATGTCGTACGCGCCGGCGTGGGTAGCGCCGTCGGCCCCCACCAGGCCTGCACGATCCAGCGCAAAGACCACGGGCAGGTTTTGGATCGCCACGTCGTGGATCAGTTGGTCATAGGCGCGCTGCAAGAACGTGGAGTAAATCGCCACCACGGGTTTCAGTCCCTCACAGGCCAGGCCGGCTGCGAACGTGACGGCGTGTTGCTCGGCAATGCCCACATCAAAATAACGCGTCGGAAACCGCTGCTCAAACTCGACCATGCCGCTGCCCTCGCGCATGGCGGGGGTGATGCCGACCAGGCGCTTGTCTTGCGCCGCCATGTCGCACAACCACTGGCCGAACACCTGGGTGAAGGTGGCTTTAGGCGGCACCACGGGTTTCAAAATGCCCACGGCTGGGTCGAACTTGCCGGGGCCGTGGTAGTTGACCGGGTCTAGCTCGGCGCGTTTGTAGCCCTGGCCCTTTTTGGTGACCACATGCAGGAACTGCCGCCCTTCGAGGTGTTTGATGTTCTCCAGCGTGGGAATGAGGGATTCGAGGTCGTGCCCGTCAATCGGGCCGATGTAGTTAAAGCCGAATTTCTCGAACAAAGTGGCCGGCACCACCATGCCTTTGGCGTGCTCTTCCAGGCGTTTGGCCAGTTCAAATAGAGGCGGCGCACCCTTGAGCACGTTTTTGCCAACGTTTTTGGCGGCGGCGTAAAACTGGCCACTCATCAACTGGGCCAAGTAGCGGTTGAGCGCGCCCACGGGCGGGCTGATGCTCATGTCGTTGTCATTCAGGATGACCAGCAAATTGCAGTCCGACACGCCGCCGTTGTTCAGCGCCTCGAAGGCCATGCCGGCCGTCATTGCGCCGTCGCCGATGATGGCCACGGCACGGCGTTCTTCGCCCTTGATTTTCGCGGCCATGGCCATACCCAGCGCGGCCGAAATAGAGGTGCTGGAATGCGCCGTGCCAAAGGCGTCAAATTCACTTTCGGCCCGCTGAGGGAAACCGCTCAGCCCCCCCAACTGGCGCAGCGTGCCCATGCGCTCGCGCCGCCCGGTCAAAATTTTGTGCGGATAGGTTTGATGGCCCACGTCCCACACCACGCGGTCATGCGGCGTGTTGAAGACGTAATGCAGCGCCACGGTCAGCTCGACTGTGCCCAAGTTAGAGCTTAAATGCCCCCCCGTTTTGGCCACGCTTTCCAGCAAAAAGGCGCGCAGCTCGTCGGCCAGCCGAGCCAAGTCAGCGCGCGGCAACTGGCGCAGTTCAGACGGGCCGTGAATCGATTCGAGCAATGGATAAGTCATTGTTTGCAAAGTTTGATCCGTTCGGATTTAAAAATTGATTACTATATATTTAATAGCTAGCTATGACCATTTGACAAGGACTAGCACCACTTTTATCCCTTAAAAACCAGTTTTACCATGTTTTGAGGCATTTTTGCAATGAAGGTCGTCTAACTTTGGCACCAGTTTTCATGATTGTTTTCAAAGCCAGGTCGGCAAAGCAAGGTCTGCAAAGCAAGCGCATCAGGCGTTGCGGTTGACCACCATTTGGGCCAATGCACCCAAAGCGGCAGGCTGGGCCAGGCCCGCTTGTTCCAATGCGGCCAGGGCACGTTGCAGCAATTCCTGCGCAAATTCATGGGAACGCGCCAAGCCCAGCAGCGAGACAAAGGTCGGCTTGTCATCGGCCGCGTCCTTGCCCGCTGTTTTGCCCAGGGTGGCAGAGTCCGCCGTCACATCCAGAATATCGTCCACCACTTGAAATGCCAGGCCCAAAGCATCCCCGTAGGCTTGCAGACACGTCAACTGCTCGGGCGCAGGTGCACCACACACGGCACCCATGACCACACTGCCTTGCAACAGCGCCCCGGTTTTAAGGCGATGCATTTCGGTCAACTGGCGCTCGGTCAGCCGCAGGCCCACGCTGGCCAGGTCAATCGCCTGGCCACCCGCCATGCCGGCGCTGCCTGCGGCCTGTGCGAGCAGGCGGCACAGCCGGGCCTGCAAGGCGGCAGGAATGGCGGCCTCGTCAGGCGTCAGCAATTCAAAAGCCAGCGCCTGCAAAGCATCGCCAGCCAGCAAGGCCTGCGCTTCGCCATATTTCACGTGCACCGTGGGTTTGCCCCGGCGCAAAACGTCGTTGTCCATACACGGCATGTCGTCATGCACCAGCGAATACGCATGGATCAGCTCGGTCGCGCAGGCGGCCCGCAGCGCCGCCGTGGCGTTGCCTTCGACCGCCTCGCAACCGGCCAGCACCAGCATCGGACGCAGGCGTTTGCCGCCGTCCAGCACGGCGTAGCGCATGGCCGCCACCAAGGCAGCGGGGGCACCATGGCCCAGACCCGCGGGGGCTTCTGCGGTGACCCAGTTTTGCAAGGCCCGCTCGACCCGGGCCAGTTGCAGTTTTGACCAGGCCGCCAGTTCGAACGGGGCCGGTGCGAAAGTTGGCACCCCGTGGCTCACCCGGGTGTCCATGACGTCACAGTGCCCGCCTCAAGCAGTTTGACCTGATCCTGCACCGCCTCCAGTTGAGCGCGGCAAAACTGCAGCAACTCGGCACCGCGCTGGTAACCAGACAGCAATTGCGCCAGTGGCATGTCGCCGGACTCGAGCTGCGCGACCAGGCGCTCCAACTCCTCTTGCGCGGCCTCAAAACTGGCGGGAGGTTTGGGCGCAACCGATGATGCAGGGGCTTTGGCCATGGTGAGCTTGCGTTCAAGTCTGGAAAATTGCGAAGCGCTGATTTTACGGGGTAGGTGAATCGCGGCCAAGCGAAACGCCGTAAGGCAACGCCGCAGGGGGCGAAAGCACTTTGCCACGGTTACAATGTGGCCTCTTCCCCGGCTCTGCCGGAATTCCTTTTTTTGCACCCTCAATCGGTGCGCCCTGCCCCTTCATAGGGGGAGCCTCTAGGTCAGTCCCAATGTCTGATTTAAGTCTTCAACTGCAGCAGGCCCCACGTGCTCCCTTGCGCGCTGTATGCCACATAAAACTGCGTCTTTTTGCCCCTGGCGTTGTAGCCAATCCGCGCCATAACGTGGCTGCTGCTTTGGTTGGCACCTAGCCATGGGCAAAAATCCGTCCGTTTTATTTGCGCCAGCCAGCCTACAAGAGAGCACGAGCCAACTCCCGGTTTCAAGCTACTTCGATGACGCGCTTTACCAGCGTGAAATCGCGGCCTTGTTCAAGAATGGCCCGCGTTATGTGGGGCACCAGCTGGCCGTGCCCCAGGTGGGCGATTTTTACACCCTGCCGCAAGAGTCGGGCGGGCGCGCCCTGGTGCACACGCCCACCGGCATCGAGCTGATCTCCAACGTCTGCCGCCATCGCCAGGCGCTGATTTTGCAGGGGCGCGGCACGCTGCCGGCCCAGGCCGGCGGCAATATTGTGTGCCCCTTGCACCGCTGGACTTATTCCGCGTCGGGCGCCCAGCCGGCCGGCACGCTGATTGGGGCACCGCATTTTGCCAAAGACCCCTGCCTGAACCTGCACAACTACCCGCTGGCCCAATGGAACGGCCTGCTGTTTGAAGGCCATCCGGATGGCACTGGCCGCGACATTGCCGCCGACCTGGCGGGCGTGGGTCCGCGCAAGGCACTGGACTTTGCCGGCTATGCACTGGACCACGTTGAAATGCACGAATGCCACTACAACTGGAAAACCTTCATCGAGGTCTACCTGGAGGACTACCACGTCGGCCCGTTCCACCCTGGCCTGGGCCAGTTCGTCGAATGCGACGAGCTGCAATGGCAGTTCAACCCGCATTACTCAGTGCAAACCGTGGGCGTGGCCAATCGTCTGGGCAAGGCCGACGCGCAGGGCGGCTCGCCCGTGTACCAGCGCTGGCAGGAGGCCCTGCTGAAATACCGCAACGGCGAACCGCCCAAGTACGGCGCGATCTGGCTGACCTACTACCCCCATGTGATGGTCGAGTGGTATCCGCATGTGCTCACGGTGTCGACCCTGCACCCCATGGGCCCGCAAAAAACCATGAACATGGTGGAGTTCTATTACCCTGAAGAGATCGTCGCCTTCGAGCGCGAGTTTGTCGAAGCCCAGCGTGCCGCCTACATGGAAACCTGCGTTGAAGACGACGAAATCGCCCTGCGCATGGACGCTGGCCGCCAAGCCCTGATGCAACGCGGCGACAACGAGGTCGGGCCCTACCAAAGCCCCATGGAAGACGGAATGCAGCAGTTCCATGAGTGGTACCGGCGGCAGATGGGCGCCTGACGCAAGCGTGGCTTAAAAGGCTGCGCTGCCAGTGATCGTGTACCCCAGAATGAGCGTGAACTGGTCGAGCGTGCCCTCATTCCAGCGCATTGCCGTGCACAGCCGGGGCGCTCAAGCGCTTCCAGCCTTTTTCCAGCCTGCGGGGCGCGAGACAGCATTGGGCGCAGGCGCGGGTCGCATCTGCCACTGGCGTGCAGGCGCGCCCGAAAATCCATGCCAATTGCGAGCAGGCGCTGGACGGCTGTTCCACCAAGGACTTCACCCCCACACCGCATTGCTGTCTCAAGCTGCTGAACAACATGAAGCGACTGGATGGTGACAACGATGGTGAATCCGGGCCGCAAGAACCGGTTTGATTGCAGCGCCTGCCCGTATGCCTGAAAATTCGTCCTTTCACGCCTTTTGGATACGCCCATGTTCACCACCCTGATTTCAGTCCAGCAACTCAAAACCCTTCTGGCCAGCGCCAAACCGCCCGCCTTGTTCGACTCCAGCTTCGACTTGATGAACCCGCAGGCGGGTGAAAGGCAGTACCTTGAAGGTCACATTCCCGGAGCGCTGTACGTGCATCTGGACCGCGACTTGAGCGACAAAACCGGGGCCGGGGTGAATGGCGGGCGCCACCCGCTGCCCACGCGCGAGAAGTTTGCGGCATGGCTGGGCTCGGTCGGTGTTTCCAACGACCAGCAGGTGGTGGTGTATGACCGCCAGGGCGTCAACTACGCCGGGCGTTTGTGGTGGATGCTCAAGTGGCTAGGCCACAACGACGTGGCCGTGCTGGACGGCGGCTTTCAGGCCTGGGCGACGTCTGAACCCGTGCAAACCGGGCCACAAACTGCAAAGGACGCATCAAACTACTCAATTGTTCCCGCCATTGCTCAATTGTTTGATACAAAAACAGTAGCAGACAATTTGGGGCGATCCACGCAAACGGTGATTGACGCTCGCGCCGCACCGCGTTTTCGCGGCGAAGTGGAACCGCTCGACCCGATTGCCGGACACATCCCCGGTGCGCTGAACCGGCCCTTTGCACAGAACATCGGCGCAGATGGCAAGTTCAAACCCGCAGCAGTTCTGCGGGCCGAGTTTGAAGCCCTGCTTGCCGGGCGCGACCCCGCCAGCGTGGTGCACCACTGCGGCAGCGGCGTCAGCGCCGTGCCCAACGTGCTGGCCATGGAAATCGCCGGCCTGGGCGTGACCGGCCTGTACGCCGGCAGTTGGAGCGAGTGGTGCAGTGACTTGTCCAGGCCGTTTGCGCAGGGGTAAGGGCTTGGGATTTGGTTGAGCTTGCCGGGCCTTTGCGAGACAAATGAGCCCAATGTTCTTATGGATAATTCTTATTGTGCTATGTTAAAAATAGCAAACTTAGTACAAACCAGCCCTTGTCCTCTCCTTGCGCACAGGTAAACTGTGCACTTAAAACAGGAGACACCATGGCCGACCCAATCACCCTGGCACCCGCAGACCTGCAACTGCCCTCGTTCTACCGTTGGGAAAAATCGCAGCCCAACAAGGTTTTTTTAACCCAGCCAATTGGCGGGGGCAAGTCCATCGACATCACCTGGCAACAGGCCGGCGACCAGGCGCGGCGCATTGCCAGCTGGCTCAAAAGCCAGGGCGAAGCTCAGGGCTGGCCCCAGGGCGGCACCGTGGCCATCCTGGGCAAAAACAGCGCCCACTGGATCCTGGCCGACCTGGCAATCTGGATGGCCGGTTACGTGTCAGTTCCGATCTACCCCACCTTCAACGGGGCTGCGCTGCGCTACATCCTCGAACACTCGCAGGCCTGCGCCTGTTTTGTCGGCAAGCTGGACGACACCCTGGCCCTGAAAGACGGTGTGCCCGACGGCGTGCCGCTGATCGCCTTGCCCCTGAGCCCTGACAACATCAACGGCGCCTCGTGGGACAACCTGATCGCCATCAGCCAGCCCATGCCGGGTGAACCGGATCGCAGCGGCGACGAGTTATGCACCCTCATCTACACCTCGGGCACCACCGGCAACCCCAAAGGCGTGATGCACAAGTTCAGCGCCATGGCGTGGGGCTTGAAAAGCGCCACGTCCAAGGGCCGGGTGCAGATGGACAACAACGACCAGTTGCTGTCTTACCTGCCGCTGGCCCACGTGGCGGAGCGCATGTTGATCGAACAAGGCGCGCTGATGTACGGCAGCCGCATCTTTTTTGCCGAGTCACTCGACACCTTTGTGCAGGATTTGCAACGCGCTCAGCCCACCGTGTTTTTCTCGGTGCCGCGCCTTTGGGTGAAGTTCCAGCAGGGCGTCAACGCCAAAATACCGCCTAAAAAGCTGAAGCTGCTGATGAGCCTGCCCTTCATCGGCGGCATCGTGCGCAAAAAAATCCTGGCGGGCCTGGGCCTTGGCAACTGCCGACTGGCGGCTGGCGGCGCCGCGCCCATGCCGCCCGACATGCTGGCCTGGTACCGCGACCTGGGGCTGGATTTGATCGAGGTCTACGGCATGACTGAAAACTGCGGCGTCTCCCACGCCACTGTGCCCGGCACCCTGCACCCCGGCACGGTCGGAATGCCGTACGCGGGCGTTGAAAGCCGCATCGACGCCGACACTGGGGAAATCCAGATGCGCGCGCCCTGCCTGATGCTGGGCTACTTCAAGGACCCGGTGCAAACGGCTGCCACCTTCACGCCTGACGGCTGGCTCAAAACCGGCGACAAAGGGCTGGTGGACAAAGACGGCTGCCTCAAGATCACGGGCCGGGTCAAGGACATCTTCAAAACCAGCAAAGGCAAATACGTGGCGCCCGCGCCGATTGAAGATTTGCTCGTCACGCACAGCGACATTGAAGCCTGCGCTGTCACTGGTGCCAATTTCGCGCAACCCTTTGCTGTGGTGATGTTGTCCCTGGACGCGCAAAACCGCGCCAAAACGGCGGACGGAAAAGCCGCTATCACCGAGTCATTCACGGCCCACCTGAAAGCCGTGAACGCGCAGCTTGAAGCCCATGAAAAGCTTGATTATTTGACCGTGGTCGCCAGCACCTGGTCGCCTGAAAACGGCTTCGTCACGCCCACCTTCAAGGTCAAACGCAACAAGGTTGAAGAAGCGTATGGCCCGCAGTACGACAACTGGGGCAATCAACACAAGAAAGTGGTGTGGGCATGATGCATTCGGGTTTGAATTCGGCTTGGAATACGGCTTGGAAATTTACAGCGGCTGCGGCCCTGTTTGGCGCGTCTGCGCTGGCGGCGGCCCAAGGCTACCCCAACAAAGCCATCAAGTTCGTTGTGCCTTTTCCGGCCGGCAGCGCCACCGACGCAGTCGGGCGCATCGTGGCGCAGGCCATGGGTGACGCCCTAGGCCAGAGCGCCAGCGTCGAGAACAAGGCCGGGGCCAACGGCATCCTCGGGGCCGAGGCCGTCAAGCTCGCGGCGGGTGATGGCTACACCTTTTTGGTGACCACCAGCACCACCCAGGCGGCCAATGTCAGCCTGTACAAAAAGCTCAACTACGACCCGGTGAAAGACTTCACGCCCATCGGCAAAATTGGCGAGACCGGCTTCATCCTGATGGTCAAGACTGAGTTTCCGGCCAAAGACATGAAAGAGTTCATCGCGTATGGCAAAGCCAACCCCGGCAAGCTGGCCTATGGGCATGGTTCATCGGGCTCGCTGGTGTCTGCCGCCATGCTGGGCCAGATGGCCGGGCTGGACACCGTCAGCGTGCCCTACAAGGGCATTCCACCGGCGCTGACCGATCTGCTGGGCGGCCAAATCCAGTTTGCCTTTGCCGACGTGGGCAATGCCGTCAGCCAGATGAACGGCGGGCGCCTGCGCGGTCTGGGCGTCACCACCTCGCGCCGGGCCGGCAAGGCGCCCGCTGTGCCGCCCATCGCAGACAGCGTGAAAGACTATGCGGTCAGCGCCTGGTTCGGCCTGATGGCCCCGGCGCACTTGCCACCCGAGGTATTTGCAAAGGTGCAGGCGGCATTTTTAACGGTCATGGCCAAAGCCGATGTGCGTGAAAAAATCCAGGGCGCGGGCATCGACGTCGATGTGCAAGACTCAGCACAACTGGCCAAAACCATTGACCTGGAGATCAAAAAATGGGCCGCCTGGGTGAAGACGGCGAACATCGCGCCCGAGTGATTCGTCTGTCCAGGCCATGGCTGCGCCAGGCTTGGTCTATCGGCCTGGGTGTGGGCTTGTGGTGCATTGGCCTTGGCGCATGCGCCGCCCCCTTTGAAGACACCATGGCCCAGCGGGCGCTGGCCTGCGTGGGTTGCCACGGCCCCCAGGGCCGTGCCGGGCCTGATGGGTACTACCCACGCCTGGCTGGCAAACCCGCCGCTTATCTGTACCGGCAACTGCTTGATTTCCGCGACGGGCGCAGGCATTACCCCTTGATGGCGGACCTGCTCGCACCGCTGAACGATGCCTACCTGCTCGATCTGGCGCAATATTTCTCGGCCCTGGACCTACCCTACCCCGCAACCGCCCCGCGATGGGTTCCGGCACCGTCACGGCAAGAGGTGCTGCGCGGGCAGCAGTTGGCGCTTCAAGGCGACGCCGCCCTCAAAATACCGGCATGCAGCACTTGCCACGGCCAGGCGCTGACCGGCATATTGCCCGAAACACCCGGACTGTTGGGCTTGCCCCGCGACTACCTCAACGCGCAACTTGGGGCCTTTCGCAACGGGCAACGTCCGGCACCCACGCGGAACGCTCGAGACAATGCGCCGCATTGCATGGCCCTGGTGGCACAGCGGCTCAAGGCTGCGGACGTCGCGGCGGTGTCAGGCTGGCTTGCCACGCAGGCCCTGCCGGCCAACACCCAAGCCGTGGCCCGGCAAACCCCGGCGCCAGGGATCTTGCACGGGCCGGGTGATCTGGGCGGGCTGGTTTGCGCCAAGCCGCCGAGTACGGCGCCTGCCACGCCGATAGCAAGCGTGGCAGTGCCCACGTCAACCATCCCAAGCCCGCCAACGCGCATGGCCAACGCCAGCCAACTGACCTCGGAAATCCAGCGCGGTGCCTACCTCGCCCGCGTCGGCAACTGCCTGGCCTGCCACAGCCAGCAAGGCGGCGCAGCCTATGCCGGAGGGCGGGCCATTGCCACGCCCTTTGGCCCGATTTTCTCCAGCAACCTCACGCCCGACAAAACCACGGGCCTGGGTGGCTGGAGCAAAAGCGACTTTTGGCAGGCCATGCACCATGGCCAATCACGTTCTGGGCGTCTGCTTTACCCAGCCTTCCCCTACCCCAATTTCACCCATATCACGCGGCAAGATGCGGACGCCCTGTTTGTGTTTCTACAAGAGCTGCCCGCAGTGGCGGCGCCGGCCCCGCCCAACCAACTCGGATGGCCCTATAACACCCAATGGGCGCTTTGGATTTGGCGCACCTTGTTTTTTACACCTGGCGCGCCGCCGGTGGACAGCCAAAAGTCAGCCGCATGGAACCGGGGGGCTTACCTTGCGCAGGGCCTGGGCCACTGCAGCGCCTGCCACGCCAGCCGCAATGCGCTGGGCGCGAGCGCAAGCACCGCCGATTTGACGGGAAATGCCATGCCGCTGCAAAACTGGGTCGCACCGGCCCTCGTTAACAGGGCCGACGCAGCCTCGCCGTTGTGGGACAGCGCCACACTCGCGGCCCTGCTGAAAACCGGGGTGAGCCATGTCATCCCGTCTCACACGTCACCCGGCACGGCACTCAGCGGCCCGATGGCCGAGGTGGTGCTGGGCAGCACGCAGTTTTTAAGCGATGCAGACCTTGGGGCCCTGGTGGGCTATTTGCTGGATCCGCCCGAATCAGCACGGGCGAAAACGTCAGGCGGCACAAGCAGCGTCGCCGCAAGCCCGCCCGGCCCCGCCGAGGCTGTAAGCCAGGTGCCACCCGCCAGCTTGAAGCAGGGCGAAAAAATCCACGACTTGCACTGTGCCCAGTGCCATGGCAAACGGGGCCAGGGAATCTCCGGCGCTTACCCACCGTTGGCAGGCAACCGTCGCGTGATGGCCGCCAACCCCGCCAATCTGGTGCAAACCGTGATGCGCGGCGGCTTTGCACCTGCCACCGCCGGCAACCCGCGCCCATTTGGCATGCCAGCGTACCTGCTGACGCTGACGGATGCCGACATCGCCGCTGTGCTGAGCTACATCCGCAACGCCTGGGGCAACCAGGCTGAAGTCGTGACAGAATTCAACGTGAACCAGATTCGCAACCAAACCTACAAAGCGCCAAAATGACCCGTCTGCTACACCTCACGACCAGCATATTGGGCCTGTGCCTTCTCGCCTTGCTTGGCGCCTGCGCCCAAACCGGCGGACCGGAAAAGGACAAGACCTACCGCCTCACCATCATGCACACCAACGACCACCATGGCCGGTTCTGGAAAAACGCCGATGGTGAATACGGCATGGCGGCGCGCAAAACGGTCATCGACCAGATCCGCGCCGATGTGCAGGCCAACGGCGGCTACAGCCTGCTGCTGGATGGGGGTGATGTCAACACCGGCGTGCCCGAGTCCGACTTGCAAGATGCCGTGCCCGATTTCAAAGGCATGAACCTGCTGGGCTACGACGCCATGGCGGTAGGCAACCACGAGTTTGACAAACCCAACGCCATCCTGAAAATGCAGCGCGAGCTGGCCAAGTTCCCCATGCTTGCCGCCAACATTTACGAGCGTGATGCCTATGGCACAGCCAAGCGCATGTTCGAACCCTACAAGGTCTTCAACCTGGGCGGCCTGCGGGTCGGCGTGATGGGTTTGACGACGGAAGACACGCAAAAAATGGTGCTGCCTGCAAACGTCAAAAACATCGAGTTCAAAAACGCCATCACCGAAGCTGAAAAACTGCTCCCCGAGCTGCGCGGGCAGGCCGACGTGGTGATCGCTGCCACCCACATGGGCCACTACCAAAACGGCGAGCACGGCAGCAATGCGCCTGGCGACGTGGAGATGGCACGCGCTGTCAACGGGCTGGACCTGGTGGTGGGCGGCCATACGCAAAACCCGGCCTGTATGAAAGCCGAGAACGCCATGGACCGTGACTACGTGCCGGGCAACGAATGCCGGCCCGAATACCAGAACGGCACCTGGATCGTGCAGGCCCACGAGTGGGGCAAATACGTGGGCCGGGCCGACTTTGAATACCGCAATGGCATTTTCAGACTGGTGAGGTACGTGCTGATCCCTGTCAACCTGATGAAAACCGTGCGCACGGCCGACGGCAAAAGCGGCAAAGCCCCCTACACCACGCAAATTGCCGAGGACAAAGACATGCTGGCCCTGCTGTCGCCTTACCAAGGTTTTGGCCAGCAAAAACTAGGTCTGCAAGTGGGCCAGATGGACGCCAAGCTGGAGGGCGACCGCAACTTTGTGCGCAGCAAACCGTCGGCCCTGGCCGCCCTGATCTGTCGCGCCATGAGGCAACGCAGCAATGCCGACCTGTGCGTGCTCAATGCAGGTGGCGTGCGCGACACCCTGCCCGCAGGCGCCATCAGCTACCGCGATGTGCTGAAGGTGCAACCCTTCGGCAACACGGTCGCTACAGTGGATTTCACGGGCGCAGAACTCATGGCCTACCTCAACGCAGCGGCCAAAATGTCGGTCGGCTCCGGCGCGTATGCGCAGTTTGAGGGTGTCGCCATCGTCACCACCGCAGGCAGCGTGACCCGTGCGCAAATCAGGGGTGCGCCCATCGACTCGGCTAAAACCTACCGCCTCACCGTCAACAACTTCCAGGCTGCTGGCGGTGATGGCTACCCCAAATTGACCGACCACAAAACCTACGTGAACACGGGTTACGTCGATGCCGACGTGCTCAAGGCTTTCATCAGCGCCAACAGCCCCTTGAAGGCGGCCGGCTTTGAACCTGGCGATTCAGTTGTGCGCCGCTGATTTCAAAGCCGTCAATCTGCTTAGAATCCGTTCACCCCCAACCCCTCACAGGAGCACACCATGGCAAAAGGTCAACAAAACAACAAGATGGTCAAAAAGCCCAAAAAAGACACGGCACCCCCCAAGCCGGTGTCACCTGACGCGGTGCGCCCCACCGTCACCACGGTGGTGCCGGTGCGGGGCAAGTTGAAGAACAAATAAAGTTTTCAGCAGCCTTCCTGGCGCTTCATCTAAGCATCCTTTCTCGGCATCTTTTTTCGGCATTGATCTGCACCACAACGTCAAGCCTGTCCCCGCCTTGCAGGCCATTGAGCTCATCCACCAAGACGATGCCCTGCTCGTCCTCAACAAGCCCAGCGGCTTGTTGTGTGTGCCCGGCAAAGGTGCCGACAAGCAGGATTGCCTGAGCGCCCGTGTACAGGCACAACACCCTGACGCACTTTCGGTGCATCGGCTGGACATGGCCACATCGGGCCTGCTGCTGATGGCACGGGGCCCGCGCAACCAACGCCTTTTGAGCGAGGCCTTTGCCAGCCGTCGGGTCGGCAAGCGTTACTTCGCCGTCGTCAGTGGCGCGCTTTTGCAAACCGACGGCGGATGGGGCGTGATTGACCTGCCCATCATGGTCGACTGGCCAAACCGGCCTCTGCAAAAAATCCAGTGGGACGGCGGCAAACCCAGCGTGACGCGATGGCGCGTTGCGCCAAATGATGCAGAACGGCAGGACGGCGACGCCACCACCACCCGCCTCGAACTCGAACCCCTCACGGGCCGCACCCACCAACTGCGGGTCCACCTCGCTGCGATTGGACACCCGATTTTGGGCGACACGCTCTACGCGCCCGCCGCCGCGCAACACCACGCGCCGCGCCTGATGCTGCACGCCAGCCAGCTTGAATTTACCCACCCCACCACCGGACAACTGATGCAGTTTGAAAGCCCGCCGGGGTTTTAGTTTTCACTTTCTGGTTGGCCAGTTTGTTATAGTTAATATAGCAAACTATTCAATATACACGGGAATTTACGGCACTTTACCTATTGAAGCCGCTTGATCATCCGGTTTTTGACTCTTTTTGACGGCTGTCTTGGCAAAGTCCCACCAAGGCAAGACCTTGTTCAACGCCAGCACCCGCCCGCAGTCTGACGGCAAGTAGCCTGCCAACGCCGCCAGGGCCTGCTGCCAGCTGGCATCTTGCAGCAAACGGCGCAGCGCCTGAATGGGCGGCTGCTCCAGGGCAGACTTCAAACACACCAGGTGATAACGCTCCTGCAACAGCGGCACAAAGCCCAGGCCCCGCGCCCGCGCGGCCAGCTCGATGCCAGACCCGCCTGCGCCACTGCCTGCAACAAATCCGTCAGCGGATTGCGCACCCGCACCGGGCTGCTGTCGCACGAGAGCGTGTAGTGAAACTGGAGCCTATGCACGGAAGTTCATAGGCTTGGAGATTCAAGCTTTGCCTACGATACTGGAAGACCCGGCGTCGGCGCTTGGCGCTGACCTTGCCCGGGCATTCCATTTTTTGCAACCTGAGCGTGTGTTGATGACAAATTCAGCTTATGTCCCCGCCAAATATAGATTGTTTGCAATATTATTCATAGCTGCATTGGGTCTCGCCACGGCCCCATATGGGCTGGGCGCGCAAACGCTGGTGATGGCCAGCACCACGTCCACCGAGCAGTCCGGCCTGTTCGCGCATTTGTTGCCCGAGTTTAAAAAGGCCAGCGGCATCGACATCAAAGTGGTGGCGCAGGGCACCGGCCAGGCCCTGGACATGGGCCGCCGGGGCGATGCCGACATTTTGTTCGTGCATGACCAGGCGGCTGAAGAAAAACTGGTCGCCGACGGCTTTGCGCTCAAACGCTGGCCCGTGATGTACAACGATTTTGTGCTGGTGGGGCCCTTGGCAGACCCCGCCAAAACCAAAGGAAAAAGCATTGCCGAGGCCTTGAGGAAACTCGCCAGTGACGGCAGCCCGGGCGGCAGCGCATTCATCTCCCGCGGCGACAAAAGCGGCACCCACGCGGCAGAGCTGCGTTACTGGGCGCAGGCAGGCGTGGCGCAGAACAAGGGCAGCGGCTACAAGGAATGTGGCTGCGGCATGGGGCAGGCGCTGAACATCGCCAGCAGCAGCAATGCCTATGCGCTGACCGATCGTGGCACTTGGCTGGCCTTCAAGAACCGGGGAGACCTGGGCATTCTGGTCCAAGGCGACACCCAGCTTTTCAACCCGTACGGCGTGATGGTGGTCAACCCTGCCAAACACCCCCACGTCAAAGCCGGTGACGCGCAAAAGTTTGTCGACTGGGTCGTCTCGGGACCGGGTCAAGCGGCCATCGCCAGCTACAAAATTGGCGGCGAGCAGCTGTTTTTTCCGAATGCAGGGCGGTGAGTAGCCCCGCGCGGCACGGAGTCCGTCAAAGCCGGGCACGGCCTCGCTGCGTCTTTCCTGCTCAACCGACATGCGCTACGCTATCACCCATGAGCCGAATTGCCACCCACCTGCGCGCCCGCCCCCGCCTGCTGATTGCCGTGCTGGCCGGCCTGGCCAGCACTGCGCTGTTGCCCGCCACCCTCACGCTGGTGACGCGAAGCCTGCTGGGCTGGAACATCACCGTGTGGCTGTATCTGATTCTGGTCGGCGCGATGATGCTGAGGGCCGACCACGCCCACCTTCGCCGTGTGGCAGTGGCGCAGGCGGAAGGTGCCGCCACGGTGCTGGCCATAGTCATTCTGGCGGCCCTGGTCAGCATGGCCGGTATTGTGGTGGAACTGTCTGCCGCCAAACTGCCCGGCGCAGCCCACGCCTGGCCCCACGTGGCGCTGGCGCTGGCGACCGTGGTGGGTGGCTGGATGCTGTTGCCGACGGTGTTCACGATGACTTACGCCAGCCTTTATTTCCGCACGGCGCACGGCCATGGCCTGGATTTTCCGGGGGCGGATACAGCCTTCAAGCCAGACTACGGCGACTTTCTTTATTTTTCGTTCACGATTGCCGTGGCCTCCCAAACGGCGGATGTGAGCATCTCAACCCAAGCCATGCGCCGGCTCGCCTTGTTGCAATCGATCCTGTCTTTCGCCTTCAACACTGCCATCCTCGCGTTCACCATCAATATCGCGGCGAGCATGTTTTGAGGCGGCGTGCCGGGCTGTGGACAGGACTGGCCCCTACCCGCCTGCGGCTCTGATCCGGCCTTTAATGGCCCGTGACAGCCCATGAAAAACTATATTTTAAATAGCAAACTATTCAATATCCATGGGAACAATTGGCAGTTTTTATTCCAAAATACAGCCGGACTGCTCTTCGGAAGCTTTCGGCAGGTTCTCGGCAGGTTATCGACCACGATTCACGCCCACGCCACCGTAAGCCAGCCGAAACCCATTCGGCGCAAAATCAGGCAGTCTGCACCCATCATCCCCATTCAACAGGAGTTAGTCATGAGCCGTGAAGTTGTCGTCGTCAGTGCTGTGCGCACCGCCATTGGAACCTTTGGCGGGAGCCTGAAGGATATTGCGCCGACTGAACTGGGCGCGCAGATTGTGCGCGAATCTATGAAACGCGCCAGCGTCGACGGGGCCGACGTCGGCCATGTGGTGTTTGGCCACGTGGTCAACACCGAGCCCAAAGACATGTACCTGTCACGCGTGGCGGCCATCCAGGGCGGCTGTGCACAGGGCACACCGGCCTTCAACGTCAACCGCCTGTGTGGCTCGGGTTTGCAGGCGATCGTGTCGGCCAGCCAGTCGATTTTGCTGGGTGACTGCGACATCGCCATTGGCGGCGGGGCCGAGAACATGAGCCGCGCGCCCTACGCCTCGCTCAACACGCGTTTTGGCGCACGCATGGGTGAC